>NZ_JBSZJV010000001.1:0-462438 GCF_054188265.1 Stenotrophomonas sp. IS26
TTTTTGTCTGCGATTCCGTGCCTGCCTGGGGGCAGCTTGGCCACAGCGCCTGCCCACAACGCGGGCACGGCACGCCGGCAGCGGTCGTACCTGTCTGTAGAGCGCGCCGCCGCGCGGGCGTATCGTCATGGCTGCTGATGAAGGACGCCCCCATGCCGCTGAACTGCGTGATTCTCGACGACTACCAAAGCGTGGCGACATCGTCCGCCGATTGGCACCGGCTCGGCGATGCGGTGCAGATACGTACGCTGACGGCATCCCACACGGGCGATGCGCTGGCGGCCGCACTGCAGGACGCCGACATACTGGTGGTGATGCGTGAGCGCACGCCGATCACCGCCGAGCTGCTGGCCAAGCTCCCATGCCTGCGTCTGCTGGTTACCAGCGGCATGCGCAACGCCGCAATCGACGTCGCCGCCGCGAAGGCGCGGGGCGTGGTCGTGTGCGGAACCGACAGCCATCCCGAACCGGCCGTGGAACTGACCTGGGCGCTGATCCTGGGGGTGATGCGGCACCTGGTGCCTGAGGCCAACGCGTCGCGCAGCGACGGGCCGTGGCAGCAGACGCTCGGCCGGGACCTGCATGGTGCCCGGCTGGGGCTGCTGGGATTGGGCAAGATCGGGCAGCGCGTGGCGCGGATCGGCCAGGCATTCGGGATGCAGGTCAGTGCGTGGAGTCCGAACCTGGATGCCGCCCGTGCGCAGGCCGCGGGCGTGCACTTGGCGGCGTCCAAGCAGGCATTGTTCGCTGACAGTGATGTGGTCTCGCTGCACCTGGTGCTGGGTGAGCGCACGCGGGGCATCGTTGATGCGGCCACGCTGGCCTGCCTGCCGGCACACGGCTACCTGATCAACACCGCACGTGCCGGCCTGATCGATCAACACGCGCTGATCGAGGCACTGGCGCAGAAACGCTTCGCTGGCGCCGGGCTGGATGTCTTCGACATCGAGCCCCTCCCGGTCGGGCACCCGTTCCGCACGCTGCCCAACGTACTGGCGACGCCGCACCTGGGTTATGTCACCGCGCGCAATTACCGGGATTATTTCGGCCAGGCGGTCGAGAATATCGCCGCCTGGCTGCAGGGCGCGCCGAGACGCGTGCTGGACTGACGCCGATCAGGCCACCGCGGCGGGGCGGTACGCCTGTTCCTGATGACGGAACACGGCGACTGCCTGGGTCAGGTCGGCAGCCTGCGCTTCCAACAGCCGTGCGGCTGCACTCGCCTCTTCGACCAACGCCGCATTCTGCTGGGTGGCATCGTCCATCTGCGCCACCGTCCGGTTGACCTGATCGATGCCGGCAGCCTGCTCCTGCGAGGCCGAAGAGATCTCGGCCATGATGCCGCTGACACCGGCCACGCTGCTCACGATCTCGCCCATGGTCTGCCCGGCGTCCTGGACCAGGCGCGCGCCGTCGGTGACCTGCACTACAGAGGCATCGATCAGCCCCTTGATCTCCTTGGCTGCCTCGGCCGACCGTTGTGCCAGGCTCCGTACCTCGCTGGCAACCACCGCGAAGCCGCGGCCCTGCTCGCCTGCGCGTGCTGCTTCCACGGCGGCGTTGAGGGCAAGAATATTGGTCTGGAAGGCGATCCCGTCGATCACCCGCGTGATGTCGCCGATGCGGTGAGAGGCGGTCTGGATGGCGTCCATGGTGGTCACGACCTCGCTCACCACCTGGCTGCCGCGGGTGGCGACATCATGCGCGCCGTGCGCCAACGCACTGGCCTGGCGCGCGTGTTCGGCGTTCTGGCGCACGGTGGAGGTCAGCTCCTCCATCGAGGCGGCGGTTTCCTCCAGATGGGCAGCCTGGCGTTCGGTACGCTCGGACAGATCATCGTTGCCACTGGCGATCTCACTGGCGGCCAGCGAAATCGAGCCGGTGCACTGCTTGATCCGTTCGACCATCGCGGTCAGTTGCTCCGCCGTCGCATTGGCATCGCGCTGCATGGCCTGGAACGACCCGTGGAAATCGCCCCGCATGCGCTGGTCCAGATCGCCATCGGCCAGCGCCGAGAGCACCCGGCGGATCTCACCGACCGTGCCACCCACGCTGTCCAGCAGCTGGTTAATGCCGCCGGTCAGGCCGTTGAGGAAGCTCGCGCCTCCGTCCGTGGCCTGCAGCCGGCGATCAAGATCGCCCTTGCTGGCCGCCTCGACGATATCGGCCACGGCGTGTTCCAGCAGCAGTTCGTGGGTACGGTCATGCCATTCCACCGCGAAGCCCTGGCGCTGGCCCTTCGCATCGAATACCGGCGTGACAACCTGGGCGAAATGCACCGGGCCGATCCGCACACGCCCGTGATGGGTGGCCATCAACGTATTGAGGATGGCGCGGATGCGGTCCGGATTCGCATGGAAACGGTGAATGCTGCTGCCGACCAGGCGCTCGGCATCGAAGTCGGGGAAGGCCTCACGCAGGCTGGCCTGCTGGTTGCGCAGCAGGGTCACCACCGACTGGTTCACGTAGCGGATCACGTGGTCGTTGTCGGCGATCATCATTGCGGTGCGGGAGACATCCAGCGCCTGCCGGACCTGGGCGTCGTGCGTGTGTTCGACGCGATCACGCGCCTGCGCGCGTGCTGCCTCCGCGGCCAGCGAGAGCGCCCGCGTCTGTGCCTGCCGCAGTGCATTGCCCTGCTGCCGCATACGCAGCGCGAGCAGGCCCAACAGTGCGGCTGCGATCGCGACGGGAACCAGCGCCCAGGGTTGCCGCTGCCCGATCGCAGCGATCACGGCGGCGGCGAGCAGTACCCCTGCGGTGACCAGACAGGCCGCGTCAGCGGACGGCCCGGACATGCGCGTGGGCAGCAGATCGGGCGGGCGGGAGGAGGCATCGGGAATGGCGGTCATGGCGGCTCCAGAATCATCAGAAAGCGGAAAGCCCGCGGCGTGATCGCGCGCAGGCGGATGCCACACCCGTCACCGGCGAAGCGGTGGGTGCGGCAGCGGAAAGAAGCAGGGAGGCGCGCAGAGAGCACGCAGCGGAAAACGCCGCGTCGGCGGTGGCAATCACCGCCGGCATGGCCCGGTCCTGTGGGCGATGGCACGGCCAATCCGGCATTGCGACGACGTTCCCTGGAAGCCTGGGTGATGCGCGGCTTCGCAACGGCGGAGCAAGCGACGACAGTGCGGCCAATGAAGATCGGCCTGCATCATCGGTATCGGTCGCTGCCGGGATAAGTTGAGTGCGACCGTGTGTCGCACCGTGCAGGGCTTACCCGGCGAGGAAGCCCTGGATCACCTCGGCCACCACCTGGGGATGCTCCATGTGCAGATGATGCGTGCCCGGGAACACGGCCAAGCGGCCTTCGCGCAGCAGCGAGATGCGCTGGCTGCGCAACGGCTCCGGGTAATACGACTGCGCTGGCGTGGCGTAGATCACCTGGGTCGGGCATTCGATCGCGGTGAGCAGGTCGTCGATCTGTGCTTCGCTCAGGCGCATCGCGGTGGGCAGCATCAGGCGCTGATCGCTGCACCAGCTGAAACCCCCTTCAACAGGCTTGACGCCGCGCTCGACCAGCAGGCGCGCACACCGCTCGCTGAGCTGGTTGGCCATCATGCGGGCGCGGATCGGCGCGGCCAGATCAGGGAACACGCGCAGTTTGCGGGTGGGCAGCGCCCGCGCGGCACGCACATGCTCACGCAGGCGCTGTGCGGTTTCATTCTCCGGGCCCCGCAGGCCGCCGAGGGCCTCGATCGCGATCAGGCGCTCGACGCGTTCGGGGGCGGCCGCCGCGGTAAGGCTGGCAATGCCGGCGCCCATCGAGTGGCCGAGCAGCACGAAGCGGTCCCAGCCCAGCGCATCGGCGACGTCGAGCACGTGGCAGATCGCACCGGGCGTGTTGTATTGCGTGCCGGGCGGCAGGTGCGCGCTGTGGCCGTGGCCGGGCAGATCGATCGCCACCAGCGCCAGCGCCGGCAGCTGCGCCGCCAACGGTACGAAGCTGGCGGCGTTGTCGAGCCAGCCATGCAGCGCCAGAACACGCGTGCCGCCGGTCTCAGCCGACCGCAGGCCGGCCACGGTGCTGCCGGCAACCGGCAGCGAGAACGGCTGCAGCGTCATGCCAGCGCCGCGATGCTCAGCCGCGACAGCGCCAGTGCATGCGCCTGCGCGTCGTTGAGGCAGGGGATGTAGCGCATTGTCGCGCCGCGCTCGGCAACGGTCTCGGTAAAGCCCATCGCCACCTCTTCCAGGGTTTCCAGGCAGTCGGTGGCAAAGCCGGGGCAGACCACGTCCATGCTGCGTACGCCCTTCTCGGCCATCGCCCACAGGGTGGGTTCGGCATAGGGCTGCAGCCATTTCTCACGGCCGAAACGCGATTGGTAGGTCAGCTGCCAGGCATCGTCGGCCAGCTCCAGCGCTTGGGCGATCGCGTGGGCGCTGGCTTCGCAGCGCTGCGGATACGGATCGCCGGCGTCGGCCAGGCGCTGCGGAATACCGTGGAAGGAGAACACCAGCTTCTCGCCACGGCCGTGCTGTTCCCACCACTGGCGGATGCTGCCGGCGACGGCGGCGACCCAGTCCGGATCGACCGCGTAATCGCGCACCAGGGTCACGGTGACGCCGGGATGTTTCGGCTGCCACTCGCGCACCTGGTCCTCGATCGAGGCGGTGGTGGTGGTCGAATACTGCGGATACAACGGCAGTACCACGATCCGTTTCATGCCTTCGGCGGCCAGCCGGTCCAGCTCGGCCGGCAGCGCCGGGGCGCCATAGCGCATCGCATGGCGCACCCGCAGGTCGGGCATCAGGCCCTGCATGGCCTCGGCCAGCCGGCGCGTGTAGACCATCAGCGGGGAGCCCTCCGGCAGCCAGACCTGGGCGTACTTGGCGGCCGAGCGACCACTGCGCAATGGCAGGATCAGCCCGAACAGCAAGGGTTTCCAGAACAGCGGCGGAATCGCGACCACGCGCGGGTCGCTGAGGAACTCAGCCAGGTAGCGACGCACCGCCGGGGCGGTTGACGTCTCGGGCGTGCCTAGATTGACCGCCAGCACGGCGGTGTCGGGTGCGTCGAGCATGCCGCCATTCTCGCAGGTCTGCGCGATTGGCGGGATGGATTTGGATGATGAACGCGATCTGGCAGGCATATCGATAGCCCGGAATACTCATTGCCGATTCATCGCCGGCCTTCTAACGTCGAGAAGCGTATCGACCCCGGTCGTACCTGCCGCTATCTTGTATGAATCGACTTTCTGGAGCCCACCCATGCGCCGCCTCAGCCTTGTTCTGCTGATCTCCGCCAGCCTGCTGTCGACCCAGGCCATGGCCGGGCCACAGGAGGACCAGCGCGCCCGCAATGCCGTGCGCGTCCTGAATGAAATCCAGGACATCCCCGAGCAGGGGATTCCCGACAAGCTGCTCGACGAAGGTCGCGCGGTCATTGTCATTCCCGACACGATCAAGGCCGGTCTGGTGATCGGCGGCCGTCGCGGCCACGGCTTGATGTCCGTCAAGACGCCGGATGGCAGCTGGTCCAACCCGGTGTTCGTCAAGCTCACCGGCGGCAGCATCGGCTTCCAGGCCGGTGTGCAGTCTTCCGATGTCGTGCTGGTATTCCGCAACGATCGCAGCCTGGACAATCTCGTCAACGGCAAGTTCACCCTGGGCGCCGATGCCGGCGTCGCCGCCGGTCCGGTTGGCCGCAACGCTGCCGCCGCCACCGATGGCCAGCTGAAGGCCGAAATCTGGTCCTGGTCGCGTGCCCGCGGGCTGTTCGCCGGTGTGGCACTGGATGGCGCCGTGCTGCAGATCGACGATGCCGCCAACCTGGATGCCTACGGCAGCAACACCACGCCGCGCATGGTCTTTGAAGGCCGTGTCGGCGAGCCGCCGTCGGTGGACGTGGTCGCCTTCCGTGATCGCCTGGAGGAAGCCACCTATACCGCCCGCGAGAAGCGCGGCACCGCGGGCACTGCCCCGGCGCCGGCCGCTGCGCCGCGCGCCGCTGCCGTGCCGGTTCGACCTGAACAGGCACCGGCCCCGGCCGCCGCTGGCGCGACCACCGCCCCGTTGCAGTCCGTGCCGGCGCAACCGGCCCCGCAGCAGGGCTTCCAGCCGGTCGGCGACGGTGAAGTCCGTACCGAATCGCTGGACGGCAACTGACTTTTGTCACGCGCGCCGGCTTACCGCCGGTGCGCTATGCTCAACCGTCTGATCACTACGTAACGAGCGAGTCATGGGCAGTTTCAGCATCTGGCATTGGTTGGTCGTGCTGGTCATCGTTCTGCTGGTGTTCGGCACCAAGAAACTGACCAGCGGCGCCAAGGACCTTGGCAGCGCCGTCAAGGAATTCAAGAAGGGCATGCGCGACGAGGACAAGCCGAACGCGCAGCTCAGCGACAGTTCGCGTCCGCAGGACTCGACGACGACGTCGCAGACCGAGCACGACCGCGACCCGCGCTGATCCGGGCGGCTTGGCGTGTTCGATATCGGTTTCAGTGAACTGCTGGTCATCGCGGTGGTGGCCCTAGTGGTGCTTGGCCCGGAGCGGTTGCCCAAGGCAGCCCGCTTCGCCGGGCTGTGGGTGCGCCGTGCCCGCAACCAGTGGGATTCGGTGAAGCAGGAACTCGAGCGTGAACTGCACGCCGAAGAGATCAAGCGGCAGTTCGATGATGTGAAAACCTCGATGCGCGATACCGAGTCGCAGCTGCGCGCCAGTGGCGAAGCGGTGCGCCGCGAAGCCGAGCAGATGCGCCAGGACGTGGCGCGGCACGGCGATGACGTCGCCGCGGCTGCCGAGGACGAGCCGGTGATGACCGGCCCCGCACCGGGTTCCCCGGCCAGCGTGGCCCAGCATGTGGTGGCCACCGAGGGGGCCGAGCCGCCGCGCGATGCGATGGCGCCGCCGGGCATTGATGGCAGCGCACCGCGTGCGGACGTCCCGGCGGCTCTGCCGCCGTCGACTGACACCGCGCCGCCTACGCCTGCGCCTGTGCCCACGCCGCCGAACCACGAGGCACCGCGATGAGCGAGCATGAAAGTAACGAGAGTTCGCTGGTCGAACACCTGATCGAGCTGCGTGCACGCCTGGTGCGCGCGTTGATCGGCCTGGGCGTGGTGTTGCTGGGCCTGATGCCGTTCTCGCGGCAGATCTACACGATGATCGCCGAACCGCTGATCTCGCAGCTGCCGAACGGGCAGACGATGATCGCGACCAATCCGGCCGGCGCGTTCTTCGCGCCGTTGAAACTGACGTTCTTCGTGGCGGTGTTCATCGCCGTGCCGTGGCTGCTGTTCCAGCTGTGGTCGTTCGTGGCGCCGGGTCTGTATGCCCGCGAAAAACGCCTGGCGGTGCCCTTGCTGGCCTCGTCGGTGCTGCTGTTCTATCTGGGCTGCGCGTTCGCGTATTTCCTGGTGTTGCCGGCGGTGTTCCACTTCCTCACCACGTTCCGCCCGGAGGTGATTGCGATCACCCCCGATGCGACGGCGTACCTGGATTTCGTGCTGGCGATCTTCTTCGCCTTCGGCACCAGTTTCGAGTTGCCGGTGGCGATGGTGATCCTGGTGCTGCTCGGCTGGATCACGCCGCAGCAGTTCAAGGAAGGTCGCGGCTATGCGATCGTGGGCATCTTCGTGCTGGCCGCGGTACTGACGCCGCCCGACGTGGTTTCGCAGCTGATGCTGGCCATCCCGATGTGCCTGCTCTACGAGCTGGGCATCCACGCCGCGCGCTGGCTGGTGCCACGCCCGGGCGGGAAAGAGCAGCCGGAGTAAGGCACAAACAAAAACCCCGGCCAAGGCCGGGGTTTTGTCTGGATCAGGCCGCGAACACGTTGTTCGGGCCCGGCATCGGCGGCGGGGTCTGCGGCCCCTGCTGGCCGAACATCTGCTTCCACGCGGTGTAGATGGCACCGGCGAAGACCGGCATCACCACGCCCATCAGCAGCAGCTGCGCCACGAACAGCGCGAGCATCGTGCCGCCGATCAACTGCGCGATCAGCGCCACCAGCATGACGCCGAAGTAGATCGCAAACACCGCAACGAAGGCGAGCAGGAAGAACACCAGCATCGCCAGCACGTTGTGCAGGCAGGCGCGCAGGCTCAGGCGCATCGCCTGCAGGCCGTTGCGGTGCTCGAACATCACCTGCGGCGGCAGGGTGAACAGCGCCAGCGCCATGGCCAGGAAGGTGACCACCACCAGTGCCAGCCAGAGCAGGATGCGCATCGCCGGCAGGCTCGCCATCAATTCTTCGATCTGCGCCGGGTCCGGCTGCGCGCCGGACTGGCTGATCGCGTTGAGCTGCACCATCACCTCGCTCAGGTGCTGCAGGCCACTGCTGCCGATCAGCACCAGCAACAACACGCCCAGGAACAGGCCGGCCACCAGCTGCGGCAGCAGCGAGGCGAGCAGGTTCAAGGCGCGGCCTTCCTGCAGGCCCTGCAGCAGGTGCGACGGCTGCGCGACACGACCTTGGTCGACTTCGCGCACGGCCCAGACCAGGCCGCCGAAGAACAGCGGGCCGGCCAGTGCCATCAACAGCTGCGCCAGCGTGCTCAGCGCCGGGCTCACCATCGCCAGCGACATCACCAGCAACGCGGCCACGGCCCAGATCACGCCGAGCAGGCCCAGCGCCAGCGGCGCCTTGCGCAGCAGGGTGAAACCCGACACCAGCCATTCCGCGCCGGCGGAGGCCGGCAGCTTGCGAATCTCGCTCATAACATTCCGGGACAGGGGAGAAGGCGCGAACGCCCGATTGCGGTCGATTATCCCTGTTTTCCCGGCGCGTGACCTGAAGGCCGCCCGGCGCGGCGCGGACGCTGCGTTGCGCCCGGATGACGTCCCCCGCGCGGGGCTCAGGCGTTGCGTGCCTGGCGGACGAAACGGCGCAGCAGCTGGCGGGCCAGCGGCGCGGCGCTGACGTCGCGGGCGACACTGCGCGCGCAACCACCGTGCTGGCGGATGCACTCGGCGCGGGCGCGGACGTAGCCGCGCATGTGGTGGGTGGCGAACTCCGGATGGAACTGCACGCCCCAGGCGTGTGCGCCCCAGCGGAAGGCGTGGCAGTTGTCCTGCGCCGAGCGTGCCAGGATCGCCGCGCCCTCGGGCGCGCGAAGCACCGTCTGCAGGTGGGTGGCGTGGGCCGGGAAGCGGGCCGGCAGGCCGCCGAACAGCGGATCGTCGACTGCGGAAGGATCCAGCGCCAGCTCGATCGTGCCGGACTCGCGCCCGGCCGGGTTGTAGGCGACTTCGCCGCCCAGCGCGTGGGCGAGCAGCTGGTGGCCGTAGCAGATACCGAACACCGGGCGGTCGTCGTGGGCGGCTTCGCGCAGCCACTGTGCGCTGCGTTCACTCCACTCGGCGCGGTCGGTGACGTAGGCGGCCGAACCGCTGACGATCACGCCGGCAAAATCGCGGTGGCTGGGCAGGGTGCCGCCATGTTCGACATCGACCACCACGGTCTCGTCGGCATCCAGCCCGGCCGCGACCCGGATCCAGTGCGAAAACCGCCCGTAGCGGCGCAGCGAGGCGACGGGTTGGCCGGTTTCAAGAATCAGGAACGGGGCGGAATTCATCCGGGGGAGGCAGGACCGAGAGGACTTCCTCGATTGTAGTCAGCCCTGCCGCTACCTTTTCAAGCCCCGCGCGGCGCAGGGTTCGTACCCCTTCAGCACGTGCGGCACGGTTGAAGGCGGCCAGATCCATGTCCGCGCGGATGTGCCGGCGCAGGCTGGAACCCAATGGCAGCAACTCATACAGGCCCACGCGACCGAGGAAACCGGTGCGCCGGCAGTCGATGCAGCCGACCGGTGCATATGGCGTGGGCGCCTCAGGTAATGCCGCATCGGCATCAGTCAGCACCGCCCATTGCTCGGCCGAGAGCGCCGTGGGCACTTTGCAGTGGGTGCACAGGGTGCGCACCAGGCGCTGGGCCAGCACCCCGTTGAGGGTGGAGGCGAGCAGGTAATGCGGCACCCCCAGGTCGAGCAGGCGGGTGATCGCCGAGGGCGCATCGTTGGTATGCAGGGTGGACAGCACCAGGTGGCCGGTGAGCGAGGCCTGGACCGCCATCTGCGCGGTTTCCAGGTCGCGGATCTCGCCGATCATGATGATGTCCGGGTCCTGCCGCAGCAGGGTGCGCACGCCGCTGGCGAAATCCAGGTCGATGTTGGTCTGCACCTGCATCTGGTTGAATTCCGGCGCGATCATTTCGATCGGGTCTTCCACCGTGCAGACGTTCACCTCCGGCGTGGCCAGCCGCTTCAGCGTGGAATACAGCGTGGTGGTCTTGCCCGAGCCGGTGGGCCCGGTCACCAGCACGATGCCGTGCGGGCGCTCGACCAGGGCGGTCCAGCCGTCCGCCTCCTGCGGGCTGAAGCCGAGCTGGTCGATGCTCTTGAACGCGGCATCCGGGTCGAAGATGCGCATCACACACTTTTCGCCGAATGCGGTGGGCATGGTCGACAGGCGCATTTCCACTTCGCGCCCGCCTGGCGAACGGGTCTTGATGCGGCCGTCCTGCGGACGCCGGCGCTCGGCCAGGTCCATCCGGCCCAGCACCTTGATCCGGCTGACCACGGCGGTCATCACCGCCGGCGGCACCTCGAACACCTTGTGCAGCACGCCATCGATGCGGAAGCGCATGCGCCCCATGTCGCGGCGCGGCTCCAGATGGATGTCCGAGGCGCGCTGCTCGTAGGCGTACTGCAGCAGCCAATCCACGATGTGCACGATGTGCTGGTCGTCGGCGTTGACGTCGCCAGCGCGGCCCAGTTCCACCAACTGCTCGAAGCTGGGCAGGGTGCTGCTGGTCTCGCCGCGGACATCGCCACGGGCGCCGCGCACCGAGCGCGTCACCCCGTAGAACTCCATGGTGTAGCGGTGCAGGTCGAGCGGGTTGACCATCGCCAGCTCGATCCGGCGGCGGCTCAGGTGCTGCAGGTCGCGCAGCCATTCCTGGGCCAGCGGCTCGCTGGTGGCGACCAGCACGCGCTCGCTGTCCACCGCCAGCGGCAGGAAGCGGTGGCGGCGGGCATAGGCGTGGGACACCAGGGCGGTGACCGCCGAGACGTCGACCCGGGTCGGGTCCACCCGCAGGTAGCGCACACCCGCGCGCTGGGCCAGCCATTCGCTCAGGCGCTCCAGACCGAGCTCACCGCCGCCGTTGGCGCCCAGCTTCAGGTTGGCCAGCAGCACCAGCGGATGGACCTCGCTGGCGTTGCGTGCGCCCGGGGCGGAGAAGCGGATGCGCTCCAGATCGGCGGCGGCGACCAGGCCATCGGCGACCAGGGCGGCGGCGACCTGGTCGAAATCCAGGCGGCCGTGCGGCAGGGAGACGCCCCCCGCAGGGACGCTGGCAGACGCCGCAGGCAGGCGTGGATCCATCCTCCATTTCCCCAGGCACGGAAGGCCCGTGCGGTCGGTCGCTATACTAGCGCACCCCTTCTGCAGGCAAGAATCCGCCGCATGTCCGCGATCCCGAACGTTCCGATCACTTTCCAGGGCCTGATCCAGACCCTCAACCAGTATTGGGCGCAGCAGGGCTGCGTGCTGATCCAGCCGCTGGACCTGGAGGTCGGTGCGGGCACCTTCCACCCGGCCACGTTCCTGCGCTCGATCGGTCCGGAAAGCTGGAATGCCGCGTACGTGCAGCCCTCGCGCCGCCCGACCGACGGCCGCTACGGCGAGAACCCCAACCGCCTGCAGCGCTACTACCAGTACCAGGTGGCGATGAAGCCGAGCCCGGACAACATCCAGCAGCTGTACCTGGATTCGCTCAAGGCGCTGGGCATCGATCCGCTGGTGCATGACCTGCGCTTCGTCGAGGACAACTGGGAATCGCCGACGCTGGGCGCCTGGGGCCTGGGCTGGGAAGTGTGGTTGAACGGGATGGAAGTCACCCAGTTCACCTATTTCCAGCAGGCCGGCGGCCTGGAGTGCAAGCCGGTACTCGGCGAGATCACCTATGGTCTGGAGCGCCTGTGCATGTACCTGCAGAACTGCGACAACGTCTATGACCTGATCTGGACCTACGGTCCGGATGGCACCCCGGTCACCTACGGCGATGTGTACCTGCAGAACGAGATCGAGCAGAGCACCTACAACTTCGAATACGCCGACGTGGACGAAATGTTCCATCGCTTCGATGCCTGCGAAAAAGAAGCGCAGACGCTGGTCGATGTCGGCCTGCCGCTGCCCGCGTATGAGCAGGTCTGCAAGGCCAGCCATGCGTTCAACCTGCTGGATGCGCGCCGCGCGATCAGCGTGACCGAGCGCCAGCGCTACATCCTGCGCGTGCGCGCGCTGGCCCAGGCGGTGGCCAGGCTGTACGAGGCCAAGCGCCTCGAAGCCGTCGCCGCCAAGGAGGTGCAGGAATGAGCACGATGCAGCCGCTGCTGATTGAACTGGGTACCGAAGAACTGCCGGTCAAGGCGCTGCCGGGCCTGGCCCAGGCCTTCTTCGATGGCATCGTCGACGGCCTGAGCAAGCGGGGCGTGGCCATCGAACGAGGCGATGCCAAGCCACTGTCGACGCCGCGCCGCCTGGCGGTGCTGCTGCCCGGCGTGGCGGTGGAACAACCGGAACAGCACAGCGAAGTGCTGGGCCCGTACCTGAACATCGCGCTTGACGCCGAGGGTCAGCCGACCAAGGCGCTGCAGGGTTTCGCGGCCAAGGCCGGGATCGAGTGGACCGCGCTGGAGCGCACCAGCGATGCCAAGGGCGAGCGCTTCGTGCACCGCTCCACCACGCCGGGCGCGCGCACCGCGACGCTGCTGCCGGAGATCCTGCGCGAGGCGATCGCCGCGATGCCGATCCCCAAGCCGATGCGCTGGGGCAGCCACACCTACGGCTTCGCCCGCCCGGTGCATTGGCTGGTGCTGCTGCATGGCCCGGACATCATCGAGGCCGAGGTGCTGGGCCTGAAGGCCGACCGCATGAGCCGCGGCCATCGCTTCATGCATGACAAGACCGTGTGGCTCAGCGCGCCGGAGGACTACGTCGCTTCGCTGCAGGCCGCCTATGTGCTGGTCGATGCCGACGCGCGACGCGCACGCATCGTCGAGCAGGTCAACGCCGCTGCCGCGCAGGCCGGTGGCCAGGCACGCATCACCCCGGACAACCTGGAGCAGGTGGTCAACCTGGTCGAGTGGCCGGCGCCGGTGCTGTGCAGTTTCGAGCGCGAGTTCCTGGCGGTGCCGCAGGAAGCGCTGATCGAGACGATGGAGATCAACCAGAAGTTCTTCCCGGTGCTCGATGCCAGCGGCAAGCTGACCGAGAAGTTCATCGGCATCGCCAACATCGAGTCCAAGGACGTGGCCGAAGTGGCCAAGGGCTACGAGCGCGTGATCCGTCCGCGCTTCTCCGATGCCAAGTTCTTCTTCGATGAAGATCTGAAGCAGGGTCTGGAAGCGATGGGTGATGGCCTGAAGACCGTCACCTACCAGGCCAAGCTGGGCTCGGTGGCCGAGAAGGTGACCCGTGTGGCCGCCCTCGCCGAGGCCATCGCGCCGCAGGTGGGCGTCGAGCCGGTGCTGGCCAAGCGTGCTGCGGTGCTGGCCAAGAACGACCTGCAGTCGCGCATGGTCAATGAATTCCCGGAACTGCAGGGCATTGCCGGCCGGCATTACGCCGTGGCCGGCGGGGAGTCGCCCGAGGTCGCGCTGGCCATCGACGAGGCGTACCAGCCGCGCTTCGGTGGGGATGACATCGCACTGTCGCCGCTGGGCAAGGTGCTGGCCATCGCCGAGCGTCTGGACACGCTGGTCGGTGGCTTCGCCGCGGGCCTGAAGCCGACCGGCAACAAGGATCCGTTCGCGCTGCGCCGCAACGCGCTTGGCCTTGCCCGTACGGTGATCGAAAGCGGGTTCGACCTGGATCTGCGCGCGCTGATCGGTACCGCCATCGCCGGCCTGCCGGCAGGCGTGCAGCCCAGTGCCGAACGCAAGACCGAGGCGCTGCCGCAGGAGCTGTACGACTTCATCATCGACCGCCTGCGCGGCTACTACGCCGACAAGGGCGTGCCGGCCACGCACTTCAACGCGGTCGCCGAGTTGAAGCCGGCCTCGCTGTACGATTTCGACCGCCGCATCGATGCCATCGGCACCTTCGCTGCGCTGCCCGAAGCCGAGGCGCTGGCCGCGGCCAACAAGCGCATCCGCAACATCCTGCGCAAGGCGGAGGGCGAGATCCCGGGGATGATCGACCCGGCGCTGCTGGCCGAGCCGGCCGAAAGCGAACTGGCCGAAGCGGTGGAAGCGGCCATCGATGACAGCAACGCCAGCCTGCACCAGAAGGACTACGTGAGCGTGTTGAACCGGTTGGCGCGCCTGCGCCCGCAGGTGGACGCGTTCTTTGATGCGGTAATGGTCAATGCCGAGGATCCCGCGCTGCGGGCCAATCGACTGGCCCTGCTCAAGCGCCTGGGCGACCGCCTGGGCAGCGTGGCGGCGATCGAACACCTGTCCAACTGACGCTGCGGGGCAGGACGCCCCGAGGCTCACCAGAAGGCGCGACGGCTTCGGCGGTTCGCGCCTTCTGCGTTTTCAGGCGTGGCGCGTGCAGCGCTTCGTTCGCGCTGGGTGCGTCATGGGGCGTCGCGGACGGTTCTGTCCGACACCGTGCTGTCATCGATCAGGGCCGACACGACGCTGACGACTTTCTCGCGGAATTTAACGGCTTCTTCACCGCCGTTCTGAAACGGCCACGCCGATTTCGCATGCTCGCGATGGCCCGTTATGCTGTCGCCATGCAGCCAACGAAATTCGCCCTTCCGCTGATGTTCCTGTCCCTTGCCACCGCCTCGGTGGCACATGCACGGGGGACCATCGAGAAAGTGGACATCAAAGGATTGGACAAGGGCGACGATGCCGAGATGATCGAGAACATCGAGGTCTCGCTGTCCCTGTACGACACCATCGGCAAGCCGCAGGGCGAGTCCCGGCTGGAGTATCTGCTGTCGCAGGCCGAGCGCCAGACCCGTGAGGCGCTGGAGCCGTTCGGGTATTACAACCCGACCATCACCGTGGAAAGCCCGCGCGAAGGCGAGAACCTGCGCGTGGTGATCCAGGTCGAGAAGGGACCGCCGACCCTGGTCCGCCGCGAGCACATCGACATCACCGGCCCGGCCCAGCTGGACCAGTACCTCCAGGAAGACCTGGAGAACTTCAAGCCGCGCAAAGGCCAGCGGTTCGAGCACACCGAGTACGAAGCCAGCAAGATCCGGGTGACCCGGCGCCTGGCCGAGCGCGGGTATTTCGATGCCGACTTCACCCAGCGCCAAGTGCAGATCACCCGCGCCGAGAACGCGGCCGACGTCGATCTGACCTGGGACAGTGGCCGCCGCTACAACATGGGCGAGATCCGCTTCCATCAGGATTACTTCGTCGACAAGCTGTTCGACCCGCTGGTGTACTGGGACGAAGGCAGTTACTTCCACGAAGGCAAACTGGACCGCCTGCGCGAATCGCTGACCAAGCTCGATTACTTCAGCGTGATCGACATCCAGCCGCGCCCGGACCAGGCCGATGACAACGGCGATGTGCCGGTGGACGTCAACCTGACCCGCGCCAAGCGCACGATCTATACCGCCGGCCTGAGCTACGGCAGTGAGAGCGGCGCCGGTGTGCGCGGTGGCCTGGAGCGGCGCTTCCTCAACAGCCTCGGCCACAAGATGAACACCCAGCTCGACTATGCGCAGAAGCGCAAGAGCCTGGTCACCAGCTACCGCATCCCGGGCTTTGCCTGGCTCGACGGCTGGTATGCGTTCACCGCCAGCGCCTATGACGAGCAGACCGATTACATCGACCTGCGCAACTTCAAACTCTCGGCCAGCCGCAGTGGCGAGATCAACGAGAACTGGACCGCGATCGCCTCGATCAACGCCCTGCGTGAGCGCTGGCGGTATGCCTCCGGCACCGAGTTCACCGATGCGGTCTATAACACCTCCACGCTGGTCTACCCGCAGCTGGTGGCCGACTACGTCAACGTGGATGATGAGATGTTCCCGCGCCGCGGCATCAGCGGCAGTGCAACGCTGCGTGGCGGCGTCGAAGGTGCCGGCTCGGACACCAGCTTCGTGCAGGCCAACATGGTGCTGCGCTGGTATGTGCCGATCGGCGACAGCGACCGCCTGATCCTGCGCGGCGAAGGTGGCACCATCTGGACCAGCGATCTGGTCGCGATGCCGCCGAGCCTGCGCTTCTTCGCCGGTGGCGACCGCAGCATCCGCGGCTATGCCTTCCGCGAAGTCGGCCCGCGTACTGCACCACCGGACAAATACGCGCTCGGCGCGAAGAACCTGGTGGTCGGCTCGGCCGAGTATGAGCATTACTTCAAGGGCGGGCCGTGGGGTGCGGCGGTGTTCGTCGACACCGGCAGCGCGTTCGACAACACCATCGACCTGCATACCGGCGTGGGCTTCGGCGTGCGCTGGAAATCGCCGGTGGGCCCGGTGCGCGTGGATATCGCGCATGGCCTGAACAACCCGGATTCGCAGTTCCAGCTGTACCTGAACATCGGAGCGGACCTGTGAGCACGCCGACGCCGTCCGCACCTGCCACGCCGCCGCCGCCGCGCGTGCGTTTCTACCGCAAGCGCCGCTTCTGGGCGTGGTCGGGCTTCACCGTGCTCGGCCTGGTGCTGCTGGCCCTGCTGCTGGTGTACTGGCTGCTGCAGACCGTGGCCGGCCGTGATGTGCTGCTGGCCCAGGTGGTCGCGCGGTTGCCGGTCGGCGCCTCGCTCACCTGGAGCAAGGTGGATGGCCCGGTCGCCGGGCCGCTGGTGCTGCACGACCTGGACTTCCGTTACGACGACATCCATTTCACCGCCGAACGCGCCTACCTGGATCCGGACATCCGGCCGCTGCTGGGGCGCAAGCTGCAGCTCGATGCGCTGCAGATCAAGAACGCCACGCTGAACCTGGCCAAGAGTGATGAACCGTTCGAGCTGCCGTCGTGGCCGGACTCGCTGCCGCAGATTGAAATGCCGCTGGCGATCCAGGCCGACACCATCATCATCGATGGCTTCCGGATCACCCAGGCGCAGCAGCCGCTGATCGACATCGCCAAGGTGCGCGGTGGCGTGGAAATCGCCAATGGCGAATTCCGCGCGACCCAGCTGAAGGTCGACAGCGACATGGGCGATTTCCGCGTGGATGGCCGGTACCTGCCGCGCAGCGATTACGACACCGATATCACCATCGGCGCGCTGATGCCGGCCCCGCGCGGGCGCACCCCGGCGCGGCTGGGCCTGGTCGCACGCGGCGACCTGGGGCATATGGAAGTGGCGATCGCCGGCAATGCACCGGCGCCGCTGCAGGCCAGCCTGGTGTTCGATGGCCGCATCGACCCGGTGTGGAAACTCGCTGCGCGCAGCAAGGAACTGGACCTGGCGCTGCTGGTGCCGGGGATGGACGCGAGCACCAGCACGCCGATGGCGCTGGATGTGCAGGCCGATGGCAAGGGTGGCCAGGCCAATCTGCAGGGCAGCTTCAAGCAGGGCGACATCGCGGTGGAACTGGCGCCCTCCAAGGTGGGTCTGGCCGACCAGGTGCTGACCGTGTCGCCGCTGCAGGTGAAGGGCTTTGGTGGCCAGGCGCGGCTGGAAGGCATCGCCGATTTCACCGACAAGGAAAACGCGAGCCTGCGCTTCTCCATCGTCGCCAACGACCTCACCTTCGTACCCGCCGCCGATACCACCACCCCGGGCGCCGCTGCGCCGGTGCCGGTGACGCTGAAAGAAGCGCGCATGGGCCTGGCCGGCACGCTGAAGGCGTGGGCGGCGGTTGGCCGTGCCTCGGTGGAACGCGAGAAACAGGTCGCCGAGCTGCAGTTCGACGTGCGCGGCAATGACCAGGCCGCCGTGATCAAGCAGCTCCAGGCCAGCACCCCGGGCGGTTCGCTGGATGTCACCGGCCAGGTGGCCTGGGCCCCGCAGCTGGATTGGGACGTGGCCGCCAAACTGGCCGGCTTTGATCCGGGCTACTTCGCACCGGGCTGGGACGGCAAGCTGTCCGGCTCGTTTGCATCGAAGGGCCGCCAGTTGCCGCCGCCGGCCGGCAGTCCGGCCGGTACCGCTGGCAGCTACGAAGCCACCGTCGATGTGCCCGGCATCAAGGGCACGCTGCGCAAGCGTGCGCTGGATGCACAGGGCAAGTTCGCGCTGCGCGGCGAGCAGGGCGAGGGCAACCTCCGGCTGGCGCTGGGCAACAGCCGCCTGACCGCCAAAGGCTCGGTGGGCGACCGCCTGGATATCGATGCGCAGCTGGAGCCGGTGCAGTTGGACGACCTGCTGCCCAACAGCAGCGGCAGCCTGCGCGGCCACGTGCTGATCAAGGGCGCGCGTACCGCACCGGACATCACCGCCGATCTGGTCGGCAGTGGCCTGCGCTGGGACGACTGGAGCGCCGAGGCGATCAGCATCCAGGGGCGCCTGCCGTGGCGGGGCGACAGCGGCACGCTGGCGGTGCAGGGCAGCAAGATCCAGGTCGGCATGCTGCTGGACACGCTCAACGTGAATGCCCGCGGCAGCCTCTCCCATCTGCGCCTGGATGCACAGACGAAAAACGAGCTGGGTACTGTCGCGCTGGAAGGCGGCGTGCGCCAGCAGGGCCAGGCCTGGCGCGGTGATCTGACCGCGCTGCGTATCGCACCGATCAAGGGCGATGCCTGGAGCCTGCGCGCGCCGGCCACCTTCAGCGTGCAGGGCACTACCTTCACCCTGAGCGATGCGTGCCTGGGTGCCGCCACGGGCGGCGCGCTGTGCGCCAGTGCGAACTGGCCCCGCGAAGGCCTGCTGGTGCGCGGCGATGCGCTGCCGCTGGCGCTGGTGCAGCCGTGGCTGCCACCGCAGTCCGGACGCCGCATCTTCCTGCGCGGTGAAGTGAATCTGGATGGGCGCATCCGGCCGCGCGGCAACGCGTGGGAAGGCAGCGCTTCGGTCACCTCGCGCGAAGGCGGGGTACGCCTGGGCGACAACGCGCGTGGCGAGCTGGTGCGCTATGACCAGTTCTCGGTGAACCTGGAGATGACCCCGCAGCAGATCAACGCCAAGCTCGGTGTCGGTTTCCAGGGTGACGGCTTCGTCGATGCCAAGGTGCAGACCGGCTGGGATGCCAACGCGCCGCTGACCGGCGAGCTGTACATGAACATCGCGCGGCTGTACTGGCTGGAACTGTTCTCGCCCGACATCGTGCGCCCGACCGGCCTGATCGAAGGTCACGTCAGTCTGCGCGGCACGCGTGGTACGCCGTCGTTGGGCGGTGAGGCGACGCTGAGCAAGTTCAACGGCGAGTTCCCCGCGCTCGGCCTGACCTTTGCCGAAGGCAAGGGCAGCTTCACCGCGCAGCCGGATGGCTCGGCCAAGATCAGCGCGCAGGCCAACTCCGGCAAAGGCACGCTGTACGTGGATGGCGGGCTGTCGTGGTTCGGCGATGCACAGCCACTGCAGCTGCATATCCACGGCGAAAACGTGCTGCTGGCCAACACCAGCGAGCTGCGCGTGATCGCCAACCCGAACCTGGACTTCACCCTGGCCGGCAGCGCGATGCAGCTGCGCGGGACCGTGCACGTGCCTGAAGCGGATCTGGACCTGGAGCGCCTGGACCGTGGTACCTCGGTCTCCGAAGACGTGGTGGTGCTGGATCCGGTCGATCCGGAAGAGGGCCCCAGCTCGCCGCTGGACATGGACCTGACCGTGAGCCTGGGCGACAAGGTCAAGATGGCCGGGTTCGGCCTGAAGGGGGCGCTGACCGGCAAGATGCAGGTGTGGGCACGCCCCGGGCGTGAGATGACCGCCAACGGCGGGCTGGAAGTCAGTGGGCGCTACAAGGCCTACGGCCAAGACCTGACCATCACCCGCGGCAACTTGAACTGGAACTACAACGCGGTCTCCGATCCGCGCATCAACATCCGTGCCCAGCGCGCCGTCGGCGATGTCACCGCCGGCATCGACGTGACCGGGCGGGCGCAGTCGCCACGTGTGGATGTGTGGTCGGAACCGGCGATGTCGCAGTCCGAAGCACTGGCCTATCTGGTGCTGGGACGCAGCCTCACCGGTGCCAGCAGCGACCAGGCCCAGCAGGTCAACGCGGCCTCGGCGGCGCTGTCGGCCGGCAGCGGCCTGCTCGCCTCGCAGCTGGGCGCCAAGCTCGGCCTGGACGACGCCGGCGTGAGCCAGTCGCGCGCGCTGGGTGGCTCGGTGATCGGCTTCGGCAAGTACATCTCGCCCAAGCTGTACATCGGCTACGGCGTCTCGCTGGTCGGCAGTGGTTCGGTGCTGACGCTGAAGTACCTGCTGCGCCGCGGTTTCGACGTGGAGCTGGAATCTAGCACGGTGGAGAACCGTGGATCGCTGAACTGGCGGCGGGAGAAGTAAGCCACGGCCGACGGTCCAGGCGCCCCTGACCATCGGCCGTTGCCCTGCCGGGCCTCAGTGGCTAAGGTCTCTGGCTGTTCTGACGTACCGGATGTGCCCATGTCTTCACGCAAACCCCTCACCGCCGCGCTGGCGCTTGGCCTGACCCTCGCCGCCGGCGCCCATGCCGACGAAGGCATGTGGATGCCGACCCAGCTGCCGGACCTGGCCAAACCGCTGAAGGCGGCCGGCTTCAAGGGCAACCCGGGCGACCTGGCCAACGTCACCGCGCCGCCGCTGAGTGCGGTCGTGCGTGCCGGTGGCGGCACCGGTTCGTTCGTCTCCGACGACGGCCTGCTGCTGACCAACCACCATGTGGCCATGGGCGTGATCCAGTACAACACCTCGCCCGAGCACAACCTGATCAACGAGGGCTTCATCGCCACCGGCCGCAGCGATGAGCGCGCGGCCAACCCCGATTTCCGCGTGCTGGTCACGGTCGGGTTCGACAAGGTCACCGATGAAGTGCTGCGCGATGCGCGCGGCAAGACCGGGCGAGCGTACTTCGATGCGGTGGACCGCGCCAGCAAGCAGCTGGTGGCTGACTGCGAGAAGGAAGGCAACATCCGCTGCAGCGTGGCGGACATGTACTACGGCACCGATTTCTATCGCATCCGCCAGCTTGAGCTGAGCGATGTGCGCCTGGTCTACGCGCCGCCGCGCGCGATCGGCAATTACGGCGATGAGATCGACAATTTCATGTGGCCGCGCCACACCGGCGATTTCACCCTGCTGCGTGCCTACGTGGGCAAGGACGGCAAGCCCGCGCCGTACAGCGTGGACAACGTGCCGTACCACCCGCCAGCACACCTGAAGATGGCGATCGACGGCCCCAAGACCGGCGATTACGCCATGCTGGCCGGCTATCCGGGCATCACCTACCGCCATCGTACCGCCGCGGAATTCGCCAGCCAGATCGATGCCGTGCTGCCGCGTCGCGTGGCGGTGTTCCAGCAGATGATCGACACCATCGAAGCGGCCAGTGCAAAGGACGCGCAGGCACGCACCCGCTACGCCTCGCAGCTGCAGTCGCTGAAGAACAACCGCAAGCGCGCCGCTGGCGAGCTGGAAGGCCTGCTGCGCAGCGATGCCAAGGCGCAGCGTGCCGCCGATGAGGCAGCGATGCTGCAGGCCACCGACGCGAAGTACCGGGGCGACATCCAGTCGCTGCTGACCTCGCTGTCCGGCGGTGCTTCGGTGGGCGAGCGCGATCTGCTGCTGGATCTGCTCGCGGCGCAGAGCCAGCTGCTGCGCTCGGCGCTGACCCTGGAGCGCCTGCGCATCGAATCGGCCAAGCCCGATGCCGAGCGTGACACGGGCTACCAGCAGCGCGATCTGGCCTTGATCGAGGGCGTGCTCAAGCAGGTCCAGCGCCGCTACGATCCGGCCATCGAAAAAGCCCTGCTGACCACGCTGCTGACCCGCTACCAGCAGTTGCCCGACGCGCAGCGCGTGCCCGCGTTCGACGCGGCCTTCGGCCGCACCCCGGCCGCGCTCGCCAAGACCTTGGACACGCTGTACGCCAACACGCACCTGGGCGAGGAAACCGAGCGCCTGTCGCGCTTTGCCGCGGCGAAAGAGGGCAAGGCGCTCGCACGCGATCCTTTGATCGATCTGGCTGGCCCGCTGGTCGCCGCGCAACTGCGCCTGGATGACGAGCGCAAGACCCGCGAAGGCGAGCAGCTGCGACTGCGCCCGGCGTACATGCAGGCGCTGTTCGCCTGGCGTGCCAAGCAGGGCCGCGCGGTCTACCCGGATGCGAACCGCACGCTGCGCATCAGCTACGGCAAGGTCGAGGCACTGTCGCGGCGTGATGCCGTGCATTTCGACCCGGTGACCACCGTGGCCGGCATCGTCGAGAAAAACACCAACGCCTATCCGTTCGATGCGCCCAAGCCGCTGCTGGACGCGATCGCCAAGGGTGATTTCGGTTCCACCGCCGATCCGGTGCTGAAGACCCAGACGGTCAACTTCCTGACCAACCTGGACACCACCGGTGGCAACTCCGGCTCGCCGGTGCTCAACGCCAAGGGCGAGCTGATCGGCCTGAACTTCGACAGCAACTGGGAGTCGGTCAGCGCCAGCTGGTGGTTCGACCCGCGCTTCAAGCGCGCGGTGCACGTGGACATGCGCTACCTGCGCTGGCTGCTGGCCAAGGTTTACCCGGCGCCGGAGCTGCTGAAGGAAATGGGCGTTCCGGCTGAGTAAAGGACAGGGCCGGTCACGATCCACGGTCGTGACCGGCAACAGCCGTTTCCAAGCGGTGGCATCCGTCGATCGGGGTGCGGCCGCTATCGCATTTGGCTCGTTTCCGGGGGGCAGCTAGACTGCAGGCCGGTGAAGGGAGGCAGCGGTCACGTGACGGCAGACCAGGACAACCGCGGCGGCGCGCAGCTGCCAGCGGCACACAAGGAACTGGACGGTTTGACCGTCTGGGTGGTCGAGGACGACCCGGAACTGCTGGCCCTGATGCTCGATGACCTGCAGTGGCGCGGTGCCGCGGTGCGGGGCCTGGGCAGTGCAGAGGCGCTCTACCGCGCGCTGTTGCATGATCGCTGCGATATCGTCGTGCTCGATGTCGGCCTGCCCGGCGAAGACGGGTATACGGTGGCCAGCCACCTGCGTCAGGCCGCCGATATCGGCATCGTGATGTTGACCGGGCGTGGCAGTCCGCACGACATGGCGCATGGCCTGACCCAGGGGGCCGATGTGTACCTGGTGAAACCGCTGGACCTGGACGTGCTGGCCGCCGGGCTGCTCAGCCTGCGTCGTCGCTTGTCCGCAGGGCGCCCGGCCGTGCAGACCGTCACGGAGGTGCAGCGGGCCTGGCAGCTCTCTGCCGATGGCTGGACGCTGCAGTCGCCCACGCAGCAGACGCTCGCCTTGACCGCCATGGAGCGTGCTGCACTCCAACTGTTGTTCGACGCGGCGGGTGAGCCGATCACCCGCGAGCGGCTGATCGAACGCATCACCGATACCCCTTGGGACTTCGACCCGCATCGGCTGGACGTGCTGGTGCATCGCCTGCGCGCGCGCGTGCGTGCGGCCACCGGCGCGGAACTGCCGATGCGCGCCCTGCGTGGACAGGGTTACCTGCTGACCGCCTGACCCGGCGTTTCCCCGTGTGAGCAAGTGTGAGCCAGCGTGAGCGGGCGGCACTGACTTGCCGATGCTGCACCACCACAATGCGCCCCGCCTGAGCGTGCCAATGACGACAGTCGTGCACGGTCAGGTCGCATCACGTCACGGGAGCGCAGTGCGTTCCCTCTGAAAGCAGCAGAGACCGGAACAGGGGAACAACGCATGTCCAGCCATAGCGATCGCGCAGCCATCTGCGCGGCGGTGACGCCGTTCGAGCGCGCAGACACATCCGCCCGCCTGGGCTGGTGGCGCGCCACCCTGGCGACCCTGTTGCTGGTCCTGCCGCTGTCTGCCCTGGCGATCGATCTGCAGATCACCGATTTCTCCGATACCGGTTACGACCCGGTACCGGCGGGCACCACGGTGATCTACAACATCAAGGTCGAAAACGGTGCCAACGACAATGCGGCCGGCAGCGTCACGATCATCGACCTGCCGGTCGGCACGGCGTTGGGCAGCCCGGCACCGGCCGGTTGCAGCGCCTCGCCCGGCAGTGCCGGCGCGACCCGCGTGGTGTGCACCAACCCCACCTTGACCGCGTCCGGCGCGCCGTACCAGTTCAAGCTGCCGGTCACCACGCTGCAGACCCAGCCGGCCACGATCAGCCTGCATGCAGCGATCGGCTTCGCCGCCGCACTGCCGCCGGCGACCACGCCGATCGTGACGCTGCCGGGCAATGACCCCTTCTTTGCCGGTGACACCAATACCGGCAACAACATCTCCAACCAGACCACGACGATCCAGGCCGCTGCCGATCTGGAACTGAGCAAGTCCGCCACGCCCGACCCGGTGATCGGTGGCGGCGAAATCACTTACACCCTCACCGTCAAGAACAACGGTCCCAGCACCACCACCGGCTTCCGGGTGGTGGACACGCTGCCACCCAACGTCACGCTGGTCGGTACGCCCAGCGGTGCGGACTGGAGCTTCAGTGCGCAGGACGGCACCTACAACGGCACCCTGGCCGTGGGCGCGAGCGCGAGCTATCAGTTCCGCGGCAAGGTCAACGTCGGCACCGGCAACATCGTCAATGCCGCCGTGGTCAATGCCGGCTCGGTACCCGATGCGGTGCCGGACAACAATGCCGCGCAGGTGACCACCGCGGTCACCGCCGGTGCCGACCTGGCGATGTCCAAGTCGGTCTCGCCGGCCCCGGCGGCAGCCGGTTCGGTGGTGACCTATACCCTGACCGCGCGCAACGATGGCCCGAGTGCGGCCACCGGCGTAGTGGTGACCGACGCGATGCCGGAAGGATTCGTGATCACTGGTGGCGTGGCGCCGGCCGGCTGGACCTGCATCAGCAATGCCGGAGCGAGCGTACGCACCTGCACCTTGGCCGGCAGCTTCGCGCCGGGTGCGCAGGCGATCATCACCATCACCGCGCAGGTGCCCTCGACCGGTACCAACAGCAGTGGGGTGGTCAGCAATACGGCAGAGATCCGTGCGGCCACGCCGGACCCGGTGCCGGGCAACAACAGTGGCACCGTCGGCCTGACCGTCATTCCCGATGGCGCCGACCTGCGCATGAGCAAGTCCAAGGCCCCGCTGCTGGTGCCGGTGTGGAACGGCACCGGCGTGCGCAGCGACAGCATGATGACGTCCACGTTGGGCGTGCAGAACCTGGGGCCGCGCACGGTGACCAGCAATCTGCAGGTGGTCGATACGCTGGCACCCGGCGAGGAGTGGGTGGATGCCAGCGGGCAGCCGATCCTGCCCGGCACCTCGGTGGTCGTGGGGCGGTGGAGCTGCAGCGTCGATCGTGTCTGGGCCGTCGGTCGGGCACAAACGGTGACCTGCACCCTGGCCACCGGCTACCCGGTGGCTGTCAATGCCAACGCGCCCGCACTGGCGCTGCAGACCCTGGCGCGCACCGCCGGGGCGCTGCGCAACGACGCCTGCACCGGTGGCAGCGGCGGCTCGCTCGAGCCGGGTACCGCCGGCGGCATTGATCGCGACCCGAACGACACCAATGACTGCGCCGGTGGCGAGAGCCGTGTCACCGACGACCGTGCCGACCTGTCGATCACCAAGCAGACCAACGCGACGGGCGAGGCCGACAACATCATCCGCAACAGCGACGCCTCGGTGAGCTACACGCTGACCATCCGCAACGGCGGCGCAGCCACGACTGGCGTGGTGGTGAACGATCCGATCCCGGGCTTCGTCAACGGGATCACCACGGTGACTGCGGACGCCACGCCGGCAGGCTGGACCTGCCGCCTGATTGGCAGCGCGTGGGTGTGCGATGCGGGTACCACGGTGCTGGGCCGCAACGAGACCGCGGTCGTAGGCTTTACCGTCAACCGCGGCCTGTTCGACAGTCAGAACCAGCCGGCCGGCACGTGCGGCGGTCAGCCGCTGCTGCCGGGTCGCTTCTGCAATACGGCCGGTGTCCGTATCAATCCGGCCATCCCCGGCGCGCTCGGCGAGATCGACCAGAGCAACAACACCGCCTCGGACTGGGTCCAGATCGATGCGGTGGCCAATGTCGCCACCACCCGAAAGGACATCACCTCGGGTACTCCCGGGCGCGCCGGCGTCAACACGATCTATCGCATCACCTACCAGAACATGGGGCCATCGACGGCACGCGGTGTGGTCTTCAGCGACCTGTTCACGCTGCCTGCCAACGATGCCGGCTTCGTGCTGCTTTCCGCCCTGCGCACCGGTTCGGACGCAGCGGAAAAGGCGTGCAAGGTCACCACGACCGACCCGTCGGTCAGCTCCGCACCGGCGCCCGGCGGCACCTCCTGGTTCAACACCGGTGGCGCACCGGCCACGCTGCGCCTGACCTGCACGCCCAAGGACATGGCCAACAACTCCACGGAAACGATGACGGTGGAGATCCGCCCGAACGTCAACAGTGGCAATACCGGACGCCAGTTCACCAACACCGGTGGCTTCCATTTCGACCTCAATGGCGATGGGACGCCGGACCCGTCCAGCGGCACCGATGCCAATGGCCGTACCTACGATTACAACAGCCGCACCGACGACGACACCAAGGACGCCACCTTGCCCTTCGACGCCGGTCGCGTGGATCTGATTGTCAACAAGATCGACCAGAACTTCATCGGCGCGGTGGACCCGCTGGGCTTCGACTCCCGCACCGGGATGGAAACCAACAACTACATCTACTACCAGATCAGCGTGCGCAACGCGGGGCCCTCGCTGGCCACGCATACGATGATCGATGACACCATCAGCCCGCCGCCCGGCGCCAGCGTGAGCCTGGTCGGCAGCAAAACCGGCAACATCGCCGGTCCGCAGGGTGCTCTGGAGCCGGTCGGCTCCCGCTGCTCGGTGGCTGCTGGCAGCACCAATCCCAGCACCGGGCCGCAGACCATTTCCTGCACCATGCCCAGCGCCGGTGTCCCCACGGCCGACCAAGGCGTCATCACCGCCAACCAGACCAGCTATCTGTATCTGGTCTACCAGTACATGACCGCGCCGCCGGCCACTGGCGAGACGCTGAAGAACTCGGTCACCGCACGGTCCTCTGAAGCAGAGAGCGACACCAGCAACAACACCGCCACCCAGGAAACCAGCATCCGCACCCGCGCGGACCTGGAAATGAAGAAGTCCAGCGTGGTGCTTGCCCCGAATGCCGACCCCGCCCAGGCCTTGCCGGCGGCGGCGGGCACCGTCAGCCTGCACCAGCCGTTCTGGTTCGTGCTGGACGTGATCAATCACGGCCCCGGGCACAGCCTCTCGCGCGATCGCAGCGGTACCAACCCGCTCAACGGCGATGGCGTGGTCGTCACCGATACCCTGCCCGAAGGGCTGGAAGTGCTCGGCGGCGCGGCTGCGATCACCTGGCAGAAGCGCGGCGCCACTGCGGACCCGGGCGTGCAGACCACCGGCCTCGGCAACTGCCTGCTGGTGGGCCGCACCGTCACCTGCCGCATGGGCGACCTGGCCCTGGACGGGCAGGTGCGCGTGCTGATTCCCGCGCGCTGGACCACGCTTCCGGCCAACGGTAATGGCCTCAATACCGCCAAGGCCACCAGCGACCAGCTCGATCCGGAGCCGGGCAACAACGAGGACACCACCACCCACACCGTGGTGCGTTCCTCGCTGGCCGGCGTGGTATTCCAGGACCGCGACCGCGACGGTGCCAACGGTGGCACGCTGCAGAGTGGTGAGCCGCTGATCTCCGGCGTCACCGTGCACCTCAGTGGTGAAGACGCGTACGGCAATGTTGTTTCGCTGGATGCCACCACCGACGCGCAGGGTGCCTACCGCTTCGAGAACCTGGCCCCGGCCGGTACCGCCGGTTACACCCTGACCCAGAGCCAGCCGACCGCCTACGTCAACGGTCCGGTTGCGCCGCCGTCAACGGGCGCGCAGGCGCCGTCGGCTGGTGGTGTCTTCGCCGCGGTAACGCCGGTCACCAGCGCCGATTCGGTCTACACCACGATCGCGCTGGGCGCGGGCGTGGATGCCGTGCGCTACAACTTCCCCGAAGTGCGTCGCCCGTCGTTGTCCGGGATCGTCTACGTGGACAGCAACTACAGCAATGTGCGCGATGCCGGTGATGCGCCGATCGCCAACGCCACCATCGAGCTGCTCGATGCTTCCGGCACCGTGCTGGACACCCGCACCACCGGCAATGACGGCAGCTACAGCTTCATCGGGCTGGACCCGCTGCAGGTCTATACGCTGCGCGAAGTGCTGCCGGATGGCAGCTATCGCAACCGCCCCAGCGCGATCAATCCCGGCCTGATCGGCGGCGTCGCCTGCACGAGTTGTACGGTGACCACCGGCGCGAGCGGCGATGCGCCCACGACGGACCGCATTGTCGGCATCGATCTGTCCAGTGGCGACGACGGTACCGCGTTCAACTTCGGCGAAGACGCGATCACGTCCATCTCCGGCCACGTCTACCTGGACCGCAACGGCAATGGCGACTTCGACGCCGGTGACGCCGGCGGCCGCGGCTCGCAGCCCAATGGTGGCCTGCTGGACGTCACCATCACCCTGACCGGCGCAGGCCCGGACGGCCTCTATGGCACCGCCGACGATCTGCCGCCGGTCACCGTGCAGACCGATGCACAGGGCCGTTACACCTTCGACAACCTGGTCGTGGGGCAGCACTACCGCATCACTGAAACGCAGCCGCAGGGCTACGCCGATGCGGCCGAGAACCCGAGCAACCAGATCGACATCACCGCGCTGCCGTTGACCGGTTCCAGCGGCAATGACTTCGGTGAGAAGCTCGGCTCGATCGCCGGCTCGGTCTACGAAGATTTCTCCAACGTGGCCGCCGGCAACAACAACGGCCTCCGCGACAGCGGCGAGAACCCGATCGCCAACGTGATCGTGACGCTCACCGGTACCGATGTGCTCGGCAATCCGGTCACCCTGACCGCGACCACCGACGCCGATGGCGCCTACCGCTTCAGCGATCTGCTGCCGGCCCAGGCGGGCACCGGCTACACGCTGACGGAAACCCAGCCGGCCACCTACCTGGACGGCAAGCACACCGCCGGCAACGCCGCCACGCCGGGCAGCACCGCCGTGCCCAACGTGATCTCCGGCATCGCCATCAACGCCGGACAGGACGCTACCGGCTACCTGTTCGGTGAGCTGGCCAACGCCCCGATCAGCGGCACGGTCTACCTGGACCGCAACGATGACGGCGACAACAACGCCGGCGACGTCGGCATCCCCGGCGTGCAGGTGATCATCGTGGGTGCAGGCCCGGACGGTGTGTTCGGCACCGCCGACGACACCACCGAAACGCTGGTGACCAATGCCGATGGCCATTACAGCTATCCCGGCGCCGTGGCCGGCCAGGATTACCGCATCACCGAGACCCAGCCGACCGGCTTGGCCGAGGGTCGCCAAACCCCGGCCAACCTGATCACGATCACCAACCTGCCCGCGGCCGGTTCCACCGGCAATGACTTCGGCGAGCGCGCTGCCGCGCTCTCCGGCACGGTCTACCTGGACCGCAACAACAACGGCGTGCAGGACGCTGGCGAACCGGGCCTGCCCAACGTGCAGGTGCAGCTGCCGGGCGGCACCGTGGATGTGCTGGGCCAGCCGGTCGCGGCGATCGCGACCGATGCCGACGGGCGCTACCGCTTCGACGACCTGCTGGCGGGCACCTATACGGTGACCCAGCAGGCTGCGCAGCCGGTGTTCAACGGTGTCGCCACGATCAATGGCATTACGGCCACCGGCACCATCGACGGCACCGCGGTCGGCACCGCCACCCCGGTGGCGAGCGTACCCAGTGCGATCAGCGCGGTCGTGCTGCCGGCAGGCAAGGCCTCCATCAACAACAATTTCGGTGAAGTGCTGCCGGTGTCGATCTCCGGCACGGTGTTCTTCGACGCCGACAACAATGGTGCGCAGAGCGGCGCCGCCGAAACCGGCATCGAAGGCGTCCCCATCGAGCTGATCGGCACCGACGACACCGGCGCCAGCGTCACGCGCAGCGTGCAGACCGACGCCGATGGCCGTTTCGCCTTCGCCGATCTGCGCCCGGGCACGTACACCCTGACCGAACCGCAGCAGCCGACCGGCACCAGCAACGGCATCACCACCGCGGGCACCGTCGACGGTGTCAGCAGTGGCACCGCCACGCCGGTGACCACCGTGCCCAGCCGCATCAGCACGATCGATCTGTCCACTCCGGGCATCGCCTCGGTGGACAACCTGTTCGGTGAGATTCCGCTCAACAGCGGCATCAGCGGCAAGGTCTGGATCGACCGCAACAACGATGGCGTGGTCGACCCCGGCGAAACCGGTCTGGCCAACGTCACCATCACCCTGACCGGCACCGACCTGGTGGGCAATCCGATCACCCGCGACACCGTGACCGATGCCGAGGGCAACTACAGCTTCAGCGACCTGCCGCCGGGCACCTACACGGTCACCGAGCCGGACCAGCCGGCGGGCACCCGTGACGGCCGTACCGTGGCCGGCAGCACCGGTGGCAGCGTGACCGCGCCGGGCAGCACGCCGTCGAAGATCACCGGCGTGGTGCTGGGCGTGAACCAGCAGTCGGTGAACAACAACTTCGGTGAGATCCCGACCGGCAGCATCGCCGGCCGGGTCTACAACGACAGCAACGACAACGGCGTGGTCGACGCAGGTGAGGGCGGCATCGCCAACGTCACCGTGGTGCTGACCGGCACCGATGATCTGGGCCAGGCGGTCTCGATCACGCTTACCACCGATGCCGAAGGCCGCTATCGCTTCGACGAGCTGCGTCCGGGCACCTATACGGTGACCGAGCCGACCCAGCCGCCGCAGACCCTCAACGGCATCACCAGTGCCGGCGCCGTGGACGGTGTCGTCACCGGCGTGGCCACCGGCCGCGACACGGTGCCCTCGGCGGTCAGCCAGATCGTGTTGCCGCTGGGCGGGGACTCGATCGACAACAATTTCGGTGAGATCGGCGATTCGCCGGACATGCTGGTCACCAAGACCGCGGGCAGCGCACGCTTCACCGTCAACAACATCGCCACGTACACCCTCCGGGTGCGCAATGGCGGCCAGCAGTCGTCGCGCGGCGAATACACCGTGCACGACCGGCTGCCGCAGGGGCTGACCCTGGCGGCGGCGCCGAGCGGGACCGGTTGGGTCTGCACCGGCGCAGTGGGCGACACCCGCTTCGATTGCCGCAGCCAGCAGGTGCTGGCCGCCGGCGCCACCTCGGTGGACACCATCGAGGTGCAGGTGCTGGTCGGTGCTGCCGCCGCGGAAGCGGGTACCGTGAACAATGCGGTGCTGGTCGAAGGCGGTGGCGAGAATGAATTCCGCGCACCGACCCCGGCCGAGCGCGGCGCGTTCGAGGGCGATGTGACCCAGCTGCCCGAGTGCGTGGAAACGATCCAGTTCAACGCCTGCCGCGTGCCCAATGCCGTCCAGCTGGCCGCCTCGGTCGGCGGTACGGTGTGGTACGACATCGGCAGCGATGACCAGCTGCTGGACGGCGGCGACAAGCGCCTGCCATCGTGGGTCGTCGAGCTGGTCGACCCGGCCAGCGGCCAGGTGGTGAAGACCACCACGACCGGTGCCGACGGCAGCTACCGCTTCGGCGACGTGGTGCCGGGCGTGACCTGGAACATCCGCTTCCGCGATCCGACCTCCAACATCCTGTGGCCGAATCCGGTCACCCGCGAAACCGTGGCCGGGATCCAGGAAGCCTGCGACGCACCGGCCGCCATCGCGCGCGCCGGGGTCAGCGCCTGCCGGATCAACGAGAACGGCACCAGCCAGCTGGAAGTCGTGCTCCGCCCGGGCCAGCACCTGCCGCAGCAGAGCCTGCCGGTGGATCCGTCGGGCGTGGTCTACGACGCCACCACCCGCGACCCGGTTCCGGGCTCGATCGTGACCCTGGCGCCGGTCGGCCTGTGTGCCGGCTACGACCCGCGCACCTCGGTGCTCAATGCCGGCAGCGGCGGCTATCGCCTGGAAGGCAGCGCGATCTCGATGACGGTGGGCAGCGAGGGCTTCTACCAGTTCGCCTTCGGCCCGGCCGCGCCGGCCCGCTGCGAATTCCAGCTCACCGTGACGCCGCCGGGCAGCTATCAGTTCGTCTCGTCGCTGATCCCACCGCAGGGCGGCTCGCTGTCGCCGGCCGGCAGCGCCGGTGCCAACCACTTGGTGCAGCCGAATCGTCTGGCACCGACCGGTGCGGTCGGCATGGCGACGCAGTACTACCTCGGCCTGTTCGCCGGCTCGGACACCGCGGCCATCATCAACAACCACCTGCCGCTGGACACCGCGGTAGCGACCGGCCTGGCGATCAGCAAGAACGGTGACCGCCAGACCGCGGAGATCGGCGACACCGTGCAGTACACGATCACCATCCGCCAGACCGCAGGCAGCGCGCTGCGCACGGTCAACGTGATCGATCGCCTGCCGCGCGGCTTCACCTACATCGACGGCACCGCGCGTGCCGATGGCCGCGCCGTCACCGATCCGTCCGGCAAGCCGGGCCCGTTGCTGGGCTTTGATGTCGGCCCGATCACGGTCGGTGGCCAGATCGTGCTGACCTACCGCGTGCGGGTCGGCGTGGGCGCGCAGCAGGGCGATGGCATCAACCGCGCACAGGCGTTCGGCTGTGCCTTCAGTGGCGGCTGCATCGACACCGGCAGCCTCACGCCGCTGCCGGGTGCACTGCCGTCCAACCGTGCCGAGTACCGCGTGCGCGTCACCGGCGGTGTATTCACCGACCAGGCCTGCGTGCTCGGCAAGGTGTTCGTGGACTGCAACAACAACCACGTGCAGGACCGCGAAGAACTGGGCATCCCCGGCGTGCGGCTGTACTTCTCCGACGGCACCTGGGTGATCAGCGATTCGGAGGGCAAGTACAGCTACTGCGGCCTGCCGCCGCAGAGCCACACGCTGAAGGTGGATGCCAGCACGTTGCCGCTCGGCGCGCGCCTGACCACCAGCAGCAACCGCAACCTGGGCGATGCCGACAGCCTGTTCCTGGACCTCAAGAACGGTGAGCTGCACCGTGCTGACTTCATCGAAGGCAGCTGTGCCAACCCGGTGCTGGAGCAGGTCAAGGCCCGCCGTACCCAGGGTGAGGTGCGTGCGCCGGAGACCGAGACCGGGCAGCCGCCGCTGCGTTTCGACAGCAAACCCGCGCGGGCGCCGCAACAGGCGACCGACTCGGCCAACCAGAGACCGATCGTGCAACCCAGAGCCCATCCGCCCGCTGCCGGCGCTTCGACGGAGGGCCAGCCATGAGCCGCGTCGCGACGTTGTCCCGCCTGCCGCGCCTGAGCCTGCTCGCCTGCGCCCTGGCTGCCGTGCCGGCCATGGCGCAGAGCGTCGGCAGCCCCGGCCGCTTCACGCCGGTGCTGGGCGATGCCAGCACCTTGTACCCGCGCAGCCCGGCCAGTACCGATGCTGCCCCGCGCGCGCTGGACAGCGCGGTGCCGGGCACGCTCGACCGGATCCTGGTCGAGTTGGACCGTGATGGCGTACCGGCCGATGGCCAGAGCGCCGTGCATGTGCGTGTGCAGCTGCTGGACGCCGCCGGCCGCGCGCTGGCCGGCACCACCTATGCCACGATCGAGACCAGTGGTGGCCGCATCCGCCTGCCCGGCTCGCGCACCGATGAACTCGGTCCGGGCGCGCTGGACGCCGACAAGGTCACTCCGGGCATCCAGCTGCAGGTGGTCGATGGCGTGGCCGAATTCGACCTGCTTGCCCCGCATGAGCCACAGGACGTGGTGCTGCGCATCACTGCCGGCGCCGAGACGGCGCAGGGCACGATCGGGTTCCTGCCGGAAATGCGTGAGCTGCTGGCCACCGGTCTGATCGAAGGCGTGGTCAACTTCCGCCGGCGCAGCAACGCCAGCCTGATCTCGCCGGTAGAGCATCACGATGCCTTCGACCGTGACATCCGCCGCTGGGAACGCCAGTTCAACAACGGCAAGGCCAACGCCGCCGCGCGCACCGCGTTCTTCGTCAAGGGCCGGATCAAGGGCGAGTACCTGCTCACCGCCGCCTACGACTCGGACAAGGACACCCGTGGTCGCCTGCTGCGCGATATCCAGCCTGAAGAGTTCTACCCGGTCTACGGGGATTCCTCGCTGCGCGGCTTCGATGCGCGTTCGGCCGAGCGTCTTTACGTGCGCATCGACAACCAGCGCAGCTACCTGCTGTACGGCGACTTCCAGACCGGCGATACGCTGGCCACCGCAACCGGTATCGGCGGCAGTGGTGCGATCCCGCAGCGCAGCCTGGGCACCTACAACCGCACCGCTACCGGCCTGGGCTGGCATTTCGAAAGCGAGCGCGTGCGCAGCAACGTGTTTGCGATGCAGGATTCGCTGCGCCAGGTGATCGAGGAGTTCCGCAGCCAGGGCAGTGGCCCGTATGCGCTGCGCAACAACGCCGTGCTGGAAGGCAGCGAGCGGGTGGAGGTGATCGTGCGCGATCGCAACCAGCCCACCCGCATCACCTCGGTGCGCTCGCTCGCGCGGTTGGTCGATTACAGCTTCGAACCGTTCTCCGGCCGCATCCTGCTCAATCAGTTCCTGCCGGCCTTCGACAGCGATCTCAATCCGGTGTCGCTGCGCATCACCTATGAGCTGGACCAGGGCACCGAGAAGTTCTGGGTGGTCGGCGCCGATGCGCAGGTCAAACTCACCGAGCAGCTCGAGGTCGGCGCGGCGGCGGTCGATGACCGCAATCCCTATGCCGCGTTCAAGATGGGCAGCGCGAACGCGAGCTACCGGTTCGGCGCCAACACGCTGCTGGTGGCCGAGTTCGCGCGCACCCGCAGCGAGGTCAACACCAACTCGATCAACCAGATCACCTCGCAGGGCCTGAAGGACATCACCGGGGAGGTCGAGGGCGATGCCTGGCGGGTGGAGTTCGCGCACAGCGCCGACAAGCTCGACGCCCGCGTATTCGCCGCACGTACCGATCCGGCCTTCAACAACCCGGCGGCGCCGCTGTACGGTGGCCGTGGCGAGTACAACGCGCGGTTGGCATACCGGGTGGGCCCGCGGCTGGAACTGTATGTGGAAGGCCTGCGCAGCGAGGACCGCAACCCCGATGGCGGCAAGCGCGATGCCGGCGGTGCCGGTGTACGCATCGGTGCTACCGAACGGCTGACCGTGGACCTGGGCGTGCGCAGCATCCGCGAGACCATCGGCGTGACCTCGCCGTGGTCGTCCGGGGTGCCGTTCGGCAATGCTGGCGGTCTCACCGGTGGGTTTGCGACCGGATCCGGTGGCGGCGCACTGGGCTACGGCCAGCAGGCGCTGGATCCGCTGACCGGCCTGATGGTCATCAACGGCAGCAGCAGTGGCAGCCCGATCACCAGCGACCTGCCGGTCGGCACCGAGCTGGAATCGGACAGTGCCCGGTTCGGCCTGGGCTACCGCCTGAGCGATCGCCTCAGCGCGGGTGCGGAAGTGGAGCACAGCGTCAGCGGCGAGGACCGCAAGCGGCTGGCGGCCGGCCTGGATTACCAGGTGTTCGAACGCAGCCGCGTGTATGGCCGGTATGAGAAGCAGACCGGCCTGACCAGCGCCTACGGCATCACCACCACCGACCGTGAAGCCGATGCGCTGGTGTTCGGTATCGACAGCAGCTACCTGCGCGATACCCAGACCTTCAGCGAGTACCGCCTGCGTGACTCGATCAGCGGCCGCGATGTGCAGGCCGCCTCGGGTATCCGCAACAACTGGGACATCCGCGAAGGCCTGCGCCTGGCCAGCTCGGCCGAGCACGTCAAGGTGATCGACGGCAGCACCGGGGACAGCACCGGCCTGGCACTGGCGCTGGACTACAGCGCCAACCCGCTGTGGCGCGGGGCGATCCGTGCCGAGCACCGCATCTCCGAAGACGTGCCCGATACCGAGGCCAACGAGGCGTTCAACACCACGCTGCTGCAGTTCATGCTCGCCCGCAAGCTCAGCCGTGACTGGACACTGCTGGCGCGCAACTATCTGCTCAGCACCCGCTACGAGGCCCGCGGCGATGTGCTGCAGGATCGTTTCCAGCTCGGCGTGGCCTACCGCGATACCGACCGCAACCGGATCAACGCGCTGGCCCGCTACGAGTACAAGCTGGAGCGCGATGAAAGCGGCCTGACCCTGTCCGACGGCAACACCATTGATGGCAGCAGCCAGGACGTACGCACCCGCGCGCATATCGCCTCGGCGCATGCCGACTGGCACCCGTCGCGACCGTGGTGGTTCACCGGCCGCGTGGCCGGCAAGTGGCAACAGGACCAGTTCGCCTACACCGATAGTGCACGGGTCAACAGCCGCTTCCGCGCGATGCTGTTCTCCGGCCGCGTGGTGTACGACATCACCGAGAACTGGGATATCGGCGTGCTGGGCTCCACCTTCCGTGGGCAGAGCGGTGCCAACCAGTACGCCTACGGCATGGAGGTCGGCCGCCTGCTGCGGCAGAACCTGTGGCTGTCGGCCGGCTACAACTGGAGCGGCTTCGCCGGCGATCGTGACCTGAACGGTTACGAGTACACCCAGCAGGGCGTGTTCCTGCGCCTGCGCTTCAAGTTCGATGAAGACCTTTTCCGGCCGGACCCCGTCCGCTACCGCGACCCGGCACGCTGAGGATGCCCTGATGACGACCCTTTCCCCGATTGACCGTATTGCTCCGTCGCTGCTTGCCGCGGCCCTTCTGGCTGCCGTGGCCGGTCCCGCCGGCGCGCAGCAGGCGCAGTTGGTGCCGCAGCAGCAGCGCATCACCGATGAGGCGATCCATGCCGACCATGGCACCTATGAGGCCACCCAGGGCCGCATCCAGGCGCTCAATGACGGTGGGCGGCCGATCCGCGACTACCACCTGTCCAAGGCGCAGTGCTGGCTGGACGTGTCCTTCCACGAGTACAGCCGCAACGATCGCAGTGCGTTCCCGCAGCAGGCGCTGACCGAATCGGAGAAGCTGATCATCGGCATGGAGCAGGGCGTCTCGCCGCTGCCCACCGATACGCCGCTGGTGAACAACGCCAAGTACCTGCGCGATGACCTGTGGCAGCGCCTGCGGGTACTGCACGGTGCGCCGGGCTTCGTGTGCGCGCAGCAGCAGGTCGCCTGTGGTGAGGTCGAGCTGGTGCATGCCGGCAATGAGTTCAACCAGCAGCAGTGGCGCCATTCCAAGCCGTATATCCAGATCGCCGAGGAACTGGTCAATGACGCCGAGGCGCTGGCCCGCCAGTGCGACGTCGCCCCGGCCATCGTCGCTGCGCCGGGGCCATTGGTGGCCAATGTGCTGTTCGAGTTCGACCGTGATGCGTACCGCGACATCCGCACCTACTCGCTGGAAAGCGTGGACCGCGCGCTGGCCAGCATCGCCGATGAGTCACTGCAGCTGGACGGTGTGACCCTGGTGGGTCATGCCGACCGCATGCAGGGGCGTGGCTTCGATGCCAACCAGGCGTTGTCCGAGCGGCGTGCCCGTACGGTGCGCGAGCTGCTGATCGGGCGGGGTATCGATCCGGACCGCATCCGCTATGAGTACAAGGGCGATACCCAGCAGGTGCAGCAATGCGATGGCGTGCGCCCGCGGGCCGCGCTGCTGGAATGCCTGTTGCCGAACCGGCGGGTGGAAGTGCGGTTCGAGGTGACGCGCTGATCCGCCTGCGCGATCAGCGCTGTCCGCGGCCGGTCTGCACGTCCTGATCCACTGCGGGACGTGCAGGCTCCTGGCGTGGCGGAAGCCAGGCCATCGGCCGGCTTCCGGCCAATGACACCCAGCCGCAGGCCATCGCCCGTGCGGGGTCGTGCAGCAGGCTGTACAGATCCACATCACGGCCAGCTTCTTCGCCCCAGAGCATGGCCCAGGCATTGTGGCCACCGCGGCGGGCACTCTGCAGCGCTCGATCGGCTGCGCGCAGGCTGTCCTCCAGCGTAGCCGGTGCAGTGGGGAACAGCGGCAGGGGGGCCACCCCGAGAGTGGCGGTGAGCGTCAGGTGCTGGCCCGGGCCGATATCCACCACCAGCCGTTCGATCGCCGCGCGCAGGCGATTGGCCAGCGCCTGGGCCGCTGCGGCGGCGGTATCGTGACGGACCACGAGGAAGGTGCCGCCCGCCCAGCGGGCGATCCGATCATGGCGGTCGCTGTGCTGGCGCAGGCATCGGGTCACCGCACGCAGCACGGCATCCCCCGCTGCCTGGCCATGCTGCTCGTTCAGCGCCTTGAACGCGTCCAGTTCCAGCAGCATCACCACGCTGCGCTGCGCTGCCCGCCTCCGGCCTTGGCCAACTCCAGGCTCAGCAGCCGCTCGGCCTCACGGCGGTTGACTGTACCGGTCACCCAGTCGGTACTGCTCAGCAGCGCCAATCGCTGCCGCTGCCGCCGCATGCGCAACAGGAGCACCGTGGCGACCGTGACGACCACCAGCAGGGCGATCAGCGCGCCGTTGCGAAGCACACGGACGCGGTCCAGATCCTGCACCGCATTCACCTCGGCCGGATCGATGCTGCGCTCGGCAGTGGCCTGCAGCTTGGCCAACTGGTTGAGGATGTCACCCTTGCTGCGCGCGCTGTCGATCGCCCGTGCCTGGCGCGCGTAGCCCAGGGCCTGTTCGCGGTGGCCCAGCAGGATATGGATGTCGCCCAGCAGGTCCAAGCCCTCGCGGATCTCATCGTTGAACTGACCGCGTTCGGCCTGCATCTGGGCCTGCTCGGCCAGCGGACGTGCGGCTTCGGCACCGTGCTGGTCGATGGTCAGCCGGGCAAGCCGCTGCAGTGTCACGATGTGGCCCTGGGGATCTTGCCTTGCCTGCCAGCTGAGCACGCTGCGGAACCGGGCCTCGGCGTCGGCCAACTGGCCGCGCAGACGCTGGACTTCAGCGCGATGGCTGGCGATGCGGTACAGGAACAACTCCTGCGCGCCCAGCCGCGTGCCGATCGCCTCGGCCCGGCTGAAGGCCGTGTTGGCTTCCTCATGCCGCTGCATCCGCAGCAGTGCGTAGCCATAGTTGTAATACAGGATGAGATCGCCCGGGTTGGGCGGCCGGCGCATGTGCTGGCTGAGTACCGTGGCTTTCTGCAGATACGTCAGCGCCCCCTGTGCGTCACCCATTGCATCGCCGCGGATCATGGCGATCTGCATCAGCGCGGCGATCTGGCCCTGCACGTCACGCTCGCGCACCGCGTCTTCAAGGAAGGTGTTGGTCAGCGTCAGGGCCTGGCTGTGCTCGCCACGCCAGAGCAGCAGGTGTGCGGCCATGGAGTGCGCCCGCAGCCTGTCTTCCTTGCCCGCATCGGCGCGCGCAGCGGCGGCCTGCAGCCTGTCAGGCAGATCGAGGGTCTGGCCCAGCTGGCCCTGCGAGCGCAGCGCGATGCCCAGGCAGCCCAGCGCACCGATCTCGATCGAGGCGGGCAGCGAGGGGGTGGCCAGCAGGCTGCGCGCCATGCTCAGCGACAGGCGTGGCTCACTGGTCAACAAGGCGTGACACTGTTCGACCTGCGCGGTCAGCGGCACCGTGTCGGCGGAACGCTGCGCCATCGCAGCGGACGGGGCCAATGCGAACAGGCAGACAAGCGCGGACAGTCCGCGACGGACCAGCGACAACGTACGCATAGGAGCAACGACTTCCCGGTCGAGTGCAGGCAGGCGGCAACGCATTTGGATGACCCCTCGGGGCCGGCTGCTGTCGCTTTCGGCCTGTATTCTGCCACACATGCCCATTCCGCCTCCCTCTCCCCGCGACGTGCCCGTCGCCGGCGTATCCCCCTCGCTGGGGCGCCGTACCGATGCCATGCTGCGCGGGCTGCTGCACATGGTGGGTCTGTTCCACCTGTGCATGGCTGTCTGGATAGCGCTGCGCATGGGCATCGGCTTGGATGTGATGGTGCCGTTGATCGCCGGCCTTCACGCCTTGCTGTGCCTGGTTTGCCTGCTGGAGCACCACGCAGGTCGCACGCTGCGGGCAGCCGCTGTGTTCGTGATCGGCGAGTTGCTGCTGGCGACCCTGGCCTACACGTACTGGGGGCTGGCGGCACAATCGCGGCTGCAGCTGGTGGTGATACTGCCGGTGCTGCTGGTCTCCGCCGTACTGGGGCGGCGGCCACTGGGGTGGGCCACCGCCTGGTTGAGCGGGTTGATGGTGGCGGGGGCGTGGGTGGATGCCTCCAGCCTGATGTTCCGTCCGGACCGTGTCCTGCTTGCGGTGAACGATCTGGCGATAGCTGTGTTCGGAACGTGGCTGGGAGCCTGGCTGTTGCACCACAGCGTGACCGGGCTGCGCGAGAGCCTGCAGGTGGCACGGCAGCGCAGCGCCGAGCTGGCCGGCAAGCGCGATGAACTGCAGTTGGAGATCCAGGAGAAAGAGCGCTCGCGCGAGCAGTTGGTGCACGCGATGAAGATGGAGAACGTCGGGCGCCTGGCCAGTGGCATCGCGCATGACTTCAATCACGTGCTGGCGCTGATCCAGGGATATCTCGCCAAGGCCCGCCGCAGTACCGGTGAGGACGCGCTGCAGGAGGCCCTGCAAGGCGCACAGTCGGCGACCCGCCGTGCCGCCACCGTCAGCCGGCGGCTGCTGGATTTCAGCCGGCTGGACCCGGGGCGCCCCCAGCTGCTGGATGCGGCCGGCACGGTCATGGCCATGGAGCCGATGCTCCAGCAGGTGTTCGGCGACCGCGTGCAGTGCCGCGTCGCCACCGACGGCGCCACCGGCCAGATCCACTTCGATCCGGCGCAGCTGGAGTCCATCCTGCTCAGCCTGGCGGTGAATGCCGAGCAGGCCATGCCCGATGGCGGCCGGTTCGATCTGACCCTGATCGACCTGCCCGCCAGTGGTGAGTTGTTGATCCGGGTCAGCGATACCGGCCAGGGCATGAGTGCGGAGGTCCGCGCCCACTGCCTGGAACCGTTCTTCACCACCAAGCCGATGGGTGAGGGCACCGGGCTCGGGTTGGCGGTGACCGCCAGCCTGGTCCGCGCGGCGGGCGGCGAGGTCGAGGTGGACAGTAAACCCGGGGCAGGGACCCGGATCGGGATCCGGCTTCCCGCCCGCCAGCGGGCCACGGCATGAGCACCACGACGGGCGTGGCCCAGCCGCTACACTGCGGGCTGCGCTCGCGGAAACAACCCTGTGGTTTCTAGCTGGATCCTGCTGTTGGTCTCGGTGGCCTACGCCGCGCTGCTGTTCGGCGTGGCGTGGTGGGGCGACCGTCGCCCGATGTACCCGGATCGCCCGTGGCTGCGCCCGGTGGTCTACAGCCTGGCGCTGGCGGTGTACTGCTCGTCATGGACGTTCTACGGTGCGGTCGGCACGGCGGTGCGCAATGGCATCGGCTACCTGCCGATCTACCTGGGGCCCCTGCTGCTGTGGGTGTTCGGCTGGCGCATCATCGAGCGCCTGGCGCTGATCGCACGCAGCCAGAACGTGGTCTCCATCGCCGATTTCATCTCCTCGCGGTTCGGCCGCTCGCGCCGCCTGGCCGCACTGGTGGCGGTGATCGCGCTGATCGGCATCGTGCCGTACCTGGCCCTGCAGTACAAAGCCGTCGCGATGAGCCTGCAGGTGCTGACCGGCAACGTCGGCCCGACCGGCTTCTTCACGGATCCCGCGCTGTACGTGGCGTTGCTGATGGCGCTGTTCGCCACGCTGTTCGGTACCCGCCAGGTGGATGCCACCGAGCACCACCACGGCATGATGCTGGCGATCGCGCTGGAATCGATGATCAAGCTGATCGCGATGGTCGCGCTGGGCCTGTTCGCCTACCTGTGGCTCAACGACCGCACCGATGCGGTGATCGAGTCGGCGCATACGCTGTTCACCGGCTTGCCACCGGTCGGCTTCATTTCCCAGACGCTGCTGAGTTTCCTGGCCATCATCTGCCTGCCGCGCCAGTTCCATGTGGCGGTGGTCGAATGTGGTGACGTGCGCGACATCCGCCGCGCGCGCTGGATGTTCGGTGCGTACCTGGTGATCATCTCGGCGATGGTGATTCCGATCGCCACCGCCGGCGTCACCCTGTTCGGCACCGGTGGCAGCGTCGCCGACGACAGCATGGTGCTGGCCCTGCCGCTGGCCGAGGGCCGCAAGTTCCTGGCGCTGGTCGCCTATGTCGGCGGCTTCTCGGCGGCGACCGGCATGGTGATCGTGGCCTCCATCGCCCTGGCCACCATGGTCAGCAACGATCTGGTGATGCCGGTCCTGCTGCGCCGCAGTGGCGATCATCAAGAAGCGGCGGATGTCGCTTCGCGCGTGTTGTGGATCCGCCGCACCGCCATCCTGCTGCTGGCGCTGGTGGCCTACAGCTATTACCGCGGCAGCAGCAACGACAGTACCCTGGCCTCCTACGGCCTGATGGCCTTCGCCGCGGTCGCGCAGTTCGCCCCGGGGCTGATCGGCGGGCTGTACTGGCGCGGTGCCAGCCGCCGCGGCGTGGAAGTGGGCATGCTGCTCGGCTTCGGCACCTGGGTATACACGCTGCTGTTGCCGGCGCTGACCCAGGCCGGCTGGATGTCGTCGGCGTGGCTGGTGCAGGGCCCGTTCGGGATCGGCTGGCTGCAGCCGCAGCACCTGTTCGGCATGAGCGGCTGGGATCCGTTGACCCACGGCACGTTCTGGTCGCTGCTGGTCAATGTCGCGGCGATGGTGCTGGTTTCGGTGCGCTGGCGCCCGGGCGTGGATGAACGGCTGCGTGCGGCGCCGTTCCTGGACCCCTACGCGCAGCGCCCGTCCGTGGCCGGTGCGTGGCCGGGCAACGTGCATGTCGGTGATCTGCTGGCGCTGGCCTCGCGCGTGGTGGGCGACCGCCACGCCCGTCGATCGTTCTTCGAGCAGGCGCAGTCCATGGACCGCGAGCTGCAGGCCTCCGCGCCGGCGGACCGTGCCTGGGTGCAGTTCACCGAGCGGCTGCTGGCGGCCTCGATCGGCGCGGCGTCGGCCCGCCTGCTGCTGACCAGTCTGCTGCGCGGTTCGGGCATGGATCTGGGCGAGGTGGTGGCGGTGCTCGACGAGGCAGGGCAGGAACTGCGCTTCAACCGCGAGATTCTCTCCACCACCCTGGAGAACATCAGCGCGGGGGTCAGCGTGGTCGATCCGGACATGCGCCTGACCGCCTGGAACCGCCGCTACCAGCAGATGTTCGGGTACCCCGACGGGATGCTCTACGTGGGCCGGCCGGTCGCCGACCTGATCCGCTACAACGCCGAGCGCGGTGAGCTCGGCGAGGGCGACATCGAGCTGCAGATCAACCGCCGCATCGGCTACATGCGTGCCGGCTCGCCGCACATCTTCGAGCGCACCCGCAGCGACGGCAAGGTGATCGAGATGCGCGGGCAGGCGCTGCCCGGCGGTGGCTACGTCACCAGTTACAACGACATCACCGACTACAAGCACGCCGAGCGCGCGCTGCTGGAGGCCAACGAAACGCTGGAACAGCGCGTGGCCGAGCGCTCGCATGAAGCCGAGGTGGCCCAGCAGTCCAAGACGCGCTTCCTGGCCGCGATCAGCCACGACGTGCTGCAGCCGCTCAATGCTGCCCGCCTGTTCGCTTCAGCGCTGCGTGAGAGTCACCACAACAACGAAGAGCAACGGCATCTGGCCGAGCGCGTGGATGCCTCGTTGCGTGCGGCCGAGGAACTGCTGGATGGCCTGCTGGATGTCTCCCGTCTGGATGCCGGTGGCCTGCATCCGGTGATCGGTGACTTCGACGTCAGCCTGCTGATGCGCGAGTTGGCAGCGCAGTACTCGCCCGTCGCGGCCGGCCGTGGGTTGCGTATGGATCTGTTCGCGCGGCCGGCCTGGGTACGCAGCGATCGCCGCCTGCTGCGCCGCGTGCTGCAGAACTTCCTGGCCAATGCGCTGCGCTACACGCGCCAGGGCCGCATCGTGCTGGCGGTCCGCCATCGCGGGCCGGAAGTGGAACTGCAGGTATGGGATACCGGCCCGGGCATTCCCGAACACCACATGCAGCAGATCTTCGATGAGTTCCATCGCTACCAGCAGCCGTTCGACTGGGGCGAGCAGGGCCTGGGGCTGGGTCTGTCGATCTGCCAGCGTATCTCGCGCCTGCTCGATCACCGCCTCAACGCCCGCAGCCGGGTCGGCAGCGGCAGCATGTTCTCGATCCTGCTGCCCCTCGTGGCGGCGCCGGCGTTGCCAACCGCAGAAGCACCGCCGGCACCGAGCCCGGTCACCCGCGCCGATTCCCTGGCGGGCATGCGCGTGCTGTGCGTGGACAACGACCAGGAGATCCTGGATGGCATGCGGGCGTTGCTGGGGCGTTGGCAGGTGCAGGTGATCACCGCCAGCACCGTCGACCAGGCACTGGAGAAAGTGGTTGAACGGCCGGATGTGATGCTGGTGGATTACCACCTGCATGACCGCCTGGATGGGCTGGACACGCTGGTGGCCCTGGGCCAGAAGGCCGGGCGCGCGATCCCCGGTGCGCTGCTGACCGCCGACGGCCGCGATGAGCTCAAGCGGATGGCACGTGACCGCGGTTACCGGTTGCTGACCAAGCCGATCAAGCCGGCCTCGCTGCGCGCGTTCCTGGCCGCCTTCCACGACACCCGCGGCGATCTCTAGCCGCGGGGCGGGCGTGACTGCCGATCAGGCCACGGCGCCGCTGAGGTGTTCGTACAGGATGGTGGAGCCGATGATGATCAGGATCACGCCGCCGACGATCTCCGCGCGCTTGCCGACCATCCCGCCCAATACGCGGCCGAGCATGATGCCGCAGGTCACCATGGTGAGCGTGCACAGGCCGATGACCAGCGCCATCACGCCGATATGCACGTCGAGGAAGGCCAGGCCGATGCCGACCGCCATCGCATCGATGCTGGTGGCGAAACCGGTCACCGCCAGGCGCCAGAAGCCGTGGTGTTTGCTGGTGTCTTCTTCCTCGGCGCCCTCGTCGGGGCGCAGGCCATTGATGATCATGTGCACGCCCAGCGCACCGAGCAGGCCGAACGCGATCCAGTGATCGAAGGCCTCCACATACTCCAGTGCAGCGCGGCCGAGCAGCCAGCCGATCACCGGCGTGATGCCTTCGATGACACCGAAAATCAGGCCGGCGCGCAAGGCGTCGGAAAAGCGCGGTTTGCGCATGGCCGCGCCTTTGCCGATCGCCGCGGCGAAGGCATCGGTGGACATGGCAAAGCCGATCAGCAGGATCGAAATGGGGGACATTGGGGTACGCGACAGGTCGGGCGAGAGCGAGCAACGGACCGCGGACGCGCCCAACCTGTCGTTGCGCACGCGGACCGCTGGTCTCGCCAACCAAGATGGTTGCCCGCACCACGGCGCACTGGCCGAGTATGTTGATACGGGCGATTCCTTCAGCAGGAATCCGGCTACTCCCCAAGGGGACGCGAAGCTTAGCACCGGGCCTGCGGCGTGGAGCGTTTGCCGCGAATTGCGCAGGTAACGCTGGAATTCATAGCTCCGGCTATAACGCCTACTCTTCTTCGGGCGGCAGCACGATCTGTTCGTCATCGATGGCCAGCTTGCCGGCCATCAGCACCGCCTGGGTGCGGTTGGTGACACCGAGCTTGCGCAGGATCGCGGTGACGTGGGCTTTGATCGTTGCTTCGGACACGTTGAGGTCGTAGGCGATCTGCTTGTTGAGGCGGCCGGCGCCGAGCATCTGCAGCACCCGGAACTGCTGTGGAGTCAGCTCGCGCAGGCGCTGGCCGATCTCGCGTTCCTCGCGCCCGGTCTGGGGCACGTTGTGCGCTTCCGGCGGTGCCCAGGTCTCGCCATCCAGGATGGTGCCCAGCGCATGGCCGATCGTGTCCGAATCGGCGGATTTGGGGATGAAGCCGAAGGCGCCATGGTCGAGCGCACGGCGCATCACGGTCGGCTCCTCGCGGGCGGACACCACCACCACCGGCAGCTGCGGGTGCAGGGCGCGCATATGCACGAGCGCGTTGAAGCCCTGTGCGCCGGGCATGTTGAGGTCCATCAGGACCAGGTCGGCGTCGGTGTGCTGGTCGGCCAGCTGGTACAGCGCTTCCACGCTGTCCGCTTCGTACAGCTGCACGCCGGGGATGACGCGTTGCACGGCACCGCGAAGGGCTTCGCGGAACAGCGGATGGTCATCGGCAATCAGGAGGGTCGTCATGGTGGGGGCCATGTTGCGGAGGAATGCAGCGACGCAACGAAAAAGTGTATCGAGATGACAGCCCCCTGAGTCAGGGGGCGGCCGCGAAGCGGCGGGGTATGGGTGCTGGTGAGGCGGGGCCCACGATCCACTGGCGGATCGTGGGAGCGACAGCGCGAATGCGACGGGGCGACCCTTACTTCACTTTCCGCTCTTCCACCAGCGAGGCCACGACCGACGGATCGGCCAGGGTCGAGGTGTCGCCAAGCTGGTCCGGGGCGTTCTCGGCGATCTTGCGCAGGATGCGGCGCATGATCTTGCCCGAGCGCGTTTTCGGCAGGCCCGGCGCCCACTGCAGATGGTCGGGCGCGGCGATCGGACCGATCTCCTTGCGCACCCAGGCCACCAGCTCCTTGTGCAGTTCATCGCTCGGCGTCTCGTCGGCAATCAGCGTCACGTAGGCATAGATGCCCTGGCCCTTGATGTCGTGCGGGAAGCCGACCACGGCAGCTTCGGCCACCTTGGGGTGCGAAACCAGCGCGCTTTCCACCTCGGCGGTACCGATGCGGTGCCCGGAGACGTTGATCACATCGTCCACGCGGCCGGTGATCCAGTAGTAGCCATCCTCGTCACGACGGCAACCATCACCGGTGAAATAGCTGCCCGGGTAGGTGCGGAAATACGTGTCGATGAAGCGCTGATGGTCGCCATAGACGGTGCGCATCTGGCCCGGCCACGAATCGCGGATGATCAGGTTGCCTTCGGTGGCCCCCTCCCGGATCTCGCCATCGGCATTGACCAGCGCCGGCTGCACGCCGAAGAAGGGCAGGGTGGCCGAGCCCGGCTTGAGATCGACCGCCCCGGCCAGCGGCGAGATCAGGATGCCGCCGGTTTCGGTCTGCCACCAGGTATCCACGATCGGGCAGCGGCTGTCGCCGACCACCTCGTAGTACCAGCGCCACGCTTCCGGATTGATCGGCTCGCCGACGCTGCCGAGCAGGCGCAGCGAACTGCGCGAGGTGCGCTTGACCGGTGCATCGCCTTCGCGCATCAACGCGCGGATCGCGGTGGGCGCGGTGTAGAAGATGGTGACCTGGTGCTTGTCGATCACCTCCCAGAATCGCGAGGTGTTCGGGAAGTTCGGCACGCCTTCGAACATCACCGAGGTCGCGCCATTGGCCAGCGGGCCGTACACGATGTAGCTGTGGCCGGTGACCCAGCCGACATCGGCGGTGCACCAGTAGATGTCGTCTTCGCGCAGGTCGAACACCGCTTCATGGGTGTAGGCCGCGTACAGCAGGTAGCCGCCGGTGGTGTGCAGCACGCCCTTGGGCTTGCCGGTGGAGCCGGAGGTATAGAGGATGAACAGCGGATCCTCGGCGTTCATGCGCTCGGGCTCGCACTGCGCCGGCTGCGGGTCCACCACATCGTGGAACCAGCGGTCGCGCGGGGCCTGCATGTCCACCGCGCCGCCGGTGTGGCGGACCACCAGCACGGTTTCCACGGTGGTGGTGCCGGGCAGCTTCAGCGCCGCATCGACATTGGCTTTGAGCGGAATCTTCTTGCCACCGCGCAGACCTTCGTCGGCGGTGATGATCAGCTTGCTGCCGCAGTCGATGACGCGGTCGGCGATCGAGTTCGGGGCGAAGCCGCCGAACACCACCGAGTGGATCGCACCGATGCGCGCGCAGGCCAGCATGGCCACGGCGGCGTCGACGATCATTGGCAGGTAGATGGTGACCCGGTCGCCCTTCTTGACGCCGAGGTTGCGCAGCGCGTTGCCGAGGCGGCAGGTGCGCTCATACAGCTCGCGATAGGTGACGCCCTGCGCCGGCGCATCGGGGCTGTCCGGTTCGAACAGCAGGGCGATCTTGTCGCCGCGTTTGTCGAGCTGGCGGTCCAGGCAGTTGACGCTGGCGTTGAGCTCGCCATCTTCGAACCACTTGATGCGGAAATCGTCGAGCTGGTAGCTGACGTTCTTGATGCGGGTCGGTTTCCTGAACCAGTCCAGGCGCTCGGCGGCCTTGCCCCAGAAGGCATCCGGATGCTCCACCGATTCACGGTAGAGCTGCTGGTACGTGTTCTTGTCGATCCGCGATGCCGCGGCGAACGCGGCGTCGACGGGGTAAAGATCAGCCATGGCACCCTCACTTGCACGTTGACTTGGGTTGTGCGGTCGCAGCATAAGCGGCGACATCTCCCCCTCAGTTTGCCGCATCCACCTGCCTGCGCGGTGTCGAGGTGGTTAGACCATGGTCGAACGCCGACCCGCCCGATATGACATGGCAGCCAACCCCGGTAGCTCACGACCGTTGGTCGTGAGGCAAGGCGTACCGACCAACGGTCGGTACCTGCGCGGTGCCTGCAGCACCTGCCGGTCGCCTGCCGGCGCCCGGGTCGTACTCGCCGCGTGGGGCGAGTACGACTAATGGCCAATAGCTTCGGTGCGTCAACGCGCCGCACCCTCGGCTCGACCGTGCCCCATGCGCGGCATCACCTTGCCACCCGGGAGAGAGGGCAACATGAGCCACCGTTTGCTGAGGACGACACGCCGGCCGTTGGCCGCCGCCATGTTCGTCGCATTGATCGCGCCAGGCATGGCGTTCGCCGAAACCGCAAAAGAAAGAGCGCTGGAAGCCCGCGTCGTCGAGCTGGAGCGCCAGGTCCAGCTGCTGCTGAACAACCAGCAGCAACAGCAGGTCCAGATCAGCCAGGCCCAGACCGATGTCACCGCGGTGCGCACCGTGCAGGCGCAGCAACCGGTGGCGGCCACGGTGCCGGCCGGCAAGCAGCCGATCCAGGTCACCACCATCACCCCGGGCGCCGCGCCGGGTACCACGGTCAAGATCGGCGGCTTCATCAAGGCCGATTTCCTCGCCACCCAGACCGGCGACGGTCAGCTGGCCGACGATGCCACCGGCCGCGCGCTGTATCTGCCGGGCCAGACCCCGGTGGCCGGTGCCGGCGGCAGCGGCAAGCGCTCGGACGTGGATTACAACGCCCACGCCAAGTTCTCGCGCTTCAATCTTGGCATCGACAATGTCAGCGAGGCCGGCAACAAGTCCGGTGCGTTCTTCGAGATGGACTTCTTCGGCAACTCGCTGGGCAACCAGACCGCGACCAATACCTACGGTGCGACCCTGCGTCACGCCTACATGTACTGGAACAACTGGATGGCCGGCCAGACCTGGTCGAACTTCATGGACGCCGCGTCGTTGCCGGAAGCGGCGGACTTCGTCGGCCCGACCGATGGCGTGATCTTCGTGCGCCAGGCACAGATCCGCTACACCCAGGGCGGCTTCAGCGTCGCGCTGGAAAACCCGGAAACCACGCTGCTCACCGGCACCCGCAACCCGGTCACCGGCGCGTGGACCAATGTATCCAGCAACTCCGATCGCGGCGCGCTGCCGGATCTGACCCTGCGTTATGGCTGGAAGGGTGACTGGGGCACCTTCGGTGTCGGCGGCGTGGTCCGTCAGCTGAAGGTCGACAACCAGACCACCGGTGCCGATGCGGATAAGATCGCCGGCGGCCTCACCCTGGGCGGCAAATGGGTGATGGGCCCGACCGATACGCTGCATTACCAGGTCACCGGTGGCGAAGGCATCGCACGTTACATCGGCCTGGGTGTCACCGCCGATACCGCGTATGACATCGCCCGCGACGAACTCAACCCGACCGGCGTGCTGGCCGGCTATGTGGGCTGGCGCCACGCCTTCACCCCGAAGTTGCGCACCAACCTGATCTACGCGCGCAGCGATTACGACAACGACGGCAGCCTCGGCCCGCTGGTCACCAAGAGCGTGCAGAGCATCCGCGGCAACGTGTTCTACACGCCGATGCCCAAGGTCGATGTCGGCGCCGAGCTGATGTACGGCGTGCGCGAGATCGAGGATGGCCGCAAGGGCGATATCAGCCGCCTGCAGTTCACGACGAAATACAGCTTCTAAAACAAAAAACGCGTGCCGGCGTACAGCCGGCACACCACAACGATTGCTTCGGAGGGGAAGCGTCTTATGTCCACCACACCCGCACCAACGAAAGCCCAACTTACCCAGGGACACAAGAAGGTCATCTTCGCGTCCAGCCTGGGTACCGTCTTCGAGTGGTACGACTTCTTCCTGTACGGCTCGCTCGCCGCGATCATCGCCAAGCAGTTCTTCAGCGGCGTCAATGAAACCACGGGCATGATTTTCGCCCTGCTGGCGTTCGCGGCCGGCTTCTTCGTGCGCCCGTTCGGTGCGGCCTTCTTCGGCAGCCTCGGTGACCGCATCGGCCGCAAGTACACCTTCCTGGTCACGATCCTGATCATGGGCATCTCGACCTTCCTGGTCGGCGTGCTGCCCAACTACGCCTCGATCGGTTTCGCCGCCCCGGTGATCCTGATCATCCTGCGTCTGGCCCAGGGCCTGGCGATGGGTGGCGAATACGGTGGTGCCGCGACCTATGTCGCCGAGCACGCGCCGGCCGACAAGCGTGGCCTGTACACCAGCTTCATCCAGTGCACCGCGACGCTCGGCCTGTTCATGTCGCTGCTGATCATCCTGGCCTGCCGCTACTTCCTGGGCAATGAAGCGTTCGAAGCCTGGGGCTGGCGTATCCCGTTCCTGGTCTCGATCGTGCTGCTGGGCATCTCGGTGTGGATCCGCCTGCAGCTGAGCGAATCCCCGCTGTTCCAGCAGATGAAGGCCGAAGGCAAGGGCTCCAAGACCCCGTTCCGCGACAGCCTCAAGGACGGCAACCTCAAGCTGATGCTGCTGGTCCTGCTCGGTGCCGCAGCCGGCCAGGCCGTGGTGTGGTACGGCGGCCAGTTCTACGCGCTGTTCTTCCTGAGCAGCATGCTCAAGGTCGACCCCACCACCTCCTACCTGCTGATCGCCGCCGCGCTGGCGCTGGGCGTGCCGTTCTTCATCTTCTTCGGCTGGCTGTCCGACCGTATCGGCCGCAAGAAGATCATCCTGGCCGGCTGTCTGCTGGCTGCCATCACCTACATCCCGATCTTCAAGGGCCTGACCCACTTCGCCAACCCGGCCATCGAAGAAGCCCGCACCAACTCGCCGGCGCTGGTCAATGCCGATCCGAACACCTGCTCGTTCCAGTTCGATCCGGTCGGCCTGCGCAAGTTCACCAGCTCCTGCGACGTGGCCACCGCGGCCCTGACCAAGGCAGGTGTGCCGTATGAAGTGAAGCCGGCACCGGCCGGTACGCTGGCGACGGTCAACGTCGGGACCACCGCCGTGACCTCCTACGAGGCCGCAGGCCTGACCAAGGAAGAACTCAAGGCCAAGGGCGATGCCTTCGGCGGAGAGCTCAAGGGTGCGTTGGGTGCCGCCGGTTACCCGGCCAAGGCTGACAATGCGCGCATCAACATCCCCGGCACGATCTTCATGCTTTGGCTGCTGGTGCTGTACGTGACCATGGTCTACGGCCCGATCGCCGCCTACCTGGTCGAGCTGTTCCCGACGCGTATCCGCTACACCTCGATGTCGCTGCCGTACCACATCGGCAACGGCTGGTTCGGTGGCTTCCTGCCGGCGATTTCCTTCGCGCTGGTGGCCGGTACCGGCAACCTCTACTACGGCCTGTGGTACCCGATCATCATCGCGTTGATGACGGTCGTGGTCGGCGGCCTGTTCCTGCATGAAACCAAGGGCGTGGACATCACCAAGTAACGGTGATCCACATGGCAAGACGAAGGGGCCGCGATGCGAATCGCGGCCCTTTCTGTGTCCGGGGTAGTGCCGGCCGCTGGCCGGCTCCCGATGAACCTACGGAGAAGCGTGTGAGGCTGCCGGCCAGCGGCCGGCACTACCCTGACCCGCTGTCACGCAGCCTGCCGCTATAGTCGGCCCATGAGCGATGCCCACACCGATCCCGCCGCGCTTCCCGCGATCCTGCAGACCCTGCGTACCGCCTGGCAGGCCAACCGCCCGACGCTGGAACAGCGCCGCGACGACCTGCAGCGCCTGCGCGCCGCCCTCAAGGCGCGCCTGCCGGAGATGGCCGCGGTGATCTCGGCCGATTTCGGCCACCGCTCCACCCACGAATCACTGATCGCCGACGGCATGACCGTGCTGGGCGATATCGATCACCTGTGCAGCCACCTGCGCGGCTGGATACGCCCGCGCCGGGTCGGCGTCGGCTGGCGGTTCTGGCCGGCGCGCGCCCAGACCCGGCCGGTGCCGCTGGGCGTGGTCGGGGTGATCTCGCCCTGGAACTACCCGGTCAACCTGGCCCTGATTCCGCTGGCGACCGCGATCGCCGCCGGCAACCACGTGATCCTCAAGCCGTCCGAGCACACGCCGCGCACCAGCGCCTTCCTGCAGTCGCTGCTGGCCGACGTGTTCCCCCCGGATCGGGTGGCGGTCGTGCAGGGCGATGGAGGCCTCGCCAGCGCCGTGGCCGGCTCGCCGCTGGACCACCTGGTGTTCACCGGCTCCACCACCATCGGCCGCAAGGTCATGGCGGCCGCCGCCGAGCACCTGACCCCGCTCACGCTGGAGCTGGGCGGCAAATCCCCGGCCATCGTCTGCAGCGATTACCCGCTGGAGAAGGCGGCCGCGCGCCTGGCCACCGGCAAATTCTTCAATGCCGGCCAGACCTGCATCGCCCCGGACTACGTGTTGATCGACGGCCATCGCCAGCGCGAACTGGTGCAGCAGCTGCAGACCCAGGTGCAGGCGCGCTATGGCGATTTCAGCGACGCCGCCGATTACACGCGCATCATCCACGACGGCCAGTACCAGCGCCTGCGTGGCTATCTCGATGAAGCCCGCGCGCGGGGCGTGCCGGTGATCGAACTGGCCACGGTCGATCCCGAGCGTGCGCAGCGCGAGCGGCTGATCGTGCCGACCATCGTGCTCGATCCGCCGGCCGATCTGGCCCTGATGCGCGAGGAGATCTTCGGTCCGATCCTGCCGGTCTGCGCATATCCCGATCTGGACGCCGCCATCGCGGACGTGCAGTCCCGTGACCGCCCGTTGGCGCTGTACGTCTTCAGTCACGAACGTACGCAGGTGGAACGGGTGCTGGCGCAGGTCGTGGCTGGCGGCGTCACCGTCAACGACACGCTGCTGCATTTCGCGGTCAATGGGCTGCCGTTCGGCGGCGTCGGCCCGAGTGGCATGGGCGCGTATCACGCGCGTGCCGGCTTCGATGCGATGAGCAAGCAGCTGCCGATCCTGTGGCAGTCGCGCTGGGCCGCCAGCGATCTGCTCAAGCCGCCGTATTCGAAGATCGCCGGGATGTTGAAGGCGATGGTGCGGTGAGGGCCGCCGGCATGGACGCCCGCTAAAGACGCCTGAGCGCGGCCAGGAACGCGTCGGGATCCTCCGGGGAGACCAGCAGCGTGTAACCGGCCGTCGTCGGCAGGATCACCACCCTGTCCGGATCCGTCACCGCGGCAAATGCCTTCCCGTTGCTGGTGCGGAACCACCCAAGTGAGAGGCCCGGCATGCCGATGCCATTGGTTCGCAAGGTCAGTGGGGTGTCGTTGCTGCCGGGCAGCCGTCGGCGTGCAGCGGAGAGATCAATCTGCGCCATCGGGACCGAAACGGTGTACGCGCCGCCCCCCACGGTCAGGGTCGTGGCGTCCGCCGTCAGTCGGATCGCGCTGAGTTGCCAGACGCCAAGCAGGCCGATGATGACGGCAAGTGAGGTGGCGCCGAGTGCGGCTATCTGGGAAATTCTGTCCTGCCCGAAGAAGTAGACCGCCATGCCGACCAACAGCAGCGGGACGACGCCGATCAGCAGCACCGCAGCGAGCGTTTTGTAGTTCAGCGCGTGGAAGGCGAATTCAATGGGCATGGGGTGTCGGAACTCCTTCGGGCATATGTTGCAGTCACGGGCGGCATGTCGAGAATCTTCCTCCGGTCGACAACGATACAAGTGGGGAAGCTCCTCGCCTTGATGTGCGAAAGCACCTACAGAAATCGAGGCAGCTGCGACATTTACAGCGTGATATCCCCTTGCCCACTGGACAATGTGTTGCGCCGCTGGCCCCGGCGCCTCCGCTGGCGAGTGACGCTGCGGGTCAATCACGTCATGTGGCGCAAAGCACCCTCAACGCCCCGCCTGCGACGACCGGCCGTCGTGGAACCACGCATAGGCCGCAGCTTCCAGCTCGCCTTCCTCGGCGATCACCGAACCGTCCTCGTCCAGCAGGGGGTAGTGGCGCTGGTCACCGCCCAGCGCGGCGCTGCCATCCAGCCCGAGCAGCAGGGTGTACAGCGCGTCGGTGGTGAACGCATCGAGCATCTCCCGCAACTGCCGGGTCTGCTCGGGCGACAGCTCCATCGCGGCGACCCTTGCCGCGGACGCCGTGCCTGGGGTCCATACAGCGGCCAGCAGGCGCACTTTCTCGGCGTACCACTTTGCTACGAAAGCATCTGCATCCATGGGATATCTGCGCTACTGGGGTGACTCACAGCCTAGCGGGGGACGCAGACGTGTGGCAAAAATCTGCGTGCCCCGAGCACGTGAGGCTGCCGGCCAGCGGCCGGGACTACCGTGGCTGCCCGGCACGCGCCACAGGTAGAATGCCCGCATGAAAATCGCCTCCTGGAACGTCAACTCGCTCAACGTGCGCCTGCCGCACCTGGAACAATGGCTCACGGCGTTCGCGCCGGACGTGGTCGGCATCCAGGAAACCAAGATGGAGGACCACAAGTTCCCCGACGCGGTGCTGGCCGGGCTGGGCTACCGCAGCGTGTTTGCCGGGCAGAAGACCTACAACGGCGTCGCGCTGCTCTCCCGCGAGCCGGCGCAGGACGTGCAGATCGGCATTCCCGGTTTCGAGGATGAGCAGAAGCGTGCCATCGCCGGCACCGTCAACGGCGTGCGCATCATCAACCTGTACGTGGTCAACGGCCAGGACGTGGGCACCGACAAGTACGCCTACAAGCTGCGCTGGCTTGAGGCCGTGCATGCCTGGGTCGAGGCCGAGCTGGCCAGGTACCCGGAGCTGGTGGTGATGGGTGACTTCAACATCGCGCCCGATGCCCGCGACGTGCACGACCCGCTGGTCTGGAACGAGAACCACATCCTGACCTCCACCGCCGAGCGCGGTGCCCTGAACAAGCTGCTGAATCTGGGCCTGCACGATGCCTTCCGCCTGCACAGCGAGGAAGAGGGCGTGTTCAGCTGGTGGGACTACCGGGCGGCCGGCTTCCGTCGCAACCTCGGCCTGCGCATCGACCTGACCCTGGTCTCCGACGCACTCAAGGCGCGCGCGCTGGGCTCGGGCATCGACCGTGAGCCGCGTACCTGGGAGCGCCCCAGCGACCACGCCCCGGCCTGGGTGCAGCTGGGCTGACGGCGGAAACAACAAGGCCCGGCAGTGCCGGGCCTTGTCGATCACACGTTGTACGTGCGTTCGTTACCGGACGCTTCGACGCGTAAACAGATTCACGATCGCGAGCAGGATCACGGCGCCGATCAACGAGTACAGGAAGGTGCGGATGGTGATCGCTTCATTGATGCCACCGCCGAAAAAGTAGCCGGCAATCAGCGCGCCGACGATGCCGACCACGATGTTCAGGATGATGCCCTGCTGTGCATCGCGCCGCATGATGATGCTCGCAAGCCAGCCCACGATACCGCCGACGATCAACCAGATGATGATGCCCATGACGTTGACTCCCAATAAGTGGATGGCACCGGGCCAGTTGACGGTACGTGCCGTGAAGTCACCGTGCAGTGCTCTTTTCGGGGTGTTCGCATGACCCTGCCGGCCACCCTGGACGGCCCGTGGCGCTTCGGCCCGGTCACGGTCTGGCGCCTGCCGCATGTGCCGGGCACCCGGGGCGAGCCTCAGGCCCGGGTGCTGCTGGCCGAGCAGCTGGGCGGGGCGCCGGAGGACCTGCCGCTGCAGCGCGACCCGCGCGGCCGGCCAGCGCTGCATGGCCCGTTGGCGCATGTCGGCACCGGCTGGAGCCACAGCCACGGGCAGCTGCTGGTCGCTCTCGGTGAAGGCGTCCGCCTCGGCGTTGACCTGGAACCCCTGCGCCCGCGCCCACGGATGCTGGACATCGTGCAGCGCTTCTTCCACCCGGCCGAGATCGCCTGGCTGGAATCGCTGGACGAGAACGCCCGCAACCATTGGTTCTTCCGCGTGTGGTGCGCCAAGGAAGCGCTGTTGAAGGCGCAGGGGCAGGGCATCTCCTTCGGTCTGCACCGGCTGCAGCTCGCGCCCGGCATCGACGGTGGCCTGCACCTGGCCTGGTGCGATCCGGAACTGGGCCCGGCCGAGCGCTGGCACCTGCACGAGTGGCAGGCGGCCGATGATTTCCGCGCCGCGCTGGCCTGGCATGCGATGTGAGATGGGCAGCCGACCAACGGTCGGCTCTACCGACCTGCGATAATGGTGCCATGACAGAACACACCCTCCCCGCTGGCGTGGCCGATGCGCTTGAGCGCGGCCTGGCCGCCATGCAGCTGGACGCCGCGCTGGCACCACCGCTGCTGACCTACCTGACCCTGCTCGACCGCTGGAACCGCACCTACAACCTGACCGCCATCCGCGATCCGCTGGAGATGGTGACCCGCCATCTGCTCGATTCGCTGGCGATGCAGCCGTACCTGGAGACCGGCACCCTGGCCGATCTGGGCACCGGCCCCGGGCTGCCGGGCATCCCGCTGGCGATCGCGCGCCCGCAGTTGCAGGTGACCCTGGTCGAGAGCAACGGCAAGAAAGCCCGCTTCATGCGCGAGGCCGTGCGCCAGCTGGGCCTGGGCAACGCCCGCGTGGCCGAGTCGCGTGCCGAGTCGCTGGCCGAACCGGCCGCCTACGACCATCTGACCGCCCGCGCGATGGATACCCTGGCCGGGATCATCCGGGTCGGTGGGCATCTGCTGCGCCCGGGCGGCCGCCTGCTGGCCATGAAAGGCGTGTACCCGCACGACGAGATCGCGCAGCTGCCGGCCGGCTGGTCGGTCGAGCAGGTGCTGCCCTTGAGCGTCCCTGGATTGACCGGCGAACGTCATCTGGTGGTGGTCATCGGCCCGTGAGCCGGTGACTTCGCTGCCCGCAGCGCCCGCCCCACGGTCGTCCCGCCCCTTCCCGCGATGGCCCCATGCGGCGTCGTCGGCGTGCCCGTGGGCGTCGCTGCGGCATTGCGGCGCGTGCCTGCCACGCATCTCACAGTGCATGACACGCCCCATATACGCATAATGACCAGTCCCACTCCCTGCCGATGAGGCTCACCCGCATGGCCCGCATCATCGCCATCGCCAACCAGAAAGGTGGCGTCGGCAAGACCACGACCGCCGTCAATCTGGCCGCCTCCCTGGCTGCTGCACCCAAGCGCGTGCTTCTTGTCGACCTCGATTCCCAAGGCAATGCGACCATGGGCAGCGGCGTGGACAAGCGCGAAGTCGCCGCCTCCACCTGTGACCTGCTGCTGGGCGAAAGCACCGCGGCCGAGGTCCGGGTCAAGACGCCGGAAGGTTTCGACCTGCTCCCGGGCAACATCGACCTGACCGCCGCCGAGATCCAGCTGATGGACCAGAGCGAGCGCGAGCAGCGCCTCAAGCGCGCGCTGGCCCCGATCCGTGACGAATACGACTACATCCTGATCGACTGCCCGCCGGCGCTGTCGCTGCTGACGCTCAACGCGCTGGCCGCCGCCGATTCGGTGATCGTGCCGATGCAGTGCGAGTACTACGCGCTGGAAGGCCTGAGCGCGCTGGTGGAAACCATCGAAGCGCTGCGTGCCAACCTCAATCCCGCGCTGGAGATCGAGGGGGTGCTGCGGACCATGTTCGATGTGCGCAACAACCTGGCCAACGCCGTGTCGGCCGAGCTGACCGAGCACTTCGGCGAGCAGGTGTTCCGCACCATCGTGCCGCGCAACGTGCGCCTGGCCGAGGCGCCCAGCCATGGCCAGAGCATCGTCGGGTACGACCGTGCCTCGCGCGGTGGCGTTGCCTATCTCGGCCTGGCCGGCGAGATCATCCGTCGCAACAACCAACGCAAGAAGGCCGACAAGGCCATGGAGACCGCCTGATGAGCACCAAGCCTGCCCTCGGCAAGAAACGCGGCCTCGGCCGTGGCCTCGACGCGCTGTTGGGGCCCAAGGGGGCGGTGACACAGGTGCAGGCGGCGGCCGTGGTCGAACCGCTGCCGGGTGAACGCCTGCGCAAGCTGCCGGTCGGTCATCTGCAGCCGGGCAAGTACCAGCCGCGCCGCGACATGGACGAGACCAAGCTTGCCGAGCTGGCCGAGTCGATCAAGGCGCAGGGCGTGATCCAGCCGATCCTGGTCCGCCAGCTTGGCGCGGACAGCTTCGAGATCGTGGCCGGCGAACGCCGTTGGCGCGCGTCGCAGCTGGCCGGTCTGGATGAAGTACCGGTGGTGGTGCGCGAGCTGGAAGACCGCACCGTCATCGCGATGGCGCTGATCGAGAACATCCAGCGCGAAGACCTCAATCCGCTCGAAGAAGCCGAAGCGCTGCAGCGGCTGATCAGCGAGTTCGCCCTCACCCATGCCGAAGCCGCCCAGGCCGTCGGCCGCTCGCGCGCGGCGGTGTCCAACCTGCTGCGCCTGCTGGAGCTGCCGATCGCGATCCGCCTGCTGCTGGAAACCCGCCGGCTGGAAATGGGCCATGCCCGCGCGCTGCTCACCCTGGCACCGGAACTGGCCAGCAAGCTGGCCCAGGAAGCGGCCGACCAGGGCTGGTCGGTGCGCGAAGTGGAACACCGCGCGCAGCAGTTCGCTGCTGGCAAAGTGCCCGGCGCGCTGCGCAAGAAGCCCACCGCCGCCGCGCCGCAGGCCGATATCGCTTCGCTGGAAACCGAGTTGTCCGAGTCGCTGGGCGCCCGCGTGGCGATCGCCCATGGCCGTGGCGGCAAGGGCAAGCTGATCATCCATTACACCGACCTGGACACGCTGGATGGCGTGCTCGACCGACTTCGCGCACAGAAGGGCTGAGTCCCCCGCAGGCGTCAGAGGATTTCCCCCAACCAATGAACCCCACCAAGGTCGACCGCAACCATCTGTTGCGTCTGACCGACCTGCCGAATGTCGGGCCGGCCTGTGAGAAAGATCTCCGTCTGATCGGCATCCGCGTGCCAGCACATCTGCGCGGTCGCGATGCCTACGACATGTACGCGCAGCTGTGTCTGCGCACCGGGGTGATGCACGACCCCTGTGTGATCGATGTATTTCTGTCGGTGCTGCGTTTCATGCAGGGCGAGGCGCCGCGGCCGTGGTGGGATTTCAGCAAGGAACGCAAGGCCACCCTGGCCAAGGAAGCGCCGCTCAGCCTCTGGTGAGGCGGGCCACCGGGATGCGCGGATCGCCACGCGTGCGTCCCGGCAAAACACTGTATTGATACGTGGCTGCATGACGGACAGACCCCATGACGATTCTCGTGACCGGCGCCGCCGGTTTCATCGGCGCCAACACCTGCAAGGCCCTGCTTGAGCGCGGTGAGCGCGTCGTCGGCCTGGACAACTACAACGATTACTACGATCCGCAGATCAAGCACGATCGCGTGGCTGCGCTGTGCCCGGAGGCGGACATCCGCGTGCTCGACCTGACCGACCGCGACGGCCTGGCCGCGCTGTTCGACGAGGTCCAGCCGACCCGCGTCATCCACCTGGCCGCACAGGCCGGCGTGCGCTATTCGCTGGAAAACCCGCATGCCTACGTCGACAGCAACCTGACCGGCTTCGTCAACATGCTGGAACTGTGCCGCCATCGCGGCGTGGCCCATCTGGTGTACGCCTCGAGCAGCTCGGTGTACGGCGATTCGGCGACCCCGCCGTTTTCCGAAGACCAGCGCATCGACAAGCCGCGCTCGCTGTACGCCGCGACCAAGGCCGCCAACGAGCTGATGGCCTACACCTATGCCCAGCTGTATGGCCTGCACGCCACCGGCCTGCGCTTCTTCACCGTGTACGGCCCGTGGGGCCGCCCGGACATGGCACCGCTGCTGTTCTCGCGCGCGGTCCTGGCCGGGCGGCCGATCGACGTGTTCAACGACGGAAAAATGCAGCGCGACTTCACACATGTCTCCGACATCGTGGATGGCATCCTCGGCGCGCTGGCGCATCCGTCCAGCGAAACGGTGCCGCACCGGGTGTTCAACCTCGGCAACCACACGCCGATCGAGCTGGAGCACTTCATCGGCGTCATCGAGGCGGCGGCCGGACGCCCGGCGCAGAAGGTCTACAAGCCGATGCAGCCCGGCGACATGGTCCGCACCATGGCCGATACCACGCGTGCGCATGACGCTTTCGGCTATGAACCGGCGATGCCGATCGAGCGCGGTCTGCCGCCGGTGGTGGCCTGGTGCCGCGAGTATTTCGGCGATCACGCCTGACACACACGCGCCGATTCATCTTCGGATAACCTCGGGTGCGGAAAATGCGCGCTCTTTTTCGATCCTGGCCATTCGCAGAGCCCGACCATGAGCCAACCCCAGTTGTCGGTCGTCGTCCCGGTCTTCAATGAACGCGACAACGTCACGCCCCTGATCCACGAGATCACCACCGCACTGCGCGGGCAGGTCGATTTTGAAATCGTCTATATCGACGACCACTCGCGCGACGACACCCTGGCGGTGCTGCAGGCCCTGAAGGCCACCACGCCGGAGCTGCGGGTGCTGCACCACGTCACCCAGAGCGGGCAGAGCACCGCGGTACGCAACGGCGTCAAGCACGCGCGCGCGCCGTGGATCGCCACCCTGGATGGTGACGGCCAGAACGACCCGGCCGACATCCCCAAGCTGCTTGCGGCCCGTGCCGCGGCCGCCACCGAGGTCAAACTGTTCGCCGGGTGGCGGGTGAATCGCCAGGATTCGGGTAGCAAGCGCTGGGCCAGCAAGTGGGCCAACGCGATCCGCGCGCGCATGCTGCGCGACGATACCCCCGATACCGGCTGCGGCATCAAGCTGTTCGAGCGCGCTGCGTTCCTGGAGTTGCCGTACTTCGACCACATGCACCGCTACCTGCCGGCGCTGATGCAGCGGGCCGGCTGGAAGACCACCAGCGTGCCGGTCAATCACCGGCACCGCACCGCCGGGGTCTCCAAGTACAACAACCTCGGCCGTGCCCTGGTCGGCATCCGTGATCTGCGCGGGGTGGCCTGGCTGATCACGCGCAGCAAGCGCACCGTCGTGGAAGAACGCTGATGGAACTGCACTGGCTCGATCAGCCGCTCACCTGGCTGTACTGGACCGGCCTGCATGTGACCGGCTGGAAGCTGATCGGCTACACCGGCGCGCTGATGTTCGGCGGCCGCTGGCTGGTCCAGTTCGTGGCCTCGCGCCGCGCCGGCAAGCCGGTGATCCCGCGCCTGTTCTGGTACATGAGCGTGGTCGGCAGCCTGATGACGCTGAGCTACTTCCTGTTCTCGGCCAAGCAGGACTCGGTGGGCGTGCTGCAGAATCTGTTCCCGGCCTTCACCGCGTTGTACAGCCTGAAGCTGGATATCGCGCACCGTGGTTGGAAGCGGGACAAGGCGACGCACTAGGGTCGGGCAGGACCTTTGATCCATGCACCGCCCGCCGGCTTGGTGCCATGATCGGGGTTTGCCGTCCCTCGGGAACCCTTGACCGTGAAATCACCGCTCGTTGCTGCGCTGCTGCTCGCCCTGGCCCTTCCCGCCGGCGCTGCCCTGGCTGCTCCTCCGGCTGCCCCGGCTGCCGCCCCGGCCAGCCTGGCCACTGAAAGCCCTGCCGATGCGCAGTTCCGCGCGATCTACGAGAAGGAATGGGCCTGGCGCGAAGCCGGCGGCGGTGAAGCCAGCGAAGACGGTGACGGCCCGGCCAATGCCACCCGCATGCCCGATGTCGGCGCCGCCGCGCAGCAGGGCCGGTTGAAGGTCTGGGACGACGTCCTGGCCCAGCTGGACAAGCTCGACACCCAGGCGCTCTCGGCCGAGAACCGCATCAACTACGCGATCTACCGCGACCAGGTGTTCAACCTGGCTGCCGAGGTGCGCCTGCGCGCCTACGAAATGCCGTTCAACGCGGACTCCTCGTTCTGGTCCAACCTGTCCTTCATGGCCCGGCGCGAGATGAAGACCGCGCAGGACTACCGCAACTACATCGCACGCCTGAACGATGTGCCGCGCTACTTCGAGCAGCAGACCGAGAACATGCGTGCCGGCCTCAAGCGCGGTTTCAGCGTGCCGCGTGCGGTGCTCGATGGCCGCGAGGTGTCCATCGCCACCGTGTCCGAACTGAAGGACCCGACCCAGTCGCCGCTGTACGCCCCGTTCAAGAAGCTGCCGGCCAGCATCCCGGCCGCCGAGCAGGCACAGCTGCAGGAACAGGCCCGCCAGGCCATCGGCGGCAGCGTGGTGCCGGCGTTCGCCAAGCTGCGCACCTTCTTCGTCAGCGAGTACGTGCCGCAGGCGCGCACCACCCTGGCCGCCGAGGCGATGCCGGGCGGCAAGGCGTACTACAAGCAGCAGATTCACGAATACACCACGCTGGACCTGACCCCGCAGCAGATCCACGAGATCGGGCTGAAGGAACTCGCGCGTATCCAGGCCGAGATGAACGGCATCATCCAGCAGGTCGAGTTCAAGGGCAGCTTCGCCGAGTTCCTGACCTTCCTGCGTACCGATCCGCAGTTCTACGCCAAGACCCCGGATGAGCTGCTGCATCGTGCTGCGTGGATCTCCAAGCGCGTGGATGGCGTGATCGGCAAGTACATGACGCTGCCGCGCGCGCGCTTCACCATCGTGCCGGTGCCGCCGGACATCGCCCCGTTCTGGACCGCCGGCCGCGGCGGCATGGGCACCTACTGGCTCAACACCTACAACCTGCCGGCGCGGCCGCTGTACAACCTGCCGGCGCTGACCCTGCATGAGTCCGATCCGGGCCATGCCCTGCAGGGCGCGCTGGCGGCAGAGCAGGGCGAGCAGCCCGCGTTCCGCCGCAACAACTACATCTCCGCCTATGGCGAAGGCTGGGGCCTGTACTGCGAGAAGCTCGGCGTGGAGATGGGCATCTACGAAACGCCGTACGAGGATTTCGGCCGCCTCACCTACGAGATGTGGCGCGCCGCGCGCCTGGTGATCGATACCGGCGTGCACCACAAGGGCTGGACCCGCGAGCAGGCGCTGTCCTACCTGCGCGACCACACCGCGCTGAGCGAGCACGAAGTGACCACCGAAGTGGATCGCTACATTTCCTGGCCGGGTCAGGCGCTGAGCTACAAGCTCGGTGAGATCGCGATCGTGCGCCTGCGCGCGCAGGCCGAGCAGGAGCTGGGCGACCGCTTCGACGTCAAGGCCTTCCACGACGCCGTGCTCAGCCAGGGCTCGGTGCCGCTGCCGGTGCTGGAGGCGCAGATCCAGGCCTTCATCGCCCAGCGCAAGGCCGCCGCCAGCTGAGGTGCGCGGGGCCGGCCATCGTGCCGGCCCCGGCCAACGTGAACCAAGCGGCCGGGCTGCGATTGTGTAACGGCTTCACGCCCGGCTACCCTGCGGGCCATGTTCCGTCGTGCCCGCCCGCGTCCGTCCCTGCTGCTCCGCCTGCTGATGCTGGTGGTGGTCGGTGTGGGCGTGTTCGGCAGCTCGCTGGCCTCGGCCCTGGCAGATATCCACCTGACCGTGCACGCAGACAGCAGCGAGCTGCACGGCACGGCCGATGACACGGCCGGCGCTGCATCCAGCGACGACGACGGCAACGAAGACTGGCTGCATGCCCTGGTGCATTGCGGCCACTGCCATGGCCATGGCGGCGTGCTGCCGATGGCCGCGATGGCCTGGAGTCTGCCGGCGGCCCCCAGCCATGGGGTCCCTGCCGGGTTGATCGCGCAACTGCGCACCCAACCGCCCGAGAACCTGCTGCGTCCTCCGATAGCGATCTGATGCCCTGCGGCCGCGCGCCGCCGTTTGCCCTCTGATCGCTTTCTGGAGACTCCCATGTGGATGCGTCTGGCAGCCTTGGCTGCCATTGCGTTCGTGCCGTGCGTGTACGCACAGGGCACGACACCTGCTGCACCGTTGACCCTCGACGACGCCATCGCGCGCGTCGCCCAGTACCACCCCGATCTGCGCCTGGCGCAGGCCCAGCGCCCGGTGTGGGAAGCCCGCCGTGACGCGGCCGGCCTGTCGCCCCCTTTGACCGTGGGCGTGGAGCTGGAGAACGCACTCGGCAGCGGTGATACCCGCGGCTTCGATGCCGCCGAAGTCACCGTCACCCTGGCCGGCGTGCTGGAACGCGGTGGCAAGCTGGATGCCCGCCGCGCCGTGGCCCAGGCCAACCTGGACAGCCTGGCCCCGCAGCGCGAAACCGCGCGCCTGGACCTGATGGCCGAGGTCGCCCGCCGCTACCTGGCAGTGACCGACGCGCGCCAGCAGCTGCGCATTGCCGAGACCGATATCGAGCAGCGCAGGCGCGCCGTCGCCGCCGCGCGGCTGCGCCTGCAGGCCGGCGCCTCGCCCGAATCGGTGCTGCTGACCGCGCAGGCGATGTTGGCCCAGGCCGAACTGGACCGCGATCGCGCCCAGCAGATGGATCAGTCCGCACGTGCGTCGCTGTCGGCGTTGTGGCGCCAGCGCGAGCCCGGTTTCGACGTGGTCACCGGCGATCCGATGCAGCTGCCCGCGCTGCAGGACTTCGCCGTGCTCGCCGAGGAACTGCAGCGCACCCCGGAACTGGCGGTGCTGGCCGGTGAGCGCCGCATCCGCGAAGCGCAGGTGCAGCTGGCCCGCACCCAGGCACGGCCCGATGTCAGCTGGCAGGTGGGCGTGCGCAACAGCCGCGATACCCGCGACACCTCCCTGGTGGCCGGTTTCAGCCTGCCGCTGGGCAGCGTGCGCCGTGCCGACCCGGAGATCCGCGCGGCCGAGGCCGAACTGGCACTCAACAGCGTGGAGCGCGACGCGCGCGCGCTGCAGCTGTACGCCACCCTCGCCGAAGCGCACGGCCGCTACCTGACCTCGCGGCTGGAAGTCACCCGCATGGCGCGCGACGTGCTGCCGCAGCTGCAGCGTGCCGAGAACGCTGCCGAGAAGGCCTGGCGTGCCGGCGCGATCAGTTACATGGAATGGGCGCAGCTGCAGGCGATGCGGATCGACGCACGCCAGCGCCAGCGTGAGGCGGCCATCGCTGCACAGACCGCCCTGATCGAACTCCAGCGCCTGACCGGCCAGAGCATGGTCGCCGCAACCGACACCGTGTCCACGGAGGACCGCCGATGACCCTTTTCCAGACCCGTACCGCGCTGGCCGCCAGCCTGTTGATCGCGCTGATGGCGCTCACCGGCTGCGGCAGCAGTGACCCCGCTGCGGCGCCGGCCGAGGCGGCCGCGACGGACGCCGGCCATGGCGAGGCCGGGCATGACGATGATCATGACGATCACGATGCACCGGAAAGCACCACCATCACCGCGGCCATGGCCGAGCAGGCGGGCATCCGCGTGGCACCTGTCGTCGCCGGCACCATTGCCGACGAGCACGACGTGCAGGGCCTGCTGACCCCGGTCGATGGCCGCGTCGCGCAGGTGATGGCGCGCTTCCCCGGTCCGATCCGTTCGCTACGCGCCAATGTCGGCGACCGCGTGCGCGCCGGTCAGGTGCTGGCCAGCATCGAGAGCAACCTGAGCCTGACCACCTACACCGTGACCGCACCGATCGGTGGCGTGGTGCTCGCGCGCCAAGCGCAGGTGGGTGGAGTGGCGGGCGAGGGCACGCCGTTGTTCGAGGTCGGCGATCTGTCCACGCTGTGGGTGGACCTGCATATCTTCGGCAACGACACCCAGCACATCACCGCCGGCGTGCCGGTCACTGTGTCACGCATGACCGACGGCGTGAGCCAGGCCACCACGCTGGAACGCGTGCTGCCCGGCACCGCCACCGCCAGCCAGAGCACGGTCGCCCGCGCCACGCTGCGCAACGATGACGGCCAATGGCGGCCCGGTGCCGCGGTCAAGGCGCGCATCGTGGTGGCCACCACGCCGGCCGCACAGGTGGTGCCGCTGAGCGCGTTGCAGACGATGGATGGCAAGGACGTGGTGTTCGTGCGCGAAGGAGATACCTACACCGCGCGTGCGGTGACCCTGGGTGCGCGCGATGCGGGCAGGGTCGAAGTACTCAGCGGCCTGACCGTCGGCGAAGACGTCGTGGTCGAGCAGAGCTACGTGGTCAAGGCCGACATCGGCAAGGCAGGGGCATCGCATGAACATTGACGTGCTGCCGCGCCCCGCATCCGGAGGGCGCCACCATGCTTGAGCGCATCATCCGCGCCGCCATCGCCCATCGCTGGTTGATGATGGCCCTGACGTTGGTGCTGATCGTCATCGGCAGCTGGAGTTTCACCCAGCTCCCAATCGACGCCACCCCGGACATCACCAACGTCCAGGTGCAGATCAATACCGCGGCCCCCGGCTACTCGCCGCTGGAAACCGAACAGCGCATCACCTACCCGGTGGAGACGGTGATGGCCGGCCTGCCGGCGATGGAGCAGGCACGCTCGCTGTCGCGCTACGGGCTCTCGCAGGTGACCGTGGTCTTCAAGGACGGCACCGACATCTACTTCGCCCGCCAGCAGGTCGCCGAACGCCTGCAGCAGGTCAAATCGCAGATTCCCGACGGCCTGGATCCGCAGCTGGGACCGATCTCGACCGGCCTCGGCGAGATCTTCATGTACACCATCGATGCCGATCCCAAGGCACGCAAGGCCGATGGCACGGCGTACACCGCCACCGACCTGCGCACCCTGCAGGACTGGGTGATCCGGCCGCAGCTGCGCAACGTGCCCGGCGTGACCGAGGTCAACACCATCGGTGGCTTCCAGCGCCAGGTGCACATCACCCCGGATCCGGCGCGGCTGCGCGCGCTGGGCTTCACGTTGGAGGACGTGGCGCAGGCGGTGGAGACCAACAACCAGAACGTCGGCGCCGGCTACATCGAACGCAACGGCCAGCAGTTCCTGGTGCGCATTCCCGGCCAGGTCGCCAACCTGGAGGAAATCGGCAACATCGTGCTGGCCCGCCGCGAAGGCGTGCCGATCCACGTGCACGACGTCGCCCAGGTGCAGGACGGACCGGAGCTGCGCAGTGGTGCGGCCACCCAGAACGGCCATGAAGTGGTGATGGGCACCGTAGTGATGCTGATCGGGGCCAACAGCCGCGACGTCGCCCAGGCCGCGGCGGCGCGTCTGCAGCAGGCGCAGGCCAGCCTGCCGGAGGGCGTCACCGTCACCGCCAGCTACGACCGCACCGCGCTGGTCGACCGCACCATCGCAACGGTCGCCAAGAACCTGATCGAAGGCGCCTTGCTGGTGATCGTGGTGCTGTTCCTGCTGCTCGGCAATTTCCGCGCGGCGTTGATCACGGCCGCGGTGATTCCGCTGGCGATGCTGTTCACGCTGACCGGCATGGCCCGTGGCGGCGTCTCGGCCAACCTGATGAGCCTGGGGGCGCTGGATTTCGGCCTGATCGTCGATGGGGCGGTGATCATCATCGAGAACTGCCTGCGCCGCTTCGGCGAACGCCAGCACGCGCTCGGCCGCGACATGACCCGCGATGAACGTTTCGGCGAAACCGCCAGCGCCACCGCCGAGGTGATCCGCCCGAGCCTGTTCGGGCTGGGCATCATCACCGCGGTGTACCTGCCGATCTTCGCGCTCACCGGCGTGGAAGGAAAAATGTTCCACCCGATGGCGATCACCGTGGTGCTGGCCCTGACCGGTGCGATGGTGCTGGCACTGACCTTCGTACCCGCCGCGATCGCGCTGTTCCTCGGCGGCCGCGTGCAGGAGAAGGAAAACCGCCTGATGGCCTGGGTGCGCCGGCGCTATGAACCGATGCTGGCCTTTGCCCTGCGGCGCGGCCGCTGGATGGTCGCCGGTGCGCTGGTGCTGGTGATCGGTTGTGGACTGCTGGCCACGCGGCTGGGCAGTGAGTTCGTGCCGAACCTGGACGAAGGCGATGTCGCCATGCACGCCATGCGCATCCCCGGGACCAGCCTGACCCAGTCCATCGAGATGCAGAAGCAGATCGAGAACCGGCTGGTGCAGTTCGCCGAGGTGGACAAGGTGTTCTCCAAGATCGGCACGCCGGAGGTCGCCTCCGACCCGATGCCGCCATCGGTCGCTGATACCTTCATCATGATGAAACCGCGCAAGGCCTGGCCGGATCCACGCAAATCGCGTGCGGCACTGCTGGCCGAGCTGGAGGAGGCGGTCGAGCAGCTCCCCGGCAACAACTACGAGTTCACCCAGCCGATCCAGATGCGCACCAACGAGTTGATCTCCGGCGTGCGTGCCGACGTGGCGGTGATGCTGTTCGGCGACGATCTGGACACGCTGCTGTCGGTCGGCAAGCGGATCGCGGCGGTGGCCGGCACGGTGCCGGGCGCGGCCGACGTGCGGGTGGAGGAAACCAGCGGCCTGCCGCTGCTGACCGTCACGCCGAATCGCACCGCGTTGGCCGGTTATGGGTTGAATCCAGGGCAGGTGCAGTCCACCGTGGCCACCGCGGTGGGCGGCCAGGTGGCAGGGCAGTTGTTCGAAGGCGACCGTCGTTTCGACATCGTGGTGCGCCTGCCTGAAGCACTGCGCCAGGATCCGGCCGCACTGGCGGACCTGCCGGTGTCGCTGGAACCCGCGCTTGCGGATGCGGCCGATGAATCCAGCAGAGCAGGCAGCTGGACCAGTGGCAGTGCACGCACGGTGCCGTTGCGTGAGCTGGCGACCTTGAGCAACAGCGAAGGGCCGAACCAGATCAACCGTGAGAACGGCAAGCGCCGGATCGTGGTCACCGCCAACGTGCGCGACCGCGACCTCGGCGGGTTCGTCGGCGAGCTGCAGCAGGCGATCGGGCGCGATGTGCAGGTGCCCAACGGCTACTGGATCGAGTACGGCGGCAGCTTCGAGCAGCTGATCTCGGCCAGCCAGCGCCTGTCGATCGTGGTGCCGGTGACGCTGGCGATCATTTTCGCACTGCTGTTCTGGGCGTTCGGCTCGGTCAAGGATGCGGCCATCGTGTTCAGTGGCGTGCCACTGGCGCTCACCGGCGGCGTGCTCGCGCTGGCCCTGCGGGGCATTCCGCTGTCGATCTCGGCCGGCGTGGGCTTCATCGCGCTGTCCGGTGTGGCGGTGCTCAACGGTCTGGTGATGATCAGCTTCGTGCGCAGCCTGCGCGAGCACGGCATGCCGTTGCCGCAGGCGGTGCGCGACGGTGCTCTGGGCCGGCTGCGCCCGGTGCTGATGACCGCGCTGGTGGCCTCGCTGGGCTTCGTGCCGATGGCCTTCAACGTCGGTGCCGGCTCGGAGGTGCAGCGTCCGCTGGCGACCGTGGTGATCGGCGGCATCGTCTCGTCGACGTTGCTGACGTTGTTGGTGTTGCCGGTGCTGTATCGGTGGCTGCATCGCAAGGACGCCGCCGTACCGGTCACGGGGTAGCACCGGGTCGTTGGGTAGCACCCGACCGTTGGTCGGGTAAACCCGCAGGCGGCACGGCAACCGCCGTGCCCACCATGGCCGCGGTCATCGAGGTGACAGATATGCCTCGATCGCCGCGACGCCAACGGCCACGCCATCTTCGACCGTCATCGCCCGGCCAAGCGCGACGGCACGCGAGCGCGTGTCGGCCCGCTCGGCAACGGCAATGGCACTGGCCAGCCGGGCGGCGTCCAACCGCTTCGGCGACAGTGCTGCCGGTGCCACGCCCAGCTGGTGCAGCCGATCTGCCCAGAAGAACTGGTCGGCGGCGAACGGCATCACCAGCGAGGGCACACCGGCCCGGCAGGCCGAATGCGTGGTGCCGCTGCCGCCGTGATGGATGATCAGCGCGCAGCGCGGGAACAACGCCTCGTGCGGGGTCGGCCCGATCACGAACACGTTGGGCGGCAGGGGAGCACTGGGCAGCCCGGCCCAGCCGGGGAACAGCAGCACCCGCCGCGGCGCCAAGGCCGCCAGCAGCGCGGGTAGCACCTGGTCGCGATCAAAGCCGGTCATGCTGCCGAAGCCGAGGTAGACCGGGGCGGGGCCGGCGTCCAGGAAGGCCTGCAGATCCGGCGGCGGCTGCCAGCCCCGCTCGGGCGCGCGCCACTGGCCGCAGATCTTGTGGTTGTCCGGCCAGTCCGGCGGCGGGGGAAGCAGGCTGGGCGAGATGCCGTACAGCATCGGCAGATCCCGCCAGGGGGAGGCGCGCCTCGGCATCCCCAGTGCCTTGCGGGCCGCGTTGATCGGGCGGCGGAAGGTACGCCACACCGCGTGGTTGACCAGGGTGTAGCTGAGCCGGTTGAGCACCCCCGGCAGGCGCAGCCGGGGCAGGAACGGGGAGGGGAAGCCGGCGGTCGGGGTCAGTGGGATCATCCCGGTGCCGATCACCGGCAGCCCGTGGTGCTCGGCCACGGTCAGGCCGACGAAAGCGGCCAGCCCGCCGGTCAGCACGGCATCGCATCCGGCGGCAGCGGCATCGGCCTGACGCATCCAGCCGGGCACGTGCCGTTGCGCCATCCGCGCCAGACCCCGCGAGGCGGCGAGACGGGCGTTACCGCGCGAGACCAGCGCCACCACCTCGTCATGGATGTCGCCCTCCAGCGCGGCATGCGGGACGCCCAGCTCGCGCGCGCTGCCCAGCGTGCCGCGCTCGGCCAGCAGCAGCACCTCATGGCCCGCGGCGATCAATCCATGGCAGAGCATCACCAGCGGGCGGGTGTCGCCTTCGGTGCCGTAGGTCAGGGCGAGCAGCTTCATGGGCGGTGCTTCGGGAAGACGGCATGCCAGGTCATTGCGGGGATCTTCATGCGGGCTGTCCTTCTCAGGTGCCCAGCCTAGCGCAGGCACCGGTGACGACCGCATCGTTCACGCGCGCATCGCATTGGAACGGCACGGCATCTCTGCTACTTTCCGCCTCGGAACGACCGCGCTCGCGGTGTCGCAGGAAGCAGGGAATGGCTCGCAATCTGTTGTTTGGCAAGGAGGCCGCTACCGCGGGCCTGTCTGTCGCCACGCGCTCTCAGGCACGCACCACCACGCTGGGTGCGGCCTCGCTCGACAGCCGCCTCCGGCAGAAGCGATCGCCCGCGTACGTGCAGGCCATGACCAGGGTCGATGTCGGCGGTCACGTGCACGATCGCGACGCATTGGCGGCGCTGAAGCAGCTGGTCGCCGCGGAGCTCGGCGAGATCGCCCTGGAGGATCGCCTGCTCGGCATCGTCAGCCGTTGCATGCTGGGTCATCCCTATGAGGTCCATACACTGGACATGACCGGGCAGATCATCGAGCACTTCAAGATCGGCCACACCCTGCCGCTAACGCTCGAACGGGCACGCGCGCTGGCCCTGCATCCGTCCTACGCCTTCATCGAGGTGTACGCGAACCGGATGGTCACCGTCAGCGACTCCGGCCAGACCGCCGTCATCGAAGGAACGACATGAGCACACAACGCATCATCCATATGGCGGACCTGTCCGCCATCAACAGCAGCCTGCGCTCGCTGGGGCAGGATCTGGACGCTTTGCATACCCAGGCCCACGCGATCCAGAGCGATGTGGGTGCCACCCGCAGCGAACTGGCGCGCCTGGAAAAGGCGTTCATGGATTTCGTCGCGGCGGACCTGAAAGCCAAGGAACTGTCGCTGGCCGAAACCCGGCAGGTGAAGATCCGCCAGGAGCTGGAAAACCGGTTCGGCCACTACGCCGAGGTCCGCCGCCAGACCACCGGCATCCTGCAGGCGGCCGACATCAGCCTGGTCCGGCAGGACACCATCCGTGCCGCCAGTGAGAACCTCATGCTGGCGGCGCCCGGCTACTGGCTGGCCCCGGCACTGGTGGCGCTGGCCGCGTGGCTCAATGACCAGCAGGATCTGGCGCAGCGTGCGCTGGCCGAGGCCATCCGTCGCGATGACGAGAAAACCAGCCTGCTGTTCTCTCTCGTCAGCCGCCGCGCGGGTCGCCTGTCGGCCGCCCAGCAGTGGATGGACCGTTATCTGGGCATGCAGAACCCGGTGGAACTGGACCGCCAGACCGTGGTGCTGATCGACGCGATCGCCGGCGGTGTGTTCGGCGTGGAGACCGCCCGCATCTGTGTGGCCCGCACCAATGAATGGATCGAAGAACTGGCCCAGCGGGCCGGCTTCGTGGAGGCCCAGCGCAGCCAGTGGATCGACGCGCTGCGCTCCAAGACCCCCAATGGCGACGACAGCGCCCGCTACCCGCACCTGCAGCGCTTCAGCCCGACCTGGCCGGCCCTGCAGGACTCGCTCAATGCCACGGCGACCCACGCGGCCGTCACCCGGCATTTCCAGAGTGTGTTCAGCGGCGATGTACGTGCCACGGCCGGGCTGGCGGCGGATGTGGATGCGCTGCTGACCAAGCTGGTCTCGCACTTCGATGCCGAAGAGCTGCCGCTGCGGCGCGATGAAGCCCTGTGCAAGCTGATCATCGATGAGAACGGTGACCGCCCCGCGGCCGACCGTCGCTTCCAGCTGCAGGACCCGGCACTGGAGCACCGCATCAGCTTCACCCAGTTGCTCACCAACGCCGCGATGCACCCGGAAACCTCGCAGGCTTCGCGCGCCACCCAGCGCTTTGCCACCGCCCAGTCGCGCAGCTGGATTCTGGAAGCGCACCACGATCTCACCGCCAGCATCCGCCAGGCGATCCCGACCGAGGTGGAGGTCACGCTGGATGCCTGGCAGGGCAGCACCCGCGATGGCAGCAACGAGGTTGAATTGGAAACCTCGCTCAATGCGCACGTTGACAACGGGCTGGCCCAGGCGCTGGCCGGCGTGAAGCTGCGCTTCCAGCACTGGGCTGTCCTGGTGCTGGGTGTCCTGCTGCTGGTGATGACCATTGGCAACGTCATCGGCATGGTGATCGCCGCGCTGATGCTGCTCTGGGTCGGCATGGCCTACAAGAATCTGGAAAAGACCCGTGAAACGGTCCGTGCCGACTTCGCGCGCCAGCGTGAGCAACTGCAGAACGCGCTCAAGGCCTGCATGGCCGAAGTCGTGGAAGTGCGGCGTGATCTTGCCGCGCGCGATGCCCAGTCTGCCGAGTTGACCGCGTTGCTGGAGTCGATCACGCCCGAGCAGTTCACCCTTGGCGGTCATGACACTACCCGCCGCATTCTTGCCGCCACCGCCTGAGGCCCGACCATGACCCGTTCCCTGCTCGATGCTTCCGCCGTGCCGCCGCCGTTGCCGGCCCAGGACGCCCTCCCGCCGCCGCTGAACGATGTCGCGGCGGCTACCCCGGTTGTTTCCGCCGCGCCGCTGGTCAATATTGCGGCCCCGGATGCGCTCGCCGGCGCCCTGCCTGGCTGGGACCTGCTGCCGAAGACCGGTTTCGTACGCCGCAAACGCGCCTCGCACGGATGACACTGCCGGTTCCGCGGACCTATGCCGAATGGAGCCAGGTCCTGGATGCGTTCAGCGAAGGGGGTCGCGAAGCCGAGGCGCTCGCGGCCATGGCAGCCGGGCGGCTGGACTGGACGCCCGGCGTGGCGCAGTTGTTCACCGACCGGGTGACCACGCTGCTCGACCTGCGGCTGAAGCACTGCAGCGCTCGTCTGCAGCGCGATCTGGGGGCTCGGGCCGATGAAGTGACCCTGGTGCGCGCGCTGCTGGACGCGCGTCGGCATTTCAGCGTGCTGCATCAGCTGGCCTCGCTGGCGACGCTGCCTGAATCGCTGCGCGCGTTCCTGCGCGATGAACTGGTCCGCATCACCGCCAGGATGCAGGCCGACCTGGAAGCCAACGCACGCACGCTGCGCTGCGACCGCACCCTGCGCGCGGTGCGCTACAACAGCCTGTGCCACTACCGGCCGGCCGCGCTGGATGCTGCCGCGCCGCCGCCACTCCCGTCTGCTTCACCTGCCGATGGCCCCGCTGTAGCGGGCCGCCGGCGAACCTTGATGATCTGAATCCATGAGCGATACCCGCGAGTTCCATGCCACGCTGACCCGCTACCTGAAAGCGCGCGTGCCCTTCATCTCCATCCGCAGCACCGAACGCGCGCGGGTGCTGGATATCCTGCGTGACGTCGCCGGTGCGCTGAGTGCGCCGTTCTATGTACACACGCTCTCGCAGGGAACGCGCGAGCTGGCGACAGGGCGGATCGTCAACGAAGACCGCTCGGTCATCGGCGCGGTCGACTTCGCCAGCCAGCAGATGGCGCAGCGGCAGAACCTCAGTTTCGTGTTGACTGAAGTGTCCGACCTGGAGGACGACACGCCCTCGGCGCGGCAACTGATCGATGTGGCGATGCTGGCGGCCGACCACGGCGGCTCGCTGGTCGTGGTCACCAGCAAACCGGTGTTCGGCCAGCTGCAGCGCCTGGGGATGTCGCTGGTGCTGTCGCCGCCCACCGAAGACGAGATGGCGGCGATCATCCACGAACAGATCGATCCGTACCGCAGCCAGTTCCAGATCGAGTGGGACGACGCCGACATCCGCCAGGCGGCGGCCATCCTGGCCGGCATCTCGCGGTTGGAGGCGGAGAACATCATCGCCACGCTGCTGGTCAACGGGCGTATCGACAAGAATGATCTGGTCGAGTTGATGCACGCCAAGGACCGCATCTTCGCCGACATTTCCGGCATCGAGCGCGTGCCGGTGCGCGGGGGCGATCTGAGTGTGGGTGGCCTGGGTGGCCTCAAGAGCTGGCTGGCACGCGAACGGCCGTTGCTGACCGCTGATCTGCGCGAGCGCGGCATCCGTCCGCCGCGAGGCGTGCTGCTGGTCGGCGTACCGGGCTGCGGCAAATCGCTGTCGGCCAAGGCCATTGCCCAGGACTGGCAGTTGCCGCTGTACCGCCTGGACCTGTCCACCATCCACGGCCAGTACCTGGGCCAGAGCGAAGGCCGCCTCAAGGAAGCGCTTGCCACGGCGGATCACGTGGCGCCCTGCGTGCTGTGGATCGACGAGATCGAAAAGGGCCTGGCCGGTGCCACCGGGGGCGGCGACGGCGGCACCTCGACCCGTCTGGTCGGCCAGTTCCTGTACTGGCTGCAGGAAGCCCGTACCCGCGTGTTCGTGGTGGCAACCGCCAACGATGTGTCCAAGCTGCCCCCGGAGCTGCTGCGCCGGGGCCGGTTCGACGAGCTCTTCTTCGTCGACCTGCCGACCGCGCCGGAACGCCGCGACATCATCGGCATCTACGCCCGCCGGGGCCTGCAGCAGCGCGAACTGGCGCCGGCGCTGCTCGACGAGCTGGTCGAACTGTCCGAGGGCTTTGCCGGCTCGGACCTGGAATCGGCGGTGCGTGAGGTGGTGAAAGAGGCCTACCTGAAGGGCGATGCCGTGGTCACCGATGCGCTGTTCCGGCGCAGTTTCCAGAACGTGGTGCCGTTGTCGCGGACCGCACCGGAGCAGATCGAGAACATCCGCGCCTGGGGCCGTGAACGGGCGGTGCCGGCCTCGGGCGAGCCGATCGCGGCCAGCACCCCGGCCGCCGGGCGGCCGCGCCGCGCCGTTCTGGCATGAGCGACCGGGCCGGCAGGCCCTGCCGGCCTCGGTTGCGCCATCAGGGCCAAGCGGGCATAATGCGCGGCTCGCTGTGTCCAAAAACCTTTGGATCGGCGGCCGGGAACACGTCATCCGGCCCGCCCTCGACAGCGTAACCCTTTGATTCTCATGACGTGTGGCGGGAAACCGCCGAGGCCGCCGTCGCCCGGGCTATGGGCTGACAACTACTTTTATCGAGGTGCGCAATGTCCCGCGTATGCCAAGTTTCCGGCAAGCGAGTGCAGACGGGTAACAACGTCTCGCACGCCAACAACAAGACCCGTCGTCGTTTCCTGCCCAACCTGCACGAGCGCCGCTTCTGGGTTGCCAGCGAAAACCGCTGGGTCAAGCTTCGTGTTTCCGCGCATGCCCTGCGCACCATCGACAAGAACGGTATCGACTCCGTTCTGGCTGAGCTGCGTTCGCGCGGCGAAAAGGTCTGAGGAGTAAACGATCATGGCAGGCAAGCGCGATAAGATCCGTCTGATTTCGACGGCCAACACTGGCCACTTCTACACGACGGACAAGAACAAGAAGAACACCCCCGGGAAGATGGAATTCCTGAAGTACGATCCGGTCGTGCGCAAGCACGTCCTGTACAAGGAAGGCAAGATCAAGTAATCCGCAAGGGTTCTTGAGCTTCCCGACGAAAAACCCGCCCTCGTGGCGGGTTTTTTGTTGCCCCGGCGACGCACGGTGCCGGGCCGCAGCGGCTGCACCGGTCACCCCGGCGGCACAGCCGCCCATGGCAGAATGCGGTTCCCCTCCCGACGGGCGACGCGATGCTGTTCGAGTGGCTGCTGGGTTCGTGGTTGTTGATGCTGGATTGGCTGATCCGGCTGGCCGCGCTGTTGTGGATTCCCAGCCGCACCACGCCCGGTGCCGCGCGCAGCTGGTTGCTGCTGGTCGGCTTCGTGCCGCTGCTCGGGTTGCCGCTGTATCTGCTGTTCGGCCACCCGTGGCTGTCGCGCCAGCGCGTGCAGCGCCAGGCCGAGGCCTCCCAGGTGATCCGCGAGGAGCAGGCCCTGCAGCCGCCGCTGCGCTGGACGCCCCCACCGGAGACGGCCACCGCCGAAATCGTGCCGCTGATCGAGCGCCAAGGCGATTTCATGCCCATCCACGGCAACGCGGTGGATCTGCTCAATGATTACGACGCCTCGCTGCAGGCCCTGATCGAAGACATCGACCAGGCACGCGAGCGTGTGCACCTGCTGTACTACCTGATGTTCGACGATGCCGTCGGCGAGGCCATCGTGCAGGCGCTGCAGCGGGCCGCCGCACGCGGGGTGCACTGCCGCGTGCTGCTGGATGCAGTGGGGGCCAAGCGTGGGCTGCGCCACTACCGCCACCGTCTCCAGGCCCTCGGCGTAGATGTGCGCGCGATGCTGCCCGGTGGGCTGCGCTGGCGCCGCAGTGGCCGCATGGACCTGCGCAACCACCGCAAGATCGCGGTGATCGACAACCGCGTCGGCTACATCGGCTCACAGAACCTGGCGCGCGCGCAGTTTGTCGCCGGGTTCCCGAACAAGGAGCTGGTCGCGCGCGTGCGCGGGCCGGTGGTGGCGCACCTGGAAGCGGTGTTCGCCAGCGACTGGTACATGGAAACCGGGCAGCGCCTGGATGTGCTCACCGCGGTGCCGGTGTGCTCGGCCGATGTGCCGACCCAACTGCTGCCCAGTGGCCCGGCGTACCCCTTCAGCAACGCGCGCGATGCGGTGAACGCGCTGATCCATCTGGCGCGCCGGCGCATCGTGCTGGTCACGCCGTACTTCGTGCCGGATGAGGCGACCCTGAGTGCGCTGCGCATCGCGGCGCTGTCCGGCGTGCAGGTGCAGCTGATCCTCTCGGCCAGTACCAACCAGCGGTTGACCTCCTGGGCGCAGGAGGCCTACTACGATGAGCTGCTGCGCAGCGGCGTGCGCATCGCGCTGTACGAGCCTCACTTCCTGCATGCCAAGCACCTGACCGTCGATGAAGACATCGCCCTGGTCGGCTCGATCAACCTGGATATCCGCTCGTTCGCGCTCAATGCCGAGATCGGCATGCTCTGTTACGACGCCGGCATGGTGCGCCAGCTGGCGCAGATCGAAGCGGACTATCTGGAACAGTCCCGTCCGCTCGATCTGGCGACGTGGCGCCAGCGGCCGGCGTGGAAGCGCAGCCGCGAAGGCATCGCACGGCTGGCCGATGCGTTGATGTAGCCCGCTGTGACGCACGTGGACGGCCGGTCCACACGCATCGCCTACAATCGATGCATGACTGCGTCCGATACCCACCGCCAGTGTGATCTGGCCATCGTCGGCGGCGGCGCTGCCGGCGTCCTCGTCGCGCTGCAGGCCCTGCGCCATGCTGCGCGACCGTCACGCATCGTGCTGTTCGAGCCGGCTTCGGCGCTGGCCGAAGGCATCGCCTACGCCACGCCTTGGCCTGAGCACCTGCTCAACGTGCCGGCCGGCAAGATGAGCGGGCTGCCCGATCAGCCTGCGGATTTCCTGGATTACCTGATCGACAGCCAGGCGATTGCCGAGGTGCCGCGCGAGGTGCTGGCGGACCAGTTCGTGCCGCGCCGCCATTTCGCCGCCTACCTGCGTGAGCGCCTGGAACAGGCGTGCGAGCGCAGCGTGGCGGCGCTGGAGGTGGTCGAGCAGCCGGTGTTCGCGCTGGAGCCGACCGGCCACGGCGTACAGCTGCGGCTCGACGATGACGTGACGTGGCGCGCGCAGCGCGTGGTGTTGGCCTGTGGCAACAGCATGCGTCCGCTGCCGGTACCCGGTGCCGACGCACTGCCGCCCGCGCAGGCGGTGGAGGCCTGGGACTACGACGGCGTGCGTGTGCTGGCCGGCGACGACGACCTGGCCATCGTCGGCTCGGGCCTGAGCATGGCCGACAGTGTGGTCGCCCTGGCCGCCGCCGGTCACCGCGGGCGCATCTACGTGCTGTCGCGCCATGCGCTGCTGCCGTTGCCACACGCCCACGGCGCGGCGGTCACCTTCGATCCGCAGCCGCTGCTGACGATGTCGCTGCGCCAGCGCGTGCGGGAGCTGCGCGCGCTGGCCGATGCCGCCGTGGCACAGGGCATCCCCTGGCAGAGCGTGATGGACCGCATCCGGCCGATGGGCCAAGCGTTGTGGCTGAGCCTGGGCGAGGCCGACCAGCGCCGTTTCCTGCGTCACGTGGTGCGCTATTGGGACGTGCACCGCCATCGCATCGCCGGATCGGTGCATGCCCAGGTCGCCGAACTGGAGCGCAGCGGCCAGCTGCAGCGCCACCGGGCCCGGCTGGATACGCTGCTGGTGCAGGAACGTGGGTTGCAGCTGCACGGCCGCAGCCCGGACGGTGGCCTGCCGCCCCTGACCGTGGGCGCGGTGATCAACGCCACCGGGGTGGAGACCCGCGCGCTGTCCATGCGCAATCCGCTGATCCAGCAGCTGCTGGCGGACGGGCACGCCCGCCCGGGCCCGCATGGCCTTGGGCTGGAGACCACCGTGGACGACGGTGCCCTGATCGATGGCCATGGCCAGCCGCAGCCTGCGATCCGGGTGGTCGGCAGCCTGCGCATCGGCACCCTGTGGGAGAGCCTGGCGATCCCGGAACTGCGCGTGCAGGCCGAACAGGCCGCGCGCGGCTGAACCCGTTCGATCCGGGTGCCGGGTAACGGCCCGGAGCGCCCCGCCCGAGGGTAAAATGGGGACATGGATGTTTCCCACTTGCTCGACGGGTTGAACCCCGCCCAGCGCGAAGCTGTGTCCGCCCCGCCCGGCCACCATCTGGTGCTTGCCGGTGCCGGTTCCGGCAAGACCCGCGTGCTTATCCACCGCATCGCCTGGCTCAATGAAGTCTGCGGCGTGCCGACCCATGGCATTTTTGCGGTGACCTTCACCAACAAGGCCGCCGGCGAGATGCGTCACCGCATCGACCTGCAGCTGTCGCAGGGCAGCCGCGGTGCCTGGATCGGCACCTTCCACGGCCTGGCCCATCGCCTGCTGCGCCTGCATTTCCAGGACGCCAAGCTGCCCGACAGCTTCCAGGTGATGGATTCGGACGACCAGCTGCGGCTGGTCAAGCGCGTGGTCCAGCAGCTGGAGATCGATGACGGCAAGTTCCCGCCGAAGCAGATCGCCTGGTGGATCAACGAGCAGAAGGACGAGGGCCGTCGCCCGCAGCATATCCAGCCCGAGCCGCATGACGCGTGGCTGGAAACCATGCGCCAGGCGTATATCGCCTATCAGGAGCGCTGCGACCGCGCCGGTCTGGTCGATTTCGCCGAGCTGCTGCTGCGCGCGCATGAACTGCTGCGCGACAACCCGGCGCTGCTGGCGCACTACCGCTCGCGCTTCCGCGAAATCCTGGTGGACGAGTTCCAGGACACCAACGCCATCCAGTACGCCTTCGTGCGCGTGCTGGCCGGCGATACCGGCCACGTGTTCGTGGTCGGCGACGACGACCAGGCCATCTACGGCTGGCGCGGCGCCAAGGTCGAGAACGTCCAGCGCTTCCTGAAGGATTTCCCGGGTGCGCAGACCGTCCGCCTGGAGCAGAACTACCGTTCCACCGCCAACATCCTCGGTGCGGCCAATGCGGTGATCGCGCACAACCCGGACCGTATCGGCAAGGAGTTGTGGACCGACAGCGGCGATGGCGATCCGATCGATCTGTACGCGGCCTACAACGAAATGGACGAGGCGCGTTACGTGGTCGAGCGCGCGCGGCAGTGGGTGCGCGATGGCGGCAGCTACGGCGACGTCGCCGTGCTCTACCGCAGCAATGCACAGTCGCGTGCCTTCGAAGAAGCGCTGCTCTCCGAGCAGGTGCCGTACCGCGTGTACGGCGGCATGCGCTTCTTCGAACGTGCCGAAATCAAGGATGCGCTGGCGTACCTGCGGTTGATGACCAACCGCAACGATGACGCCGCCTTCGAGCGTGCGGTCAACACGCCGACGCGTGGTATCGGCGACCGCACCCTGGATGAAGTGCGCCGCTTGGCCCGTACCCACGCGATCTCGCTGTGGGAGGCCACCATGCTGACCACCCAGGGTAATACGCTCGCTGCACGTGCACGCAACGCACTGGCCGGCTTCCTGGTGCTGGTCAACCAGCTCCAGGCCGAAGCCGACACGATGACCCTGGCCGAACGCATCGACCACGTGCTGATGCGCTCGGGCCTGCGCGAGCACTGGTCCAAGGAAAGCCGCAACGCGCTGGATTCGGAATCGCGCGCCGACAACCTGGACGAACTGGTGTCGGTGGCCTCGCGCTTCGTGCGTCGCGAAGACGATGTCGAAGAAACCCAGGACATGAGCGAGCTGGTCGCCTTCCTCGCCTACGCCTCGCTGGAAGCCGGCGAAGGCCAAGCCCAGGCCGGCGAAGAGGGCGTGCAGTTGATGACGCTGCATGCTGCCAAGGGCCTGGAGTTCCCACTGGTGTTCCTGGCGGGCATGGAAGACGGGCTGTTCCCGAGCGCGCGCTCGCTGGAAGAAAGCGGCCGGCTGGAAGAAGAACGTCGTCTGGCGTACGTGGGCATCACCCGCGCGCGCCAGAAGCTGGTGCTCTGCTATGCCGAATCACGTCGCATCCATGGCCAGGACAACTACAACGTGCCCTCGCGCTTCCTGCGCGAGATCCCGCGTGAGCTGGTGAACGAAGTGCGCCCCAAGGTGCAGGTCTCGCGCGGCACCTCGCTGGGCGCCAACCGGGTGATGGGCCACGCCGCGCTGGAAGCACCGCCACTCAAGCTCGGTGCGATGGTCAACCATCCCAAGTTCGGCGAAGGCATGGTCACCGACTACGAAGGCAGCGGCCAGCACGCCCGCGTGCAGGTCGAATTCATCGAGGCCGGCAGCAAGTGGCTGGTGATGGCGTATGCCAATTTGACGGTGCTCTGAGCAGCGCTCGTCATCCAGTAGTGCCGGCCGCTGGCCGGCTGCTCTTTGCCGCGGCGTTGTCGCGAGCCGGCCAGCGGCCGGCACTACAATGGGCGGCATACCTTGTCGGGAGCCGGCCAGCGGCCGGCACTACAATGGGCGGCATTCCTTGTCGGGAGCTGGCCCGCGGCCGGCACTACAATGGCGCCATCCTCTTCGAGCAGGCCCCCGCCATGACCGATTCGCCGCTGCACCTCACCGTCAAGTTGAACGCCAAGCTCCAGCCCGAGCATCGCCATGAGCTGTTCGAAGATCCGCTGGATGCGCTGCTGGGCAGTGCCGAGCTGGGCGAGATCACCGGCGGTGGCACCGCGCTGACCGAAGACGGCGAAGTGGACTACGGCGATATCGAGGTCGCGTTGAACGATCCGGCCTCGCTGCCTGGCGTGATCGAACTGCTGGAGCAGCTGGGTGCGCCGAATGGTTCGCTGATCCAGCGCGGCGGCGCTCCCGATCAGCCGTTCGGCGTCACGGAAGGCCTGGCGTTGTATCTCAACGGCACCGACCTGCCCGATGAGGTCTACGAACAGTGTGATTCGAACTATGTGTTCGAACAGATCGTCGAGCGCATCGACGGCCACGGCGAGATCTGCAGCTGGTGGCAGGGCCCGACCGAGACGGCGCTGTATCTGTATGGCGCCTCGTTCGACACCCTGCACGCGCGCATCGCCGATCTGCTGGCGAGCTACCCGCTGTGCCAGGGCGCGCGTGTGGTGCGTACCGCCTGATCAGCAGTCCGGCGCGTGGCCTGCTGCATAGCGCAGGCCACGGCGCAGCTGCGCCCGCACATCCGGATTGGCGTACACCGCAGCATCATGGCCCAGCCCGGTGTGCCAGCTGCGGCCGCCATCGAAGGGCCGGCACGGTGTCCGTCTCCGTCCTGCGCTGCAGCACGGGCATCCCAGCCAGCGCATGCCTGCGCTATCCGCGTTGTGGTGGGCCAGGGCGCCTCGCTTCATCCCCGATCGCCCCCGGCTCATCCCGGATTTCACACAGTTCGTCGCGTGGCGCTTGTCGCACCCCGGGCCTGCGCCCAGAGTCTGCCCCTGTCCGCTGGGAGCGCACTCGTGAACAAGGGAATTCCGTATCTGCTTGCTGCACTGGTTCTGCTGACATGGTCGGCAGGCTGGGCCGAGCCGGTGCTGGCCCTGTTCCAGCACGCGCAGACCTGCCTGGCCGACGGTGTCGACTTCGATCTGCTGCGCCTGCGCTGCCAGCCGCAGCCCAGTGGGGTGTGCATCGGCCAGGCAACACTGTGGTTCTGGCTGAGCGGCATCGTCTTCGCGGTAGTCGCGCTGCTGGGCACGCGTCGCCGCACGCGCTGACAGTCGAACACGCAACCGGCATCATCGGCCTCTGTCTGATGGAGGCCATATGAGTCCGATTGAAAAGGAAAAGATGCTGTCCGGGCTGCCATACCGCCCCGGGGATCCCGAGTTGCAGGCCGACATGGCCGCCGCCAAGGTCTGGATGGTCCGTTACAACGCCGCGCTGGCCGAAAGCCCGGCCGTGCGCCGCGCGCTGTTGCGCGAGCAGCTCGGTGCGGTGGGCGAGGGCGCGGTGATCCGGCCGCCATTCCATTGCGACTACGGCTACAACATCCGCCTGGGGCAGGGCGTGTTCCTCAACTACAACTGCGTGATCCTGGACGTGGCCGAGGTCAGCATCGGCGATGGCACCCAGATCGGTCCGGCAGTGCAGCTCTATGCCGCCGACCATCCGCGTGATCCGCAGGCGCGGGCTGAAGGCCTGGAGTCGGCCAAGCCGGTCCGGATCGGGCGCAATGTCTGGATCGGGGGCGGCGCGATCGTGTTGCCCGGGGTCACCATCGGCGATGATGCGGTGGTGGGCGCGGGCAGTGTGGTCACCCGCGATGTGCCGGCTGGCGCGACCGTCGTCGGCAACCCGGCGCGCGTGGTGCGTGCACGCGCCCACGGCGATTGATCCAGCTCAAGGCATTGCGTCCACACCGGGTGTGCAATGGTGATGTTCCCATTGCCCACCCCAAGGAGCTCTGCCATGTACAAGCGCATCCTGATTGCCACCGATGGTTCGGAGCTGGCCGAGAAAGGCTTGGCCAAGGGCCTGGAGCTGGCCAAGGACCTTGATGCCGAGGTCGATATCGTGACCGTCTCCGAGCCGTGGGCGGTCGGCATGTACGACGCGATGGGCTGGAGCGTGGGCTACATGAACACGCCCGAGTACAAAGCCGACCGCGAAGAGACCGCGCAGAAGGTGCTGCAGCCGGCCAAGGCTGCTGCGCAAGCGCAGGGCCTGCGTACGGCGACCGTGCACGTGTTGGACCGCTACGCCGCGGACGGCATCATCGATACCGCCACCGAACGCGGCAGCGACCTGATCGTGATGACCTCGCATGGCCGCCGTGGCGTCACCCGCGTGCTGCTCGGCAGCCAGACGGCCGAAGTGCTGGCACGCAGCACGGTACCGGTGCTGGTCATCCGATAACGGGAAAGCGGTAGTGCCGGCCGCTGGCCGGCAATGCCCCTCAATCGCGCAGTTTCAACGTCTGCGATTCATCCAGCGTGCCGTCGGGCTGCAGCACCACATAACGCTCGCCGCTGCGGTCGAACAGCACCGGGATCGGGTCGCGGAACAGCGGGCGGCGCACGAAGCGCAGCTGCCAGCCGAAATGCTCCAGCGTCTCCACTGCCTGGCGCTGCTCTGCAGTGAGGCCGGCGCGCAGTTCAGCCGGATTCGGATCGTGGCGGCGTTCGGGTGTCGTCATCGAGCGTGGGCAAGCGGGGACGGGGGGCAGCGCCTTGCCGGCCCCGTGCGGTCACGGGGCAGCAGTGCGGTCGACGCCCGGGATCACCAGCTGTAGAGCTTCCAGTACACCGGCGAGACGCCGTCCTTGTCGCTGTCCATGCGGCCATCGCCGTTCTGGTCGTACATGTAGAACGGGGCACCGCGCGACGGGGTCACCTTGACCATCCGCAACTGGCCGCCGACCCGGTATTCCTCGATGGTGTCGCCGTTGTCCTGCACCGTCTTGACCACATCGGCGCCAGTGACATCGACCGGGGGCCTGCCGCCACCACCGGTGGCACAGCCAGCCAGCGCGAGCACGCCTGCGAGCAACAGAATCTTCATGGGCCGGGAGTCCTTGGGCGAAGAGGGCCTGATTATGCCCGATGGATCGTGAGGCCGGTGCCGACGACGGTCAGGGCCGGGCGCGTAGAATCGTCATATGAGCCGATTAGTCCTGATTGACGGGTCCAGTTACCTGTATCGCGCGTTCCACGCGCTTCCGCCGCTGACCAACGCACACGGTGAACCCACCGGCGCGCTGTTCGGTGTGGTCAACATGCTGCGCGCCACCCTGAAGGAGCGCCCCGAGTACGTCGCCTTCGTGGTCGATGCGCCCGGCAAGACCTTCCGTGACGACCTGTATGCCGACTACAAGGCCAACCGCCCGCCGATGCCCGACGACCTGCGCCCGCAGATCGAGCCGATGTGCCGCATCGTCGAGGCGCTGGGCCTGAGCATCCTGCGCATCCCCGGCGTGGAAGCCGATGATGTGATCGGCACGCTGGCCCTGCAGGGTCACCGCGATGGCCTGCAGGTGACCATTTCCACCGGCGACAAGGACTTCGCCCAGCTGGTCCGCCCGGGTATCGAGCTGGTCAACACCATGACCGGCAGCCGCATGGATTCGGACGCGGCGGTGATGGAGAAGTTCGGCGTGCGCGCCGACCAGATCGTCGACCTGCTGGCACTGATGGGCGACGCTGTGGACAACGTGCCCGGCGTGGAAAAGTGCGGCCCCAAGACCGCCGCCAAGTGGTTGGCCGAATACCAGCACCTGGATGGCGTGATCGCCGCGGCCCCGACCATGAAGGGCAAGATCGGCGAGAACCTGCGCGCGGCGCTGGAGCGCCTGCCGCTCAACCGCGAGCTGGTCACGATCCGTACCGATGTGCCGCTGGAGGTAACGGCGCAGACCCTGCCGCTGCGCGAGCCGGACGTGCCGTCGCTGGGCGAGCTGTACCTGCGTTACGGCTTCACCCAGGCGCTCAAGGAGCTGGGCGGCCCCGTGCCGGCCCCGGCCGCTGCCAGCGATGCCCCGGTCAGCCTGCGTGGCACCGCGGCCGGCTACGCGCGTGCTACGCCGGATGAGGCGGTGGTGCCGGTCGACCCGGCGCTCTCCGCCCCCGGCGAGTACGAGATGGTGCTCACCAGCGAGCAGCTCGACGCCTGGGTGCAGCGCCTGGCCGATGCCGAGCTGATCTCCTTCGATACCGAGACCGACGCGCTGGACGCCATGCGCGCCAACCTGGTCGGCATCAGCCTGGCGGTCGAGCCGGGCCGGGCCGCCTATATCCCGGTCGGTCACGATTACCCCGGCGCGCCGGCCCAGCTGCCGCGTGAGCAGGTACTGGCGGCGTTGCGCCCGGCGCTGGAAGACCCCTCCAAGAAGAAGCTTGGCCAGCACGGCAAGTACGACCTGCACGTGCTGCGCCGCCACGGCGTGAACGTGCAGGGGTACCACGACGACACCATGCTGGAGAGCTTCGTGCTCAATTCCACCGCCACGCGCCATGACATGGACTCGCTGGCGATGCGCTATCTGGGCTACACCACCATCAAGTTCGAGGAGGTGGCCGGCAAGGGCGCCAAGCAGATTTCGTTCTCGCAGGTGGGCCTGGACGAAGCCTGCCGCTACGCCGCCGAAGATGCCGACGTGACCCTGCGCCTGCACCACGCGCTGCAGCCACAGCTGCGGGCCACGCCCTCGCTGGACAGCGTCTACCGCGACATCGAGATGCCGCTGGTGCCGGTGTTGACCCGCATCGAAGCCAATGGCGTGCACATCGACATGGCCGAACTGCGCCGGCAGAGCCAGGACCTGGGCTCACGCATGCTGGCCGCCCAGCAGAAAGCCACCGAGCTGGCCGGGCGCACCTTCAACCTGGATTCGCCCAAGCAGCTGCAGGCCGTGCTGTTCGACGAGCTGCAGCTGCCGGCGCTGGTGAAGACCCCCAAGGGCCAGCCCAGCACCAACGAAGAGGCACTGGAGGCGATCGCCGAGCAGCACGAGCTGCCGCGGGTGATCCTGGAGTACCGCGGGCTGGCCAAGCTGCGCAGCACCTACACCGACAAGCTGCCGGAGATGATCAACCAGGACACCGGGCGGGTACACACCAGCTACCACCAGTCCGGCGCCGCCACCGGCCGGCTGTCCTCCTCGGACCCGAACCTGCAGAACATCCCGATCCGCACCGAGGATGGCCGTCGCATCCGCCGCGCCTTCGTGGCCCCGCCGGGCCGCAAGATCCTGGCCTGCGACTACTCGCAGATCGAGCTGCGGATCATGGCCCACCTCTCCGAGGACCCCGGCCTGGTGCGGGCCTTCGAGCAGGGCGTGGACGTGCACCGGGCGACGGCGGCGGAAGTCTTCAGCCGCCCCCTGGAGGAGGTGACCTCCAACGAGCGCCGGGCCGCCAAGGCGATCAACTTCGGCCTGATGTACGGCATGAGCGCGTTCGGGCTGGCCCGCAACCTGGGCATCGACCGCGGCCAGGCCCAGGATTACGTGGCGCTGTACTTCAGCCGCTACCCGGGCGTGCGCGATTTCATGGAGCGGATGCGCCAGCAGGCCCGCGAACAGGGCTATGTGGAAACCCTGTTCGGCCGCCGCCTGTACCTGAACGACATCAACGCCCGCAACCAGGGCCTGCGGGCCGGTGCTGAACGGGCCGCGATCAACGCCCCGATGCAGGGCACCGCGGCGGACATCATCAAGCGCGCCATGGTGAAGGTGGACAGCTGGCTGGAGGATCACAGCGACCAGGCCAAGATGATTCTGCAGGTGCACGATGAACTCGTCTTTGAAACCGAAAGTAGTTTCCTCGATACCTTGCGTTTGAAAGTCGTGGAACTGATGTCCTCGGCCGCCGAACTGCGTGTGCCGCTGGTGGTGGATGCGGGCGTGGGCGACAACTGGGATGAGGCACATTGAGGCCTGAATCACAGTCAAAAGGCTGAATTGGTTCAGTGCGCCACGATAATCTGACTGTTGGATGAATGTTTCTGGGAAGAGGTCCGGATTAATTGGGCCCCTTCACGAACTATCAATGTTCGGAGTGCTTTTATAGACCTCGACAGGCGCAATGCCTGTTGTGGATCTCTCCCATCCCCTGGAGCAGATCTCGGAACGGGGGCTCCTCCCCAAGCGCCCGTTCCCCGGCCCCGCTAACCTCCCCCTGGTTGGCGGGGCTTTTTATTTGTGGCGCCGGAAAACGGCCATCCACGCCGTCAGGCCATTGCCTCGCGCCGGGTGCCGGCCCATGCTGGCCGGACCAGTTCGGGGAGAGGCAATGAGCGACCTGTTTGCATTGGCCATGCCGTGGTGGGAATTCATCCTGCGCGCGGTGGTGGTGTACGCGGTGGTACTGGGGATGGTCCGGCTCTCCGGCAAGCGTGCGCTGGGCCAGATCACCCCGTTCGACGTGTTGCTGATCGTGCTGCTGGGCAACGCGGTGCAGAACGCACTGCTGGGCCAGGACACGTCCCTGGGCGGCGGCCTGCTGCTCGCGGCGACGCTGATCTCGATCAACTACGGCGTGGGTTGGCTCAGCACGCGCAGCCGGCGCGTGGAAACCCTGGTCGAAGGCGAGCCGATCCTGATCGCCCGCGATGGCAAGGTGCTCGATTCCGTGCTCAAGCGTGAGCTGGTCACCCCGGCCGATCTGGACGCAGCGATGCGTCAGCAGGGCTGCCTGTCCATCGACGATGTCGCCCTGGCGGTGCTGGAGATCAACGGGCACATCACGATCGTGCCGAAGAAATAACGGGGACGGAGGTAGTTAAGCGCGAGAAATAACGGGGACAGAAATAACGGGGACGGAGGTAGTTAAGCGCGTGCGCTTAACTACCTCCGTCCCCGTTATAGCCTCCCCGTTATAGCCCTTAACTACCTCCGTCCCCGTTATAGCCGGTCCCCGTTATAGCCAGTCGCGCGGCACCAGGTAATCCGCCAAACGCGCCTCATCGCTGCCGGCCTCCGGCTGGAAGCCATACTCCCAGCGCACGCGCGGGGGCAGGCTCATCAGGATGCTTTCGCTGCGCCCACCGCTCTGCAGCCCGAACAGGGTGCCGCGGTCGTAGACCAGGTTGAACTCGACATAGCGGCCGCGCCGGTACAGCTGGAACTCGCGTTCGCGCTCGCCGTACGGCGTGTCCTTGCGGCGCTCGACCAGCGGCAGATAGGCATCCAGGAAACCATCGCCGACCGCACGCAGATAGGCGAAATCACGCTCGAAATCGCCATGCAGGTCGTCGAAGAACAACCCGCCCACGCCACGCGTCTCATTGCGGTGGCGCAGGAAGAAATACTCATCGCACCAGCGCTTGTGCGCCGCATAGCGCTCTTCGCCGAAGGGCGCGCACAGATCGTGCGCCACCTGATGCCAGTGCCGCACGTCGTCGTCGATCGGATAGAACGGGGTGAGGTCGAAGCCACCCCCGAACCACGAGGCCACCGCCACGCCATCGCGCTCGGCGCGGAAGTAGCGCACGTTGGCATGGGTGGTCGGGAGGTAGGGATTGGCCGGATGGAACACCAGCGAGACACCGGTCGCGCGCCAGGAAGCCCCGGCCAGCTCCGGACGGTTCGCCGAGGCCGACGGCGGCAGGCGCGTGCCGGCCACATCGGAGAACCCGATCCCGGCCTGCTCGAACACCGCGCCATCGCGCAGGATGCGGGTCCGGCCACCGCCGCCCTCCGCGCGCTGCCAGAGATCTTCGGTGAAGCGGGCCTGGCCGTCGGCGGTTTCAATCGCCGCACAGATGCGGTCCTGCAGGTCGGTCAGATACGCGCGGACGCGGTCGAAGTCGTTCATGGGCGCTACTTTACCGCAGGCCGGTGCACGGCCTGCGTGTGCTCACTGGCGCTCAGTGGCCGCTTTTGCGGGTGCTGCTCTTGCTGTTCTTCGCCGGGGCGGGCGCCTCGGCCGGTGCGTTGCCGTCTGCCTCGGCATCGGGCTCGGCCGCCATGCGCTCGGCGATCTGTTCCAGCCCGGCGCTGACCTGCATCAGCCCCCAGTTGCGGGTCGCGTGCACATCGCAGGCCACGTGGGTGCCTTTGCCATCCTTGGCACAGATCGAGGCCATCTGCGCGGGCAGCTGCTCGTCACCGGTGTGCTCGTAGACGGTGGCCAGGTTCTCGCAGCCTTCGCGTACGCCGGCGGTGCACAGCGTCCTGTAGAACGGCGCCGCCTCGGCCCAGCGATTGCGCAGCGCCAGCTGATGACCGGCGGCATTGCAGCCCTGCAGCTTGCCCGCCGCACAGCACGCCTGGGCACCGCCCTCGCGGCCCAGCGTCGGGCAATCCTGCGGCAGCGGGGTTTCGACGAAAACCACCGGTGCACTGCACTGCTGGGCTTCGCCGGTGCGCTCGTAGTAGCTGAAGCGGTTCCAGCTGTCCATGCCGATCAGGTTGCCGTTGGCCAGGCGCTTGAACACGAAGTCATCGCCCTGGTCATGGCGCACACGGATGTCGCCATCGACCAGCCGCGCGCGCAGCTTGCCGCCGAAGCCGCTGTCGATCATGCCGCCATCGCCGAACGGCAGATGGTCCATCAGGCCCTGGCTGGCGACATAGCTGCCGCAGGGCAGGGCGGTGGCTGCCACCGGGGTCAGTGCCCTGGCATCCAGCGTGGTCAGCGGCGCTGCACGCTCACAGGCGCGCGGGTCCTTGCCCACGGTGCACGCCCGCTGCAGTGCATCGCGGGCCGGGATCAGGCGGCCGGCGTCCCACAACGCCTCGGCAGCGTTGGCGCAGAACGTGCCGCCGGTCTGTACCCGGCACAGGGTCGTGACCTCATCGAGCTGCGCGGCCGGCAGCGGTGACGCCTTGGCTGCGCTGAGCCCGCCAAGCAGCGCCTTGGCCAAGGCTTGCCCCATGGCATCGCGCGCGGCCTCCAGACAGGCGGCCTGGTCGTACGCCGCGGACGCGGGTTTGCAGACCTCCGGCTCAGGCAGCTCCGGAGCATCGTCCTGGGTCGCCGCCAGCGTCCTGGCCTCGCGCGCCTCGGATTGGAAATTGGCCAGCAGACGCTTGCAGGCGGCCGGCACATCCTCACGGCACCACTGCCGCAGGCGGTCGTTGCTGGCGAAGAGCGTGTCGTTCAGGCAGGTACCGATCTCGGCCCGGCACGATCCGGGCCGGAACATCGCGGCGGGGCGACAGCTGGCGGCCTTCTGCAGGCGGTACGTATTGAAGCGATCGCTGAGCCGCCGACCGCTGTCTTCCAGGGTCAGCGAGCCGACGCCGCCGTTGTCCAGGTCGGCCAGCTTCAGCTCGTCGCCGAGGCGGCTGAGCACGTACGGCTCCGGTGCCCGCCCGGGAATCTGCCGCACGCCCTCGTTCGCGCTGTGCAGGGTCAGCGTGGTGCCGGTGTCCTCGGACACGAACATGCCGCACACCATCGTCTGCGTGGCCGCGGCCGCCGGCAGGCTGACCGCCGTGAGCAGGGTGAACAGGGTCGTGCGCCAGCCGTGGCGGCGCAGAAGGGGGAGGGAAACAGTCACACGATCATCCTTGCAGGTCGTGCAGCGCACCGTGGCGCTGCGGGAAACATCTCAGCGGCGGAACAGTGCACGTACATCGGGCGCGCACAGGCGCACGATCAGCCAGCCATGCAGCACGGCGAACGCTGCAGCGGTCAGGCCCATCAGTACGCCCCAGATCACGCGCAGCACCCGCAGGTCTCTGCGCAACTGCAGTATCTCCAGCGAATAGGTCTCCGCCGGAAGCTGCGCCAGCAGGTGGCGGAAGGTATCGTCGACGCCCCAGACCACCACCCCATTGAGCACGGCCGTGATGGCGAGCAGCGCCACGAACGATCCCCACGCCCAGCGCCAGCGCCGCAGCATGCCCCAGCACGCCAGGACGCCCGCCAGGCTCGATACGCACAGCAGCACGTTGGCGAGCACCGGGTGGGTGAGCAGCCAATGCACCCAGCCGGGCAGCCAGTGGAGGTTTTCATCGGTCAGCAGCGCCTGCAGCGCCTCCGAGCCCGACAGGCGTATCGCAATCAGTGCCAGCACCGCCCACAGCGCGGCCGTGACCAGGCAGACCAGCAGCACGGACTTGAGCAGGGGGGCGAGAAATCCAGGCGCACCCTCCCCGCTGGGGTGTGGCGTGCAGGAAGGCAATGGCGGGGGAAGCGACGCTGACATCCGGTGTCCTGGTTGGGCAGGCCGCGACGTCTAGGTCGCAGCCACCGCGGTCGCGGCCGCGGGCAGGATATGGTCTGCGCTCAACGGTGCCAAGCGCAGGCCATGCGGCGGGCGCAGCGGCACCCACGCAAGTTCGGCGATTTCCGCCTGCGCGCGCGGCGAACCGGTGACCGTCACCAGGTAAACATTGGCCCGCACGCGGTGCCCGGTTTCGTGCACCGCCCAGGCCTCGAACCGGCCCAGCGGCACGGCAGTGGCCGGGTCCAACATGACCCCGAGTTCCTCCTTGAGCTCGCGCGCCAAGGCAACCAACGGTGCTTCACCGGGCTCGGGCTTGCCGCCGGGTTGGATGAAGGTCTCCGAGCCCTGTTTGCGCACCACCAGCACGCGGCCCCCGGCATCGAAAACGACCGCGGCGACGATATCGATCGTCGCCGCGGCGTGCTGCACGTCAGTGGGGACCGACGTCATCGCTGGATTACTTCAGGTTCTCTTCGAACAGCTTGAGGATGCGCTTGTACTGGTCCAGCCAGGAATCGGCACGCACATAGCCGTGGCGTTCCAGCGGGTACGGCGCGATCGTCCAGTTGTCCTTGTGCAGCTCGATCAGTTTCTGGGTGAGGTTGACCGAGTCCTGGAAGAACACGTTGTCGTCCATCATCCCGTGCGCGATCAGCAGGTGATCCTGCAGGCCGTCGGCGTATTCGATCGGCGACGACTTGCGGTACGCCTCCGGGTCGATGTCCGGGGTGTTGAGGATGTTGGCGGTGTAGCCGTGGTTGTACTGGTGCCAGTCGACCACCGGGCGCAGCGCGGCGCCGGCCTTGAACGTGCCCGGCGAGCGGAACAGCGCCATGAAGGTCATGAAGCCGCCGTAGGAACCGCCGTAGATGCCGGCGTGGTCACGGTCGCCCTGCTTGGTGGCGACCAGCCAGTCCAGGCCGTCCTTGTAATCTTCCAGTTCCGGGTGGCCCATGTTGCGGTAGATCGCCGTGCGCCAGTCACGGCCGTAGCCGGCGCTGCCGCGGTAATCCATGTCCAGCACCACGTAGCCCTTCTGCACCAGCAGGTTGTGGAACATCTGCTCGCGGAAGTAGGCCGGGTACTGCTGGTGTACGTTCTGCAGATAGCCGGCGCCGTGCACGAACATGGCGATCGGGTACTGCTTGCCCGGCTCGAAGGTCTCCGGGCCGTAGTACTTGGCCCAGACCACGCCCGCGCCATGCTTGGACGGCACCTGCACCAGCTTGGGCTGGATCCACTCGCGCGCCTTGAACTCGGCGGTGCGGGTGTCGGTCAGCACCTTGGCCTGGCCACCGGCGGCGGGCACCACGGCCAGCTGGGTCGGCAGGTAGGCGCCGGAGTAACGCACCAGCAGCTGCTGGCCGTCCGGGGACAGCGAGAAGTCTTCCACGCCGTTGAGCGCGGTCAGCTCACGCACCTGCTTGCTGGCGGTGTCCACCGCGCACACTTCGTAATCGCCCGGCGATTGCTGGTTGCACAGGAAGTAGAAGCCGCGGCCGTCGGCGCTGGGCACCGGCATCGAGGTTTCCCACTTGCCACCGGTCAGTGCCTGCGGCTTGGCCGTGCCCTGCTGGGTGTACAGGTGCGAATAGCCGGATTCTTCGGACAGCAGCCACAGCGTACGGTTGTCGTTGGACCAGCCGAAATCGTTGAAGCTCCAGTTGATCCAGGCGCTGTCGGTCAGGCGATGACGCGTCTCCAGCTTGGCGCTGGACGGGGTCACGCTGGCGATCCAGCGGTCCTTGTTGTCGTTGGCGCGCAGCATGATCGCGGCCTGCTGGCCATCGGCGCTCCAGCGGATGCCGGGCGCGCCAGGGCCACCGAGTACTTCCACCGGGCGGTTGCCCTTCAGGGCGTCCTTGCCGGCGGCCTTGCGCAGCGCGGCCAGCGGGTCGGTGCCGATGCCCGGCAGGCCGTCCAGCGACAGCGGCCTGACCGTGCCGGCCACGGCATCGACCAGCCACAGCGCGTTCGGTTCCGGGTCGTTGCGGCCCACGCGGGTGCGGGTGTCCTCGAACTCTTCGTAACCCGATTCGGTCACGTACTTGGGCATCTTGCCGCCGCGGCCTTCATCGAAGCTCTTCGGCTTGGTGACCACGATCAAGGTGCGCGCATCGGGTGAGAGCACGCTGTCGACGATCTCCACATCCGCGCCCAGATACACCGGGCCCGGCGCGCGGGTGTCATCGGCGCGACGCCAGCTGGCTTCCTGCGCCTTGAGTGCCTCGCGCTGGGCGCGGTCGTTGCGCAGCGTGGCCAGGGTGCGCAGCTGCTGCTCGCGCAGGGTATCGGCCTTGGGCGCGTCGTCCGGATTCTTCTCGGCCTTCAGGCTGGCGACCTGCTGCACGCCGGCGGCGGCGGTCCAATGGAACCAGTTCTGGCCGGTGCGCCAGATCACGCCGCCGTCGCGGGCGAAATTGACCGCGCCGGACTTCTCGGTGCTGCGGGTCAGCTGGCTCAGCGCGCCGCTGCGCAGGTCGCGCACGAACACATCGCCATTGCGCACGAAGGCCGAGCGCTGGCGCGCGCTGTCGTAGACCGGGCTGTCCACATCCAGGGTGCCGCGCTGGTCATCGCCAACCTGTGCGGCCACACCGCCGGCGACCGGCTGGCGGAAGGTATCGCGCACCGGGCTGCCGTTGCGCTTGAGCTGGTACTCCACCTGCTGGCTGTTCCAGGACCACCACGCGCTCTCGACCGGCGGACCGATCCAGTCCGGGTCGGCCATGGCCTGCTCGATGGTGATCGGCGTCGGCGCCGCATGGGCAGCACCGCCGAGGGCGGCGAGCAGCAACAGGGACAACGGCAGCGTTCTGGGCATTGCGGGCGGCACCAATGAGGAAAACCCGGCAAGCGTAGCAGCCGCAAGGGGCGCGGGAAGGGGCCACAGGTCATGGCACCGGCCCATGGCCGGGATCGGCAAAGTCGTCCCGCCAGTGATGCTTCCACGCGCGGCGAAGGGCGATCCCGACCTGCGCCCGGACGGCGCAGGCCTTGCGCTGCCTTGCCCCGCCCCCGCAGGGCAGCAGCGCGTCGACAGCCCGGAACCGGCTCTACGGTGGCCATGAACCCCGGGGTTCACGGGAGACATCCCTTTCAAGGAGCGATTCGATGTTCAAGACGATCACGCGCGTGACCGTGCTGGCCGGTGCCGCCGCGCCTGCGACAAAGTGAAGCAGCGCGTCACCGGGTCGCATGTGCCTTTCACGGATACAGGCCCAGACTGGTGCGGATTTCAGAGCCAGTCGGAGGCGTCTCTTGGACGCGTTGTTGTTGTCCCGGATCCAGTTCGGGTTCGTCATCAGTTTCCATGTGCTGTTCCCGGCCTTCACGATCGGTACCGCCAGCTGGCTGGCCTTTGTCGAATCGCGCTGGCTGCGCACCGGCAATCCGGTCTGGCGCGAACTGTATTTCTTCTGGCAGAAGATCTTCGCGGTCTCCTTCGGCATGGGCGTGGTCAGCGGCATCGTCATGGCCTTCCAGTTCGGCACCAACTGGCCACGGCTGAGCGAGGTCGCCGGCACGGTGATCGGCCCGCTGCTGACCTATGAAGTGCTCACCGCGTTCTTCCTGGAAGCCAGCTTCCTGGGCGTGATGATGTTCGGCTGGGGCAAGGTCTCGCCGCGCCTGCATTTCTTCTCCACCTGCATGGTGGCGCTGGGCACACTGGTCTCCACATTCTGGATCCTGTCCTCCAACAGCTGGCTGCAGACGCCGGCCGGTTACGCGATGGTCGATGGCATCGTGCACCCGCAGAACTGGTGGCAGATCGTCTTCAACCCGTCCTTCCCGTACCGCTTGGCGCACATGGCCCTGGGCTCGTTCATCACCACCTGCTTCGTGATTGGCGGTGTGGGCGCGTGGTACCTGCGAAAGGACGTGCACCGTGAGGCTGGGCGCAAGATGCTGCTGGCGGCGGTGGGCTTCGCCGCGCTGACGGTGCCGGTACAGATCTTCGTCGGCGACATGCATGGCCTGAACACCCTCAAGCACCAGCCGATGAAGATCGCGGCGATGGAAGCGCACTGGCATTCCGAAGGCGAGGGCAAGGGCGTGCCGCTGGTGGTGTTCGCGGTGCCCAATGAAAAGGCCGAGCGCAACGACTATGAAATCGCGATCCCGCGCCTGGGCAGCCTGATCCTCACCCATTCGCTGGACGGCACCTTCGATCCGCTCACCTCGGTGCCTGCCAGCGACCGGCCGCCGGTGGTGCCGGTGTTCTTCGCGTTCCGGGTGATGGTCGGGCTGGGCACGCTGATGCTGCTGCTGGCCTGGGTCTCGGCGTTCCAGTGGTGGCGCGGCAAGCTGCTGCAGTCGCGCTGGTTGATCCGCGGCTGGAACTGGATGCTGCCCAGCGGCTTCATCGCGCTGATTTCCGGCTGGTTCGTGACCGAGATGGGCCGGCAACCGTGGGTGGTCTATGGTGTGCTGCGCACGGCCGACGCCGTGGGTCCGCAGAGTGCGTGGATGACGGCGCTCTCGCTGGGCGTGTACATCGTCGGCTATGCGTTCGTGTTCGGCTGGGGCGTCTGGTACCTGGTGAAGATCATCCGCACCGGTCCCAAGCCGCATGACCCGGCCCCGGCGCTGGATGCCGGCAGCCACACCCCGGCGCGGCCGCTGTCCGGTGCCGATGAACCGCTGGAGGAGCGCTGAGATGGAGATGACGATCTGGCTGCCGGTGGCATGGTTCGCGGTGATCGGCTTTGGTGTGTTGATGTACGTGGTGCTGGATGGCTTCGTGCTCGGCATCGGGATCCTCGCGCCGATGGCCGAGGATGAGGAGCAGCTCGACATCATGATGAATACCGCCGCCCCCATCTGGGACGGCAACGAAACCTGGCTGGTGCTGGGCGGGGCCGGGCTGATGGCCGCCTTCCCGAAGGCCTACGCCGCGCTGCTGTCGGCGCTGTACCTGCCGGTCCTGTTGCTGGTGGTCGCGCTGGTGTTCCGCGGCGTGGCTTTCGAGTTCCGCTTCAAGGCGCACCGCTCGCGCAAGCTGTGGAGCGTGGCCTTCGGCCTGGGTTCGCTGCTGGCCGCCTTCGCGCAGGGCGTGATCCTCGGCGCACTCGTGCAGGGCCTGCAGGTCGTGGATGGCCGTTATGTGGGCGGCGCGTTCAGCTGGTTCAGCCCGTTCTCGATGTTGACCGGCGCAGCCGTGGTATTCGGCTACGCGCTGCTCGGCAGTACCTGGTTGATCCTCAAGACCGAGGGCCGCGAGCAGGCCTTCGCACGCACCTTGACCCGCCCGCTGGTGGTGGCGGTGATCGTGTTCATGGGCCTGGTGAGCGCATGGTTGCCGTTCCTGGATTCGCGCTTGATGGCGCGCTGGTTCAGCGATGGCAACTTCTGGTGGCTCTCGCCGGTGCCCTTGCTGACGTTGGCCGTGGCCACCGCGCTGTGGCGCAGCGCGATGCACCCCAAGCGCGATCTGCCGCCGTTCCTGTTGACGCTGGCCCTGTTCGTGCTCGGCTTCATCGGCCTGGTGCTGGGCATGTGGCCGTACCTGCTGCCGCCGAGCATGACGTTGTGGCAGGCCGCTGCGCCGGCCTCGTCGCTGAGCTTCAGCCTGGTCGGGCTGGTGATCCTGCTGCCGGTGATCCTGGGCTATACGGCGTGGTCGTACCGGGTGTTCCGCGGCAAGGTGCGGGCGGATGTGGGGTATCACTGAGGAAAGCGCGGTGGCTATTCCCGGTTCCGTGTGGGCGAGGGCGGTCAGACCCTGCCCGGACGCGCCGTAAACCCATCCATGGGGGCTCGTGAGCGGCATCCATGCCGCTCCAACGGTCCCGGCAGGGTCTGACCGCCCTCGCCCTGAAAGGTCTGCGTCGTCGGTTGGAAAAAGCCAACCGTAAAAGAAGGGTCAAAGGCAGCCGACCAGCGGTCGGCACTACAGGGGCCTGCAGCCGGCGAAGGGAACGACAGCCGCCGCGAACTCAGCCGTGCAGCCCCTCGATCTCCACCAGCAGCTCCGCACGGCACACTTCGGCGTGCAACACCACGAACGGCGGCGCCGTCGGCAGCGCCGCCATCTGCGCCGTCACCGCCGCCATATCCTCCGCGCGCCGCACATACACCTTCAGCACCGAGGTCGAACCCAACGCCGGCGACAGCGACGGCCGCTGACCGCGCGCCGTATCCACCAGACTCTGCAGATTCCTCAGCGTCTCCCGCAACTGCTCATCCACCGCCCCCGTGTGCTGCGACACATGCCCCACGATCGCCGCCGTCCCCGACTGCAGCAACGGCAGGCCTGTGGCCAACGGCGGCAGCAACGCCCGCGAAAAACTCGGCGACTGCGGCCCGTACTGGCGTGGATAACGGAACGCGCTCACCTGGCGCGGATTCTCCAGCGGCAGGCCCGGCTCGCGCGCCGCCAGCCAATACACCTGCAGCCGGCGCTCACCGTCGAAACGACCAATGCAGGTCGCCGCCGGCAGTGCGGCTTCATCCAGTTCACGCAGGCCCCGCACGCGGCCCACGCAGAAACGTCGGTACCGTTCATCGTCGCCATCGCCCTCGGTCACCGCGTCCAGATAGTTCCAGGTGCGCAGCAGATGCGGATAGCCACAGCGTGACAGGAACGCGCTCATCCGCGCATAGGCCTCGGCCGCGGCCGACTCGATATCGCTGTCGACCTCGTCGATCTCCAGCACCCCGAACAGCAGGCTGTCGGTGTGCGACCAGCGCACCCCATCGGTGGTGCCGTGCGCGACCGGCGTGCCGCCACGCCAGACCTCGATCCGCGCCGGGCCCTGCTCGGCCAGCGGTACCTGCAGCCAGCGCGGGTCATCCAGCGCGGCGTGGCGCGGGCCGAAGCCGAACACGGCCAGCGTCTGCGGGTCGGCCAGCGCGGCATCGCGCTGCGCGGCCGGGACGTAGGCCACATGGAACAACGCAGGTCCGGAGGAGGGAATAGCGACTGCCGGAGCTGTTGCGTTGTCGATCATGTTGCTCATTTCAGGATGTGAATGCTGCCAGTGCCGAGAGTGTCATGATAGCGTGCGCTCCTTTCTCGGTACCGCCACCGGTGCCAGGCGATGTCGACGGCCTTCTCTTGGTACCCATCCATCACGTTGGCGGGAATGATTGAGTTTTCTGTAATTGATTGGGCGGCGTGGGCGCCGGGCATCACCACCCGCGAGCAGTGGCAGGCGTGGGCGAACGCCCCCTGGCTGCCAACCGGTGAGGACACCCCGGCACTGTCCGAAGTGCCGGCCATGCAGCGTCGCCGCATCGAGCGGCTGGGCCGCATGGCGATCCAGACCGCCTGCTGGTGCGAGCAACCCGGTGACGGTGGCCAGGTGCCACTGGTGTTCGCCTCGCGGCATGGCGACGTGGCCCGCTCGATGGAACTGCTCAATACCCTGAGCGCGGACCAGCCGATGTCGCCGACCGGCTTTGGTCTGTCGGTGCACAACGCGATCGGCGCCCTGTATTCGATCGCCCGTGGGCATCGGGGAAACTATCTGGCCCTCGCCGCCGGCCGCGCCACCGTCGAGACCGCCTGCATCGAGGCGTTCGGGCTGCTGGCCGATGGCGCGCCGGAGGTGCGTCTGGTGATCTATGAATCCGCCTTGCCGCCGGTCTACGCGGGTTTCGCCGACGAACCCGACCCGTTCTTCGCGTGGTGCTGGCGGCTGGGGCCGGCCGACGGTCCGGGCACCCGGCTGTCGCTGGGCTGGGGCGGCGGTGGTGAAGACCGCCCCTCCGAGGCGCTGCCGCATGGCCTGGACGTGCTGCGCTTCCTGCTGGCCGGTGAACGGGCGCTGGCGCTGGACGCCGATGGCCAACGCTGGGCCTGGCAACGCCATGGCTGAGCGCTGGCCGGCCCGGATCAACCATGCCTGGCGGGTGCTGGGGACAGGGCTGAGCTTTGCCGCCTTCGGGATCGGGGGGCTGGTGCTGGGCGGCCTGTTGTTCCTGTCGTTGCTGCTGATCCGCGAGCCGGTGCGCCGGCGCGTGTTGGCGCGCCGCCTGGTCCAAGGCAGCTTCGCCACCCACGTCGGCCTGATGCACCGGCTGGGGCTGATGACCTACGAGATCCGCGGGGGCGAACGCCTGCAGCGCAACGGCCTGCTCATCCTGGCCAACCACCCGACCCTGATCGACGTGGTGCTGCTGATCGCCCAGCTTCCCAATGCCGATTGCGTGGTCAAGCAGGCCGTGGCGCGCAATCCGTTCATGCGCGGCCCGGTCCGGGCCGCCGGCTACGTCTCCAATGATGACGGGGCAGGGCTGGTGGATGACTGCATCGCCGCGGTCCATGCCGGCGGCAACCTGGTGATCTTCCCGGAGGGCACGCGCACCGTGCCGGGCCAGCCGCTGCGCCTGCAGCGCGGGGCGGCCAACATCGCGGTGCGGGGCCGGCTGGACATCACGCCGGTCCGGATCACCTGCACCCCGCCGACCCTGACCAAGGGCCAGAAATGGTATCGTGTGCCATCACGGCGATTTCACGTTCAGCTGGAAGTCGGGGAGGATCTCCCGATTGCCCCGTTTCTGAACGAGATCGGCGATGCGCCCAGGGGGGATGCCTTGGCCGCCCGGCGTGTGACCGATCATCTTGCCCATTACTTCGACTTCGCTGGAGACCCGACCCGTGCAAGCACTTGAGCACGAGATCAAGGAATTGATCATTTCATCGCTTTCACTGGAAGACATCACTCCCGAAGACATCGATTCCGCCGCGCCCCTGTTCGTTGAAGGGCTGGGCCTGGATTCCATCGACGCGCTGGAACTTGGATTGGCCCTGCAGAAAAAGTACGGTGTCAGCCTGTCAGCCGATTCGGAAGAGACCCGTCGCCATTTCTCCAGCGTGCGTGCCCTGAGCGAGTTTGTCGCCGCACGCCAGCCGTCCTAACGGCGCGTCAGGATTTACCCATGACCAAGAACGAACTTTTCGAGCGCATCGTCAAGATCCTCAAGGACAGCTTTGAGATCGAGCCGAGCCGTATCACGCCCGCGGCGCGGCTGTATGACGACCTGGACATCGACAGCATCGACGCGGTCGACCTGATCGTGCAGCTCAAGCCGCTGCTCGGCCGCAATCTGCAGCCGGAAGCGTTCAAACAGGTGCGCACCGTGCAGGACATCGTGGATGTGGTGCACGGGCTGTTGCCCGGTCAAGCGGCCGCCTGACGGCCATCGCTGAAGACTGACCATGGTCCGGGTACGCGTCGCGGCGTTTGCGTTGCTGTCGCTGGCATACCCGCTGGTGGTCTACCTGTCGCTGGGCCGGTTCGAGCCGCGCTGGTTGTCGCTGCTGCTGTTCACCCTGGCCGCGCTGCGCGCGCTGACCACCCGCCAGGCGGTGTGGTGGGTGGCCGCACTCGGCACCGGTGTACTCGCCCTGGTGGCCACGGCCTTCAACGAGGCGCTGCCGCTGAAGCTGTACCCGGCGCTGGTGAACGCGGTGATGCTGGTGATCTTCGCCACCAGCCTGCGCTTCGGGCCGAGTGCCGTGGAGCGCCTGGCGCGGCTGAGCGAGCCGGATCTGCCGCCGTTCGCCGTGATCTACACCCGCCGCGTGACCTGGATCTGGTGCGGGTTCTTTGTTCTCAACGGAAGTCTGGCCCTGGCCACGGCGCTGTGGGCGTCCAACCAAGTGTGGGCGTTCTACAACGGAGTGTTGGCGTACGTGATGATGGGTGCTCTGTTTGGCGGGGAATGGCTGGTCCGGCGACGGGTCAAGGCGGCGCATGCCCATGGCTGAGTGGATCGCACTGGACCGGCTGGCGCTGGCCCCGCGGCCGGGCCGCATCGTCGGCATCGCCGGCGACACCGTGGTGGAGCACCCGCAGTTCCGCGCGCAGGTGCTCGGCTGGCAGCAGGCGTTCGCGCGTGCGCCCGGCACCGACTGGGCCCTGTATTTCGATGACACGCTGAGCTTCGCCGCCGCTCTGCTGGGTGCCTGGCATGCCGGCAAGCGGGTGTTCCTGGGCGGCGACAACCTGCCGGCCACGCTGGAAGGGCTGAGCCCGTGCGTGGCCGGGTTCGCCGGCGACGTGCCGGCCCGGTATGCGCCGCTGCAGCCCGATGCGGCGGCCGATCCGGATCAGGTGCTGCAGCCGTTGGACGAAGCGGTGCTGGAGCTGGTGGTGTTCACCTCCGGCAGCACCGGCGCGCCGAGCGCCATCGTCAAACGCATGCGCCAGCTGACCCGCGAGGTGGATGCGCTGCAGGCCGCCTTCGGCGAGCAGCTCGACGGTGCGCAGGTGCAGGGCACGGTCTCCCACCAGCACATCTACGGGCTGCTGTTCCGGGTGCTGTGGCCGCTGGTGGCCGGGCGCGCGATCCAGCCGCGCCGGTTCTTCCACGAAGACCTGATCAGCGCGCTGGGCGGCCAGCCATCAGTGCTGGTGGCCACCCCGGCCCATCTCAAACGCCTGCCCGAGCAGCTGGACTGGTCCTCGCTGGACGGTCAGCTGCGCGCGGTGTTCTCCTCTGGGGGTCCGTTGCCGACCGAGGCGGCGCTGCAGGTGCGCGCCTTGATGGGCGTGGCCCCGACTGAAGTCTTCGGCAGCAGCGAGACCGGTGGCGTTGCGTGGCGGCGCTGGAGTGCAGCGCGGCCGCAGTGGCATCCGTTGCCCGGCGTCGCCTGGCGGATCGACGAGGGCTGCCTGGCGGTCCGCTCGCCGCACCTGGCGAGCGAGGACTGGTGGCTGACCCAGGACCGTGCCGTGGCCGACGACGGCCACAGCTTCCGCCTGCTCGGGCGCGCCGATCGCATCGTCAAGATCGAAGAGCGCCGCGTCTCGCTGGATGCCCTGGAGCAGCAGCTGCGTGCGCACCCGGCGGTGCAGGACGTGCGGGTGCTGGTGCTGCCGGGCGCGCGCGAGCAGCTGGCCGCCGTGGTGGTGCCGCAGGCGACCGGGGTCGCGCAGTGGGACGACGCCGAGCGCCGCCGCCAGGCGCAGCAGCTCAGCGCGCATCTGGCCCGCAGCCATGACGCCGTGACCCGGCCGCGCCGCTGGCGCTTCATCGACGACCTCCCCGTCAACGCGCAGGGCAAGGTCACCGCCGCGGCACTGGCGGCGCTGTTCCGCCCGTTGATGCCGACGGCCGAGTGGCAGCAGCGCGATGACACCATCGCGTCGCTGCAGTTTGTTCTGGATCCTGACCTGGTAGCGTTCGACGGGCATTTCCCGCAGGCGAAGATCCTGCCCGGCGTGGTTCAGCTGGACTGGGCGATCCACTACGGCCGCAGCGCCTTCACGATGCCGCCGCGGTTCGTACGCATGGACGCGGTGAAGTTCCAGCATGTGGCGCGCCCCGGCGACTGCCTGCAGTTGAGCCTGGGCTGGGATGCGGCGAAATCGGCAATGAGCTTCCGCTATGTCTCCGACCATGGCGTGCATGCCAGCGGCCGGGTGGTGTTCGGCGATGCGTGATGACACGGGCAGTGGCATGAGCAGGCCTGCCTTCGCCCCGTTGGTGGTGATTCCGGTCTACGACCACGCGCACGCGATCGGCGCGGTGGTGCAGGGCGTGCTGGCCAGTGGCCTGCCATGCCTGCTGGTGGACGATGGTTCGCATCTGGACTGCGCGCAGGTGCTCGATGCCCTGGCGCGCGCGCACGCACCGCAGGTGACGCTGCTGCGGCTGGCGGTCAACCAGGGCAAGGGCGGCGCGATGCTGGCCGGGTTCGCGGAGGCCGCGCGTCTGGACTACAGCCATGTGCTGCAGATCGATGCCGATGGCCAGCACGACACCGGCGATATCCCGCGCTTCGTCGCGCTGTCGCAGGCGCAGCCGGAGGCGGTGATCTGTGGCACGCCCGCCTACGATGCCAGCGTGCCCAAGGCGCGCCTGTACGGCCGCTATGCCACGCACATCTGGGTCTGGATCAACACGCTGTCGCTGCAGATCCGCGATTCGATGTGCGGCTTCCGCCTGTATCCGCTGGCACCGGTGACGCGCCTGATCGGTGAGGAAACCATCGGCCGGCGCATGGATTTCGACAGTGAGATCCTGGTGCGGCTGTTCTGGCGTGGGGTGAAGGTGATCAATGTGCCGACCGCGGTGACCTATCCCAGCGATGGCGTCTCGCACTTCGATGTGTGGCGCGACAACGTGCGCATCAGCCGCATGCACGCGCGCCTGTTCTTCGGGATGCTGTGGCGCGCGCCGCGGCTGCTGTGGCAGCGCATCGCAGGTCCTCGCGCATGACCACGCCTGCACCTGAGAGCGCGCCGCACTGGGCCGACATCGGCGAGTCGACCTCGGCCGCCGGCGTGCTGTTTCTGTGCTGGGTGCACCGCTGGTTCGGGCGCTGGCCGTTCCGCCTGTGCGTCTACCCGGTGGTGCTCTGCCACTGGTTGACCAACCGGGTTGCACGCCAATCCTCGCTGCAGTACCTGCAGCGTCTACAGGCGCATACCGGCGTGTTTTCCGCACCGCCGGGCCGCTGGCAGAGCCTGAAGCACTTCGCGCTGTTTGCCGACACCATGCTCGACAAGCTGCTGGGCCTGGGCGGTCGCTACCCACCCGAGCGCATCTATCTGCAGCGCGACCTGGTGCTGGACAAGATCGCGCGCCGTGAAGGCGGCCTGATCCTCACCGCGCACATCGGGTGCCTGGAGTTGTGCCAGGTGCTGGCTGAGCAGGTGCCCGGCTTCCACATCACCGTGCTGGTGCACACCGCGCACGCGCAGCGTTTCAACCGGCTGATGCAGCGGCTCGATCCGCTGGCCTCGGTGGAACTGCTGCAGGTCACGGACATGGGCCCGGCCACCGCGGTCGAGCTGCAGCGCCGGGTCGAGGCGGGTGGCTTCGTGGCCATCGTCGGCGATCGCGTGCCGCTGCGCGGCGGTCGCACGGTACCGGCTTCGTTCCTCGGCCACACCGCGCAGTTCCCGATCGGCGCCTACGTGCTGGCTGCGGCGCTGGCGTGCCCGGTCTACACCATGGCCTGCCTGCACCACGGCGCAGGCTACCGCGTGCGTTTTGAGCACTTCACCGAGCGCATCGTATTGCCGCGCGGTTCGCGTGACGCCGCGCTGACTGCCCAGGCTGAAGATTTCGCCCGGTGGCTGGAAGTTCAGGTCACCCAGGCACCCTTGGACTGGTTCAATTTCTTCCCCTTCTGGGATCAGGCATCGCATGGCAAGTAAGGCCGATCAGACACCCTCCGTCCGCTTCGGCGATGCGCCGCTGACCATCGAAGACGTGGTCGCGCTCTCGCAGCGGCAGGCACAGGCCGTCGTCACCGACGATGCGGCATTCACCGCGCGCATCCAGCGCGGCGCGGATTTCCTTGATCGCCTGCTGCGCGAAGATGGCGTCATCTACGGGGTGACCACCGGCTACGGCGATTCGTGCACGGTGAACATCCCGCCGGCGCTGGTGGCCGAGCTGCCGCATCACCTGTTCACCTACCACGGCTGTGGCCTGGGCCGTTTCCTGGATCCGCAGGAGACGCGCGCGGTGATCGCTGCACGCCTGGCCTCGCTGGTGCGTGGCATGTCCGGCGTCAGCCACCCGCTGCTGCAGGGCCTGGCCACCCTGCTGCGCCACGACGTGCTGCCGCTGATTCCGGCCGAGGGTTCGGTCGGTGCCAGTGGCGATCTGACCCCGCTGTCCTACGTGGCCGCGGTGCTGTGCGGCGAGCGCGAGGTGATGTACCAGGGGGCTCGCCGCCCGGCCGCCGAGGTGCTGGCCGAGATTGGCATGGCCCCGCTGCGGCTGCGCCCCAAGGAAGGCCTGGCGATCATGAACGGCACCGCCGTGATGACGGCGCTGGCCTGCCTGGCGTATGACCGCGCCGACTACCTGACCAGGCTCGCCACGCGCCTGACCGCGTTCAACGTGCTGGCCAGCGACGGCAACGCACATCACTTCGATGAGATGCTGTTTGCCGCCAAGCCGCACCCGGGCCAGATGCAGATCGCCGCGCGCCTGCGCCAGGACCTGCACAGCGACCGCCCGCCGCGCAACGAACAGCGCCTGCAGGACCGTTACTCGCTGCGCTGCGCGCCGCATGTGATCGGCGTGGTGCAGGACGCGTTGCCGTTCTTCCGCCAGCTGATCGAAACCGAACTCAACAGCGCCAACGACAACCCGCTGATCGACGTCGAGGGCGAGCGCATCCTGCATGGCGGGCACTTCTATGGCGGCCACATCGCCTTTGCGATGGATGCGCTGAAGAACACCATTGCCAACCTGGCCGATCTGCTCGACCGGCAGATGGCGCTGGTGGTGGACGCGCGCTTCAACCACGGCCTGCCGGCCAATCTGTCGGCCGCCACCGGTGAGCGTGCAGCGATCAATCATGGCCTGAAGGCGCTGCAGATCAGCGTGTCGGCCTGGACCGCCGAAGCCCTCAAGCAGACCATGCCGGCCTCGGTGTTCTCGCGGTCCACCGAATGCCACAACCAGGACAAGGTCAGCATGGGCACCATCGCCGCGCGCGATTGCCTGCGCGTGATCGAACTGACCGAACAGGTTGTCGCCGCGCTGCTGATCACTGCCCGCCAGGGCGTGGCGCTGCGCGAGCGCGTCGGCATGAAGGCGACGTTGCACGGCGATCTGGCTGCGATGTACCAGGACCTGTCCGAGCGCATCGCCCTGATCGAGGAAGACCGCGCGCTGGATGGCGAGCTGCGCGCCCTGCTGGATGACATCCGCGCACAGCGCTGGGAGTTGTATGTCGACGCCTGATCTGAGCTTCGAGGTAACGCTGTCGCCGGCGTTCCATGACTGCGACGCCATGGAAGTGGTCTGGCATGGCAATTACTTCAAGTACTTCGAGATCGCGCGCTGCGCACTGCTGCAGCGTCACGATTACGACTATCCGCAGATGCGCGATTCCGGCTACCTGTGGCCGGTGGTTGATGCGCGGGTCAAGTACATCCGGCCGCTGCTGTACGGCCAGGCGCTGCGCGTGCGCGCCACGATCACCGAGTGGGAAAACCGCCTGAAGATCGCCTACGACATCCTGGATGCGGACAGCGGTACCACGCTGACCCGCGCCCATACCATCCAGGTCGCGGTCGACGCGGCCACCAATGAAATGCTCTACCTGTGCCCGCCGGTGCTGTGGGAGCGTCTGGGAGTGCAACCGCAATGAACCGTTTCCTGCGCACGCTGTGCGTGCTGGCGATGCTGGCCGTGGTCGCCCCGGCGCTGGCCGCCACCGATGTGGAGGCCGTCAAACAGCGCGTGGCCAAGGTCGACGTGCTGCGTGGCGAGTTCTCCCAGGAGAAGCAGGTCGCCGGCTTCAAGAACCCGCTTCGCTCGCAGGGCCGCTTCGTGCTGGCCCAGGATCACGGCGTGATCTGGACCACGCTCAAGCCGTTCCCGTCCGAGGTGGTGGTCACCCGGGACCGCATCCTCAGCCGGCAAAGCGATGGCAGCAGCCGGGTCGAACTGGATGGCCGTCAGCAACCGGCGATGCGCTCGGTCAACGCGATCATGTTCGCGCTGATGAGTGGCGATGCGCAGGCGCTCTCGGCGCAGTTCACGGTCAAGGTCGAGGTGCTGCCCGGCAACGCCTGGAAAATGCAGCTGACCCCGCGCTCGGCGATGCTCGGCAAGGTGTTCGCGCAGCTCACCCTGAGCGGCGACCGTTACGTGCGCGAGGTCCAGATCAACGAGGCCAACCAGGATGTCACCCGCATCCATTTTGTTGGCATGAGCGATACGCCGGCCACGCTCAGCACCGACGAGGGTCGCAGGTTTGAATGACGTGCTGACCTCGAACGGCCGACTGCAGCGCATCTGGCGCTGGCTGGCCATCGCCTGGTTGCTGGTGCTGGTCGGCCTGGGCGTGCAGCAGTGGCAGCTGTGGAAGAGCGAATCGCGGATCGACACCGACATCCTCGCGCTGTTGCCGCAGGACGCGCATGACCGTCTGTTGTCCGATGTTACCCGGCGCATCGCCGATGCCAATGCGCGCCAGATCGTGGTGCTGCTGGGCAGCACCGATGCCGCGCAGACCAAGGCGGCCGAGGCCGCGTTCCGCGCCACCCTGCGCGACAGCGCCGACGGCAAGGCCCTGCTCCAGGAGAGCGGCTCGATCGAGGGCTGGTTCGATCAGGCCCGCGCGTTCTACGCACCGTATCGCGATCGTCTGCTGACCAGCGCACAGCGCGAGCGGCTGCAGAACGAACCCACCCAAGGCCTGGCCGAGTCGGCGCTGGCGGCGCTGTACGGCCCGATGGGGGCACCGCGCCTGACCGAGTGGCGCCAGGATCCGCTGTCGCTGTGGCCGCAGTGGTGGCAGGAACGCGCGCTGGGCTCGGGCCTGCAGATGGGCGACGACGGCCTGCTGGAGGCCGATGGCAAGCACTGGTCGATCGTGCAGTACGACACGGTCGGCTCGGCGTTCCAGCTCGATGGCGAGCGCCATATCGATCTGCTGCTGGACACCGCCGCCGAGGCCGCCGCCAGGCAGGCGCCGGGGCTGGAGGTGCTGCGTGCCGGTGTGCCGCTGCATGCCGAGGCCGCTGCGGTGCAGGCCAACTGGGAAATCAACACGATCGGCTGGGGCTCGCTGGCCGCGGTGCTGCTGCTGGTGTGGCTGGCATTCCGCTCGCTGCGCCCGATCCTGCTGGTGGCCGCCTCGCTGCTGATCGGCTGCGGTGTCGCGCTGGCGGTGACGGTGCTGGTGTTCGGCAAGGTGCACGTGCTCACGTTGGTGTTTGGTGCGTCACTGGTCGGTGTTGCCGAGGACTACGGCATCCACTGGTTCGCCTCGCGCCAGGCCGAGCCGGCCGACCGTCGCTGGAAACTGCTGCGGCATCTGCTGCCGGGCCTGTGGCTGGCGTTGCTGACCAGCGCGCTGGCGTATCTCGCGCTGGGCCTGGCCCCGTTCCCGGGGCTGCGCCAGATGGCGCTGTTCTCGGTGGTGGGCCTGGCGGCCGCGTTCCTGACCGTGATCTTCTGGTTCCCGTGGCTGGATGGCGGCGAAATCCGTCGCACCGGCTTTGCCCGCTGGCTTGGCGCCACGCTGGAGCGCTGGCCGCGCCTGCATGGGCGCAAGGCGGCGATGTTCCTGGGCGTGGTGACGTTGCTGTCGGCCATCGGCATCGCGCGCCTGCAGACCAACGATGACCTGCGCAGCCTGCAGTCCTCGCCACCGGCGCTGATCGCCCAGCAGATCCGCATCAGCCAGATGCTGGGCATGCCCAGCCCGGCGCAGTTCTATCTGGTCCAGGGTGACACCGCCGAGCAGGTGCTCGAGCGCGAAGAAGCGCTGATCGACCGCTTGCGCGTGCTGGAAGCAGACAAGCAGATCGGCGGCTACCGCGCGATCAGCGATTGGCTGCCTTCGCAGAAGCGCCAGCATGCCGATGCCGCGCTGACGGCCAAGGTCGAGCCGCAGGTGCTGGCCCAGGTCGGTGAGGCCGTGGGTGAGCCGCTGCTGCGCCCCGCCTATGCCGCGCAGGATCTGCAGGCCGAGGCCTTCCTCGCATCGCCGGCGGCCATGCCGTTCCGCCACCTGTGGCTGGGCACGGTCGGGCAGGGCGTGGCGTCGGTGGTGATGGTCGATGACCTCTCCCGCGCCGATGCACTGGCCCTGCTGGAAGCACAGGCCAAGGGCATCGATGGTGTGCGCTGGGTCGACCGTACCGCCGATTTCTCGCAGCTGCTCAAGCACTACCGCAAGCTGATGAGCGGCCTGCTGCTGATCGGTATCGCGCTGGTGTTCGCGGTGATGTACTGGCGCTACCGCGGGCAGGCCTGGCGCGTGCTCGCCCCGACCCTGGTTGCCGGTGCGCTGACGCTGGCCCTGCTGGGGCTGTTCGGGCAACCGCTGCAGCTGTTCAACGTGCTCGCGCTCATGCTGCTGCTTGGCATGGGCATCGACTACGGGATCTTCCTGATCGAGCACCGCGGCGATGCCAGTGCCTGGTTGGCCGTGTGCGTTGGCGCGGCCAGCACCTGGCTGTCGTTCGGCCTGCTCGGGCTGTCGGCCACGCCGGCGCTGCGCGCGTTCGGCTTGACCCTGCTGTTCGGCATCGGCCTGGTCTGGCTGATTTCGCCGCTGTTCCGTCCCCCGCCGCACGACGCCCCACACTGAGCGACCGCGTTTTCCTCACCTGATCTGATCAAGGATGTACCGATGAATCCGCACGTGGAACGTACTGAAATCCTGGTCATCGGCGCTGGTCCGGCCGGTTCCGTGGCCGCTGCGATGCTGCGCCAGCAGGGCCGCCAGGTGCTGATCCTGGAGCGCCAGCAGTTCCCGCGGTTCTCGATCGGCGAGAGCCTGCTGCCGCAGAGCATGGAGTACATCGAGGCCGCCGGGCTGCTGCAGGACGTGGTGCAGGCCGGGTTCCAGTACAAGAACGGTGCCGCGTTCGTGCGCGGCGCAGCGACCACCGAGTTCGATTTCCGCGACAAGTTCTCGCCGGGCTGGGGCACCACCTACCAGGTGCAGCGCGCCGACTTCGATGATGTGCTGGCGCGCGGTGCCGAGCGCATGGGCGCCACGCTGCGCTTCGGTGATGAAGTGCTCTCGGTACAGCCTGGCCGCCCGGCACAGGTGCAGGTGCGCCGCCCGGATGGCAGCGAATACACCATCGAGGCCGGTTTCATCCTCGACGCCAGTGGTTTCGCCCGGCTGCTGCCGCGCCTGCTGAAACTGGAGTCGCCGTCGAACTTCCCGGTGCGCGGCGCGATCTTCTGCCACGTGCGCGACCACATTCCGGCCGGCGCGGGGTTTGACCGCAACAAGATCCTGATCACCACCCATCCTGAGCACGTGGACGTGTGGTACTGGACGATTCCGTTCTCCAACGGCTGCTGCTCGCTGGGCGTGGTCGCCGAGCCGAGCTTCTTCGAGCGCTACGCCGGTACCGATCTGGAGAAGCTGCAGGCCATCGTCGGCGAAGACCCGAACCTGACCCGCCTGCTCAGGAACGCCGAATGGGCGGTGCTGCCGGTGCGCACCATCACCGGGTATTCGGCCAACGTCTCCTCCTTGTGGGGTGAGGGCTATGCGCTGCTGGGCAATGCCGGCGAGTTCCTGGACCCGGTGTTCTCCTCGGGCGTGACGATTGCCTTCAAGTCGGCGCAGCTGGCCAGCACATGCCTGGCGCGCGAGCATGCCGGTGAGACGGTGGATTGGGAGCAGGCGTTCTCGGTGCCGCTGCGTGCCGGGGTGAAAACCTTCCGTCGTTTTGTCGAAGCCTGGTACGCCGGTGGCTTCCAGAAGATCATCTACCATCCCGATCCGCAGCCGGAGGTGCGGCGCATGATCTCCTCGATCCTGGCCGGCTACGCCTGGGATACGCAGAACCCGTATGTCGCCGATGCCACGGGCCGGCGCCTGCGCGTGCTGGAGGAACTGTGCAGCGCCTGATCCTGACCCTGTTGCTGAGCCTGCTGCTGGCCGCGTGTGCCAGCACCCGCATGCCCACACCGCTGGTGCAGCTGCCCACGCTGCAGCTGGCGCCATCGGCATTGCCGCAACCGGTGCAACTGCAGCAGCGCCTGCAGTTCCGCTTCGGCAGCCACGCGCGCGAGCTGGATGCGCTGCTGGAAGTGGACGCCGAGCAGGTGCGGCTGGCCGTGCAGGCGATGGGCCAGACCGGCGTGCGCATGGTCTGGGACGGGCAGCACCTGGAGCAGACGCGCGCGCCATGGCTGCCACCGCAGGTGCGCGGCGAACGCGTGCTGGACGACCTGCAGTTCGCGTTGTGGCCGGCGGCGGCGATCCGCGCCGCGCTGCCCGCCGGCTGGACCCTGCAGGAGACCGATGGCGTGCGCAGCCTGGTGCAGGGCGGCACGCCTTGGCTGGTGCGCGACACGCTGCCCGATGGCCGCGTGCGCCTGCGCAACCTGGCCGAGGGCTATGAACTGGTGATCGAATCGATGGACATGGGGCAGGGCCAAGAGTGAGCAGTAGCGCGGTCTATCTGAACGAGCTGGGCGTGATCTGCGCGCTGGGTGCCGACCGCGCCCAGGTGCGCGACGGCCTGTTCGCGGCGCAGCCGGGTGGCCTGCGCGACAACGCTGCGATCCTCCCCGGGCGCACGCTGGCGCTCGGCGAAGTGCATGCGCCGCTGTCGGACCTGTCCGCCCTGCCGGTGGCCCTGCGTGGCCGTAACAACGGCCTGCTGGACGCGGCGCTGGAGCAGATCCGCGCGGGCGTGGCTGCTGCGGTGGCGCGCTTTGGTGCCGCGCGTGTGGCGGTGATCATCGGCACCAGCACCTCGGGCATCGGCGAATCGGAGAACGCACTGCGTACGCATCACCGCGACGGCGTGTGGCCGGCCGATTTCCATTACGCCCAGCAGGAAATGGGCACCGCCGCGCGCTTCGTGCGCGAGCGGATCGGCAGCACCGGCCCGGCGTGGACGATCTCCACCGCCTGTTCGTCCAGCGCCAAGGCGCTGATGTCGGCCGCGCGCCTGCTGCAGGCCGGCGCGGTCGATGCCGTAGTGGCCGGTGGCGCCGATTCGATGTGCCGGTTCACCGTGGCGGGTTTCAGCGCATTGGAGTCGGTCTCGGCGGCGCGCTGCAATCCGTTCTCCGTCAACCGCAACGGCATCAACATCGGCGAAGGCGCGGCGCTGTTCCTGATGACCCGTGAGCCGGGCCCGGTGCGGCTCTCCGGCTGGGGGGAATCCTCCGATGCGCACCACATGTCCGCGCCGGATCCGCAGGCACGCGGGGCGATCGATGCGATGCAGCAGGCGCTGGAACGGGCCGGCCTGACGGCCGCGCAGATCGACTACGTGAACCTGCACGGCACCGCCACCGGCCACAACGATGCGATGGAAAGCCAGGCGGTCGCCGCTGTGCTCGGCACGCAGGTGCCGGCCAGCTCGACCAAGCCGTTGACCGGGCACACGCTGGGTGCGTCCGGCGCGATCGAAGCGGCCCTGTGCTGGATGACACTGGCCGACAACCCCGACCAGCAGTTGCCCACCCACTGGTGGGATGGGCAGGCCGATGACGCGTTGCCGGCACTGGCGCTGGTGGCACCGGGGACGCGTGCCGCGCAGCCGCTGCAGCACGTGCTCAGTCACTCATTCGCCTTCGGCGGCAGCAATGCCGTGCTGGCACTGGCCAAGGGATGAGCATGCCGCTGCCCCCCGACATCAACGCCGTGCTTCCGCACCGCGACAGCATGCGCCTGATCCACCGCGTCGTGGCCTGGCAGGACGAGTCCATCGCGGTCGAGGTGGACGTCCCGACGCAGGGTCTGTTCTGCACCCCCGACGGCGTGCCCGCCTGGGTCGGGGTCGAATACATGGCCCAGGCGATCGCCGCCTGGGCTGGGTGCCGCGCCTGGCAGACCGGTGCGGAACCCTCGATCGGCTTCCTGCTCGGCAGCCGTCGTTACACCGCCCACCAGCCGTACTTTGCCGCCGGCAGCTGCCTGCGGGTGGAGGCGAACTGCGAGCTGTTGGGCGAGAATGGCCTGGGCATGTTCGCCTGCCGGATCCTGGCGGGCGATATCGAAGTGGCAGTTGCCAACGTTTCCGTGTTCCAACCTACGGATGCAGCGGCTTATCTGGAGAGTGGAGAGGCATGACAGGGAATTTGACCGTGCTGGTGACCGGCGCCAGCCGTGGCATCGGCCGTGCCGTGGCGCTGCGTTGCGCGCGCGACGGCTTCGACGTGGTGGTGCATTGCCGCAGCCGCATCGAAGACGCGCAGGCTGTGGTGACCGAGATCCAGGCGCTGGGCCGGCAGGCCCGGGTGCTGATGTTCGACGTGAGCGACCGCGATGCCGCGCGCACTGCGCTGGAAGCGGACATCGCCGAGCACGGTACGTATTACGGGGTGGTCTGCAACGCCGGCATCGCCCGCGACGGCGCCTTCCCGGCGATGCCGGCCGAGGATTGGGATGCGGTCATCCACACCAACCTGGACAGCTTCTACAACGTGCTGCACCCCCTGGTGATGCCGCTGGTGCGCCGGCGCAAACCGGGCCGCATCGTGACCTTGTCCTCGGTGTCCGGCCTGGTCGGCAACCGCGGCCAGACCAACTACAGTGCGGCCAAGGCCGGCATCATCGGTGCCACCAAGGCGCTGGCGCTGGAGCTGGCCAGCCGCGCGATCACCGTCAACTGCGTGGCCCCCGGGCTGATCGAGACCGAGATGGTCAATGAAGAAGTGGTCGAGCACGCGCTCAAGCTGATTCCCGCCAATCGCCTGGGCCAGCCAGAAGAGGTCGCTGCGGCGGTGTCCTTCCTGCTCTCCGAATCGGCCGGCTACATCACCCGCCAGGTGATTTCGGTCAACGGAGGCATGGTCTGATGGCCCGCCCCGATCGTCGTGTCGTGGTCACCGGCGCCGCTGCCATCAGCCCGCTCGGGCAGGATTGGGCGAGCATCCGCGCGCGCCTCCAGGCGCGGACCAATGCGGTGCGCTACATCCCCGAGTGGGAGGTCTTCGATGGCCTCAACACGCGCCTGGCTGCACCGGCTGAAGATTTCGAACTGCCCGCCAACTACAACCGCAAGACCACCCGCAGCATGGGCAAGGTGGCGGTGATGTCGGTGCGCGCCACCGAGCTGGCGCTGGAGGCAGCCGGTCTGCTCGGCCATCCGGTGCTGCGCAGTGGCATGGCCGGCGTGGCCTACGGCTCGTCCTCGGGCAGCCACGAGGCCACCGCCGAGTTCGGCCGCATGCTCCATGAGCACACCACCGAAGGCATCAGCGCCACCACCTACCTGAAGATGATGAGCCACACCTCGCCGGTGAACATCGGCGTGTTCTTCGGCTTGTCCGGCCGCGTCTACACCACCTCCAGCGCCTGTACATCGGGCAGCCAGGGCGTGGGTTCGGGCTATGAAGCGATCCGCAGCGGCAAGCAGACGGTGATGGTCACCGGCGGTGCCGAGCAGCTCGACGCCACCGCCGCGGCGGTGTTCGACACCCTGTTCGCCACCAGCGTGCGCAATGATGCGCCGCAGACCACGCCCAGCCCGTTCGATGCGCACCGCGATGGCCTGGTGCTGGGCGAGGGCGCCTGCACGCTGATCCTGGAAGAGCTGGAGCATGCACAGGCACGCGGTGCCACGATCCTGGCCGAAGTGGTCGGCTATGGCACCAACAGCGACGGCCAGCACGTCACCCAGCCCAGCGCCGGCACCATGGCCCAGGCGATGCGGCTGGCGCTGGAAGATGCTGACCTGGCTGCCGATCGGATCGGCTACGTCAACGCGCACGGCACCGCCACCGAGCACGGCGACATCGCTGAAACCCAGGCCACCCACCAGGTGTTCGGCCCGGGCATGCCGATCAGCTCGCTCAAGAGCTACGTCGGGCACATGCTCGGGGCCTGCGGCGCCTTCGAGGCCTGGCTCAGCATCGAGATGATGCGCGACGGCTGGTTCGCCCCGACCCTGAACCTGCACGAGGTCGATCCGCGCTGCGGCGCGCTGGACTACATCGACGGCGAAGGGCGCGCATTGCAGACCGACCACGTCATGAGCAACAACTTCGCCTTCGGTGGCATCAACACCTCGTTGATCTTCCGCCGCTGGCAGGACTGACCGCTGTTTCCGGCCTGCCGTGCGGGCCGGCCGTTTCCGTAAACCCCTCGCGTCCCCAACAAGGAGAAAGTTGAATGCGTCGTTTTACCCTGATGGCCGCCACCGCCCTGCTGGCTGTCGCCAGCACCGCCCAGGCCCGCGATACCCGCGTGGAGCAGTCGCTGCATGAGCTGGTCAATTCCGCCGAAGCCCGCAATGTGGGCATCGACGGCAGCGTGAAGTTCTATCTGGCCGGCGAGAACGTCAGTGTGCTGCAGCGCCTGGGCGAGGATGTCACCAACAAGAAGACCAACGCGGCCAACAAGAGCGACGCCGAAGCCTGCCGCTGGGTGGCCCTGTCGGCGCTGCGCGCGCTGCAGGACGGCGCCAAGTCGCGCGGCGCCAACGCCGTGGTCGACATCGTCAGCTACTACAAGAAGAACGAGTTCAAGAGCACCACCAACTACGAATGCTATGCGGGCACGATCCTGGCCGGCGTGGCGCTGAAGGGCACCTACGCCAAGGTGAAGTAAGCCGAAAGACCACCGCCTTGTGGGCGGTGGTCTGCGGAATGGGACGACCGTGGGCACCGACAGACCCGCCGCGGCCACGCATTCATCACGGCGGTATGGGCAGACTGCAGCGGCGCCCAGCTGAACGACATCGCGACATTGATGAACCTGATGCTGTCGCGCGACGGAAAACCGACAGGGGACAGTGCACGCAGCTTTCACCTGTGCCAGCTTTCCTCCACAATCAATGTCATTCACTACCCTGGGCAAAGCCCTGCGGCATGCAAGCCTACGTCTATAAAAGCCAACGCAAGCAGGACAGCTTCGTCTATCTCGCCGTTCGTGATGACTTCTCGGTCATCCCTGACGCGGTGAAGGCCTCGCTGGCGCCGTTCCAGTTCGTTCTCGAAGTGGCCCTGACTCCCGACCGTCGCCTCGCCCAGGCCGATGCCGCACAAGTGCGCCAGAACCTGACCGAGCGTGGATTCCACCTGCAGTTGCCGCCGCCCCCGTTGGCGCCGGTCCGGTTCGCGCGACGCAATGACTGAATCCCAACGCCCCCGCGCTGTTGCCTCTGCGGCCGCGCTTGGTGTGCTGCTGGCCCTGGCCGCGGCCGTCGGTGGGGTGCCCGGTGCGGTGTGCGCCGCGCTGGCCCAGCCGGCGTTCGCGCTGGCGGTATCGTGGTGGCGCCGGACGCGCCCGCTGCAGCCATTGCCCCAGGTGGCCCGCCATGACGCGCCCGCGCTGCTGGCGCTGTGGTCGCTTGGCCCGCTGCTGCTGACCCTGCTGGTGGCCTGGCCGCTGAGCGCACTGCACGACAGCGGCAGCCTGGCCGCCGTGCTTGGCCTGAGCGTGGCGGTCAGTGCCGCGCTGCTCGGGGTCTGGCGGACCTGGCCGTTGTGGAATGACGTGGAACGCAGCGAAGGTAGCCTGGCCCGCCATTGGCAGACCCTGGCCGGGCGCGACCTGACCGCCTGGCGCGGGTTGGCCGTGGCCGCACTGGTGGTGCTGGTGTGCGCGCTGGTCGTGCTGCCGGCGTGGCCGGGCCTGGTGTCGGACGCGCTGCATTGGCCGATCGCCGCCGCGGTCGTGCTGCTGTCGCCCTTGGCGCACCTGCTGCTGCAGGCGATCGCACCGGCGACGACCCTGGGCGCGCCGATGCCGGCCGAGACGCGCGGTGACCGCGACGAGCCCTTTGCCGAGCCCTACGCCGAGCCCAAGCCGCTCGAATCGATCGGCCTGCATGAACAACAGCCGGCGCTGTATGACGCCGCGCGCAGCGGCCGGGTCGATCGCGCCCTGCAGCTGCTGCAGGCCGGCGCCGATCCGCACGGGCTGCCCGATCCGGCCTGGCGCGACCAGCGCAGCCTTGCCGTGCTCGCCGCGGTGCTGCCCGACCTGCGTCTGCTGCGTGAACTGATCGCCCGCGGCGTCGGCGTCAACGCCCCGCACCGCGGTATGACCCCGCTGCTGGCCGCCACCCGCGACAGCTGGCACGGCCGCCCCGAGGCGGTGATGACCCTGCTCGCCAACGGCGCCGACCCGCGTGCGGTGGACAGCGAAGGCAACACCCCCCTGCATCACGCCGCGCGCAGTTCCGATCCCGGCGTCGCCGCATTGCTGCGCGATGCCGCCGCCGAAGTGGATGCGCTGAACGACGATGGCTGGTCACCGTTGGCCGTGGCCTGCCAGGTCGGCAACTGGCGCCTGGCCAAGTTCCTGCTGGAACGCGGGGCCAAGACCGAGCCGGCCGAGGGCACGCCCGTGTTGCTTGCCGCTGCGGGCACCGAAGAAGACGATCCGGCCGGTGTGCAGCTGCTGCTCAAGCACAAGGCCCGCGCCGATGCGCGCGACCGCCAGCGCCGCAGCGCGCTGCACGAAGCCGCGCTGGCTGGCCATGTCGACATCATCGACGTGCTGCTTGCTGCCGGTGCCAACCTGGAAGCCCGCGACGCACTGGCGCGTACCCCGTGGCTGGAAGCCGCGCGGGGTGGCCGTGCCGGCGTGGTCGAACACCTGCTGCCGCACCACCCCGATCTCAATGCGGTCGATGGCGAAGGCCGCAACGCGGTGCTGCTGGCCTGCATGGCCGAGAACGTCTCGCCGCTGCTGATCCGTCGCCTGCGTGACCTGGGCATCGCCGTCGATGTGGCCGATCCGCAGGGCCGTCGTGCGGTGGATATCGCTGCTGGCGCCGGGCGCTGGGCGATCGTCTCGCTGCTGGATCCCGCCTATCCGCTGCCTTCCGCGGTCAGCGACGGGCTGGTGATGTCCGGCGACAGCGATGCGGCCTCGCCCTCGCTGCCGGATCGCCCACCGCTGGAGCTCCTGCGCGAAGCGCTGAGCTTCGGCAACCTGGAGGGCATGGCCGCGCTGGCCCGCCTGTGTGCGCCGGAGGAACTGGGTGCGCTGCTGCACGACGCCGAACTGGCGCTGGATCCGCAGGCGCTGGACTGGCTGCTCGCGCACGGCGCGGCGCCGGAAGTCCTGGATGCCTGCGGTGATACCCCGATGTTCGCGCTGCTGGCGCGGGGCATCGACGCGGTGCCGGCGCTGCAGGTGCTGCTGCGCCGTGGCCTGTCCCCGGCCGGTCGCGGTGGCCTGGCACGCCTGCTGAGCGCCTGCGCCCAGCACGACCACGCCTCGCGCGGGCTGGAACAGCTTGCGCTTGAACTGCTCGAGCGCGGCGCGGATCCGTTCGCGCCATCGCCGGCCGGCGATCCGCCGCTGTCGCTGGCCGTGCGGCTGGGCTGGCTGCGGCTGCAGCAGGCCCTGCTCACTCAAGGCGTGGACCGTGAAGCACGCGACAGCCATGGCATGACCGCCCTGCATCTGGCCACCGCGCTCGCGCGCGAAGGCTCGATCAAGCTGCTGGTGCAGCAGGGCGCCTCACCCGAAGCCCGCGCCGCCGACGGCCAGACCCCGCTGGGCGTGGCGCTGTCGATCGGCCGCCGCGATCTGGCCGACTGGCTGGACTGGCGGGTGTGGCCGCTGCCGCGCCGCGCGCTGCGCGACGGCGACCTGCCGGCGGCCGCGATGGCCGGTGACGCCGATGCCGTACGTCGCCTGATCGATCTCGGTTTCGCCGTTGATGTGGTCGACGCCCAAGGCTGCACCGCGCTGCTGCGTGCCGCCGGGGGCGGGCACCTGGCCGTGGTCGACCTGCTGCTCACCCGTGGCGCGAATCCGCAGCACGCCGCGGCCAGCGGTGCGACGCCCCTGTCGGCGGCGGTCAGCATGCGCCAGATCGATATCGTCTCGGCCCTGCTCGATGCCGGTGCCGAACTGGAATACCGCCTGCCGGGCGGCGTCACCGTGCTGATGCTTGCCTCGGCGCTGGGCCTGCCCGACATCGTCTCGCGCCTGCTCACCGCCGGTGCCAACGTGCACGCGGGCGATGCGCAGCAGCTTGGCCCGTTGCACTGCGCTGCGCTGTACGGTTTCAGTGCGCGCGACCGGGCGCGACTGCTGGCGCTGCTCGACACCCTGCTGCTGGCCGGTGCCGAACCGGACCTGGCCGCCGCCGGCTCGGTCACGCCGCTGCTGCTGCTGCTTGGCGCACGCGCCGAACCGGGTACCGCCTGCGATGAGCAGATCGTGCTCGCCGCGGTGGAACGCCTGCTCGACGAAGACGTTTCGCTGGAGGTGCGCGATCCGCGCGGTTTCGGTCCGCTGCATCTGGCGGCGCTGCACGGCCTGCCGCTGCTGGTACAGCGCCTGCTGCGTGCCGGCGCCGACCCGGACGTGCGCGATGCGCTCAACCGCAGCCCGCGCGAGATCGCGGTGATGCGCGGCTTCATCGACGTCGCCGGGGAGTTCGAACCGCTGGTACCGGGCGTGTCTTCGATGGCCCGGTTCCTGCGCGATAACGGCTGAGCCCCGCCTGGTAGTGCCGGCCGCTGGCCGGCAGCGCTCAATGAGGCACGGGCAGGTGCACCTGCAGGTTCATCAACGCGGTGGGTTGCCGTCCACACCCTTCCCCTCACTCTCCGCATCCGCCTCGAACAGATGCATCAGGTCCGCGCGCGCATCGCGCGAGGTCTGGATCACCGCCGCCTCGTCGTCGTAGACCAGGTACTGATCGCGCAGCAGCTTCTCGTCGTGCTCGCGGAAGCGCTGCACATGGCTGCGTGCGGTTTCCACCGACATGCCCAGCGCGATCAGCATCCGTTCGCTCAGTTCCAGGCTCGTCCCGAACACCTCGCGGAACGGCTCGGCGGACATGTCCATCAGGCGCCACGCATGCTGGCGGTTACGCGCGCGCACCAGCACCACCGCATCGGGATACATGCGCCGGATCAGCCGCGTGGCCCGCATGTTGGCGTCTGGATCATCCAGCGTGACCACGTAGACGCGGATGTGCTCGCCGCCGGCGGCGCGCAGCATTTCCGGCCGGGTCGGGTCGCCGTAATAGAGCTTGTTGCCGAAGCGGCGCAGGTCCGAGACCGTATCCGGATTGGATTCCAGCGCCACGAACGGGATCTTCTGCGCGGTCAGCAGGCGCGCGACCACCTGGCCGAAGCGGCCCATGCCGGCGATCATCACCTGTGGCTGCACATCGGTGATGTCGACCTTGTCGGCGGGCTGGGCAGGCGTCTTGGGGCCCTCGTCGCGGCCCAGCAGGCGGATCAGGCCGATCATCAGCAGCGGCGTGATCGCCATCGACAGGCCGACAATCGCCACCAGCCGATCATGGTTGGCGTTGCCAAGCAGGTGCGCGCGCTGGGCCTCGTTGAACACCACGAACGCGAACTCGCCGCCCAGCCACAGCACGCTGCCCAGCAGCACCGCGTGGCGGGTCCGCAGCTTGGCCAGCTTGCCGATGCCGAACAGCAGGCCGAACTTGACCACCAGCAGGATCGCCACGCCTGCCGCGATCATCATCGGCTCGGCGACGATGCGGTCCAGGTCGATGCCCATGCCCACGGCGATGAAGAACAGGCCGAGCAGCAGGCCCTTGAACGGCTCGATCTGCGATTCCAGCTCATGGCGGAATTCCGAATCGGACAACAGCACACCGGCCAGGAACGCACCCAGGCTCGGGCTCAGTCCGGCCTCCTGCATGAACCATGCGGTGCCCAGCACCACCAGCAGCGCAGTGGCGGTGAACACCTCCGGGCTGCGGGTGCGCGCAATGATGTTGAACAGCCGGCGCAGCACCGGGCGGCCGCACAGGATCACCACCGCCAGTGCGCCGATGGCGATGGCCACGTCGTTCCACTGCAGGGTGTCGTTGCGCGCACCGCCGAGCAGTGGAATCGCGGCCAGCAACGGGATCGCGATCAGGTCCTGGAACAACAGGATGGCAAAACCCAGGCGCCCGTAATCGCTGTTGATCGCTTTATGCTCGGACAGCAGCTGCAGCCCGACCGCGGTGGAGGACAGTGCCAGAGCGATGCCGACGATCAACGCGCTCTTCCACTGGAAGTGATCCAGCATCAACAGGCTGCCCAGCACCAGCGCGCTCAGCGCGACCTGCAGCGCGCCAGCGCCGAACACCGAGCGGCGCATCACCTTCAGGCGGGCGGGCGACAGCTCCAGGCCGATCACGAACAGCAGCATCACCACGCCGATCTCGGCGGCGCTGAGGATGCGGTCGGCATCCTGCACGAAACCCAGGCCATCCGGGCCGAGCACCACGCCGGCCGCCAGATACCCCAGCACGGCGCCCAGGCCGAGCTTCTTGAACACCGGTACCGCGATCACTGCAGCCAGCAGCAGCACCAGGGCCAGCTCGAGCGCGCCGCTATGCATGGGGGAACCTGCTCATGGGGGTGTGTGCCGTGCGGGTGGAAAGCCTCCCCGGGGCGGCCGGGGCCTGTGGCCAGGGCCACGCAGTATTATGCGGCCGCCATGGGCGCCCAAGGCGACTGCCACCGGAACGGCATCCCGGACAAGGGTTGACCTGCGTCACACCCGGGTCCAGACTGCCCGCCGCTGCTGGCGTCCGCCGTCGGCAGTAAACCCTTCCGGAGTCCCCAACCCATGTCCAGCGACAGTAGAAGTCGACCTTGCTCGACGCCAGCGATGGCCACCGCCTGACACGGGTCGGTTCGCCAGCGTTGGCGTCGCGCAATGCGATACCCACAGGCGAATACGATGAACCAGAAAGACCTGCTGCGCCCGGTGGCCGATGCCGCCTCGTTGAGCGCACCCCTCGACAATTTCAACACCGCCGACGCGGTGGAATTCCTCAACACGCTGAGCCTGTCGCGCGCCGCCGACACGCTGGCCGCGTTGCCGTTGCCGCGCGCGGTGAAGATGCTCGAGCAGCCCGAGCTCAACCGCGGCGGCGATCTGGTAGCGGCCATGCCGGTGGCCCGCGCCGCAGCCCTTCTCGGGCTGATGGCCGATGACCGCGCCACCGATATCGTCCACGAGCTGGACGAGGACGAGCGCGCACGCCTGATCCCGCTGCTCAGCCCGGAGGCGCGCAAGGCGATCCAGCAGCTGCTGAGCTACCCGGCGCACACCGCCGGCGCGCTGATGACCACCGAGTTCGTCAGCGTGCCCTCGGACTGGACGGTTGGCCGCACCCTGCAGCACATCCGCGAAGTGGAGCGCACCCGCGAGACCGTCTACGCAATCTATGTGCTGGACCCGCACACCCGCGCGCTGGTGCAGGTGGTCACCATGCGCCGGCTGATCACCGGGCTGCCCGAGGAGCCCATCCTCGACGTCGCCCAGGTCAACCCGCCGGTGACGGTGGATGTGCAGCTGGATCAGGAAGAGGTGGCGCAGCTGATCCGCCGCCACGACCTGCTCGCGATCCCGGTGGTGGACGCGCAGCACCATGTGCTGGGCATCGTCACGGTGGATGACATCCTGGATGCGCTGATCGAAGAATCCACCGAGGACGTGCACAAGTTCGGCGGCATGGAGGCGCTGGAAAAGCCGTACATGCAGATCGGCTTCTTCGAGATGCTGCGCAAGCGGGCCGGCTGGCTGAGCGTGCTGTTCCTCGGCGAAATGCTGACCGCCAGCGCGATGCAGCATTACGAAGACGAGCTGGCGCGCGCGGTGGTGCTGACGCTGTTCATCCCGCTGATCATGAGTTCGGGCGGCAACTCCGGCTCGCAGGCGACCTCGCTGCTGATCCGCAGCCTGGCCCTGCGTGAGCTGCGCCTGCGCGACTGGTGGAAGGTGGCGCTGCGCGAGGTGCCGACCGGCATCACCCTGGGGGCGATCCTGGGCGTGCTGGCGATCATCCGCATCGTGTCCTGGCAGCTGCTGGGCCTGCACGACTACGGCGAGCACTGGCAGCTGCTGGCACTGACCATCGGCGCGGCACTGGTCGGCATCGTCACGTTCGGCTCGCTGTCCGGCTCGATGCTGCCCTTCATCCTCAAGCGCCTGGGCTTCGACCCGGCCAGCGCCTCGGCCCCGTTCGTGGCCACGCTGGTGGACGTCACCGGTCTGGTCATCTACTTCAGCATCGCCGCGATGATCCTGCGCGGCACCCTCCTTTAACAGGGACGGAGGTCGTTAATAACAGGGACGGGGGTGATTATTAATCACCCCCGTCCCTGTTACTGTCTGGTCGCATGAGCACCTACCACCTGCAAGCCGTCTTCCGCCCGCAGTCGGTCGCCGTGATCGGCGGCAGCCCGCGTGAACGCTCCGCCGGCCGCGCGGTAATGCGCAATCTGCGCGACACCGGCTTCCCCGGCAACGTGGCCTGGATCAATCCGCGTTACAGCGAGATAGACGGCATCCGCACGGTGAAGCGGCTCAAGGATCTGGACTGGGTGCCGGAGCTGGTGGTCATCACCGCCCCGGCCAGCATCGTGCCGCAGGTGGTGGCCACCGCCGCCGAGCGCGGTGTCAGCGCGGCGATCATCCTCACTGCCAACCTGGGCGAAGGCCCGGGCTCGCTGGCCGCGCAGGTGGAGGCGGCAGCACGGCCCAAGGGCCTGCGCATTCTGGGCCCGCACTGCCTGGGCGTGATCGCCCCGCATGCGCGCTTGAACGCCAGCATCGCCGCGCACTTCCCGCAGGCCGGTGACCTGGCCTTGATCTCCGAATCCAGCGCGATTGCCGCGGCCCTGGTGGAGTGGGGCGTGGCGCGCTCGGTCGGTTTCTCCGCCGTGGTTTCGCTCGGCGACACCCTGGATGTCGACTTCGGCGACCTGCTGGATTACTTCGCCACCGATTACCGCACCCGCGCGATCCTGCTGTACGTCGAGCACATCCGCGATGCGCGCAAGTTCATGTCGGCCGCGCGTGCCGCTGCGCGCGCCAAGCCGGTGGTGGTGGTCAAATCCGGCCGCCACATCCGCATCAATCCCGATGCCGATACCCACGTGCAGGCGCTGGCCAGCGCCGATGCGGTCTACGGGGCGGCATTCAACCGCGCGGGCCTGCTGCGCGTCAGCGCGCTGGATGAGCTGTTCACCGCGGCCGAAACACTGGGCCGGCTCGGCACCTTCCCCGGGCGTCGCCTGGCGATCCTGAGCAACGGCGGCGGGGTGGGGCGGCTGGCGGTGGACCAGCTGCTGGCCCTGCGCGGCAGCCTGGCCGAGCTGTCGCCGGCCACCGTCGCACAACTCGATGCGGTGCTGCCGCAGGGCTGGTCGCGCAGCAATCCGGTCGACATCGTGGTCGATGCCGACGGCGACCGTTACGCCGCGGCGATCGAAGCGCTGATGTCCGATACCGAGAACGACGCGGTATTGGTGGTCAACGTGCCGACCGCGTTCACCTCCTCGGCCGATGCCGCGCAGGCGCTGACCCGCACGCTCGGCCTGCGCCCGCGCCACCATCGCGACAAGCCGGTGTTCGCGGTGTGGCTGGGCAACGACGATCGTGCCACGGCCACGCTCAATGCCGCGCGCGTGCCGACCTACCCGACCGAAGCCGAGGCGGTCCGCGGCTTCCAGCATCTGGTGCGCTACCGCGACGCGCAGGCCGCGTTGATGGAAACCCCGCCCAGCCTGCCCGAGGATTTCGTGGTCGATACCGCCGGCGCCCGCGCGCTGGTGGAGGCTGCGCTCGCCGCCGGCCAGCAATGGCTGGACCCGATCGCCACCCACCAGCTGCTCAGCGCCTACGGCATTCCGTCCGCGCCGGTGATGCAGGCCCGTGATGCCCACGAGGCGATGGACCTGGCCCAGCCGCTGCTGGAGCAGGGCGCCACCGTCGCGATCAAAGTGTTCTCGGCCGATATCCCGCACAAGTCCGATGTGGATGGCGTGCGCTTGAATCTCAGTACCCTGCAATCCGTGCATGCGGCGGCCACCTCGATCATCGCGCGCGCGCACGAAAAGCGACCCGATGCGCGCATCGATGGCGTGCTGGTGCAGCCGACCATCGTGCGGCCCAAGGCGCGCGAGTTGATCGCGGGTATCGCCGACGACCCGACCTTCGGCCCGGTGATCGTGTTCGGCCGTGGCGGCACCGCGGTCGAAGTCATCGACGACAAGGCGATCGCCCTGCCACCGCTGGACCTGCGCCTGTCGCACGAACTGATCGGGCGCACGCGCGTGTCGCGCATCCTGAAGGCCTACCGCGATGTCCCGGCCGCCGACGAACGCGCGGTCGCGCTGATCCTGGTCAAGCTGGCCCAGCTCGCCGCCGACATTCCCGAGATCCGCACGCTCGACATCAATCCGCTGCTCGCCGACCGCGACGGGGTGATCGCACTCGATGCGCGCGTGGCGATCGAACCCTCGCGCAAGCTGCACAAGGGCCGCGGCCATCCGCGCTTCGCGGTGTTCCCGTATCCCAAGGAATGGGAGCGCACCATTACCCTGTCCGACGGCGCCCCCGCCTTCGTGCGACCGGTCCGCCCCGAGGACGACGCGCTGTTCCGCGCCTTCTTTGCGCGCGTTACCGATGACGACCTGCGCCTGCGCTTCTTCCAGTCGGTGAAGCATTTCAGCCACGAGTTCATCGCGCGCCTGACCCAGCTCGACTACGCGCGCTCCATCGCGCTGGTGGCGATCGATCCGCGCAGCGGCGACATGCTCGGTGCGGTGCGGCTGCATGCCGATGCAGACTACGACCGTGGCGAGTACGGCATCCTGATCCGCTCCGACCTCAAGGGCCACGGCATCGGCTGGCGGTTGATGGCGATCATGATCGAGTACGCGCAGTGGCTCGGCCTGAACATCATCGAAGGCCAGGTGCTGCGCGAGAACAGCACCATGCTGGCGATGTGCCAGAGCCTGGGCTTCAAGACCCGGCTCGACCCGGACGATTCGACGGTGATGGTGGTGACCCTGCCGGTGCAGGATGTGCAGGTGCCGCAGGCGCCCGATCCTGCAACGCACTGAGCCGATCGCGGTACGGCGCGGGCACGTGGGCGGGGCGACAATACGGCATGACTGATCGTATCCCCCTGCTGCTGCTCCCCGGCCTGCTCAACGACGCTGAACTCTGGCGCGCGCAGATCGCCGACCTGTCCGATATCGCCGCGTGCATCGTCGGCGACCAGACCCGCGGCGAGACGATGCAGGCGGTGGTCGAGGACGTGCTGGCGCAGGCACCGGCGCGTTTCGCCCTGGCCGGTTTTTCACTGGGCGGCTTCGTGGCGCAGGCGATCCTGCGCACCGCGCCGGAGCGGGTGCTGCGGCTGGCCCTGGTCGATACCTCGATCCATGCCGACTCGCCCGAGCGCGCCAAGCAACGCCAGACCCAGCGGGCCAGCGTACGCCTGCCCGGGAAATTCCACGGCTTCGGTGACACGTTGATGCGCAGCTACATCGATGCCTCGCGGCTGGATGATGACGTGCTGGTACAGCGCGTACGCGACATGACCGCACGGCTGGGTGCGGACGTATTCCTGCGCCAGAGCGCATTGGACCGGGAGGATGGCCATGACGTGCTGACCGGGTACCGCGATCCCCTGTTGATCGTGTGCGGTGCGAACGACCGCATCACCCCGCTGGCGATCAGCGAGGCGATGCACGCGCTGGTGCCGGATTCAACCCTGGTGGTGCTGCCCGATTGCGGCCATCTGGCCCCGATGGAGAAGCCCGACGAAGTCAGCGCGGCAATGCGGGACTGGTTGCTCCGGTAGGTGCCGGCCGGCGGCCGGCACGCACCATCCCGCGCCCGACCAGCGGTCGGGCGCTGTCCATCAATCCCAGGCCGGCGCGATCCCCTCCGGATTGGCCAGGCGATGTCCGCGGTCCAGCGTGGCGATCTGCGCCATGTCCTCATCGCTCAAGCGCAGTTCCGCAGCCAGCAGATTGCCGGCGAGGTTGTCGCGCTTGGTCGAGGACGGAATCACCGCGAAGCCCTGCTGCAACGCCCACGCCAGCGCGACCTGGGCCGGGGTGGCCCGGTGGTGCGCGGCGATGGCCTGGATCACCGGGTCCTTGAGCACTTCGCCGTAGGCCAGGCTCATGTACGCGGTGACATGGATGCCCTGTTCCTTCAGGAACGCGATCAACGCGCGGTTCTGCAGGTAAGGGTGGACTTCGATCTGGTTGGTGGCGATCGCATCGGCACCGAGGATCGCGATGGCCTGGCGGGTCTGGGCGATGGTGAAGTTGGAGATGCCGATCTGGCGGGTCAGGCCCTGCGACTTGGCCTCGGCCAGTGCACCGAGATACTCGGCCATCGGCACCGCGTCCTTCGGCGACGGCCAGTGGATCAGGGTCAGCTCGACATGGTCGGTGCGCAGCTTGCGCAGGCTCTCGCGCAGGCTCTCCAGCAGCGCGTCGTGGTGGAAGTTGGCGATCCAGATCTTGGTGGTGAGAAACAGATCATCGCGCGCCACGCCGGACTCGGCGATGGCCTGACCGACCTCGGCTTCGTTCTCGTAGATCTGCGCGGTATCGATGGCGCGGTAGCCGACGTCCAGTGCGTTGCGCACCGAGTCGATCACGGTCTGGCCCTTCAGGCGGAAGGTGCCGAGGCCGAAGGCGGGAATGCTCATGGAAACTCCTTCATGGGGGTGAGGTGCAGGCTACGCCGTGCACCGTAAAGCGACGTAGAGCCGACCGTGGGTCGGCTGCGGTTGCGTGAAACGAATCGTGGGTCGGCTGTTGTCGCGTACTGCCGACCGTCGGTCCGCTGCCGGGAGCGATCAATGCGCACTCACGGCGATGCCTTCGGCGCGGTCGGCAACCCCATCGCGGCGGTCCAGGCGGCCACTCCATGCGGTCAGGCCGAAGGCGCCCATCACCACCAGAGCGCCCAGCCACGGGGTGTGCATCAGGCCGAAGTGATCGACCACCAGGCCACCCAGCGAAGCACCGAGCGCGATGCCGACGTTGAACGCGGCGATGTTCAGGCCCGAGGCCACATCGGCGGCCTGCGGGGCGAACCGCTGTGCCTGCTTGACCACGTATACCTGCAGCCCGGGCACGTTGCCGAACGCCACCGCGCCCAGCGCGAGCACGGTCAGCAGCACCAGCCAGGTGTTGTAAGCGGTGAAGGTGAGCGCGAACAGCACCGCGGCCAGCAACGCGAAGATCAGCTTCAGCGCCGGGATCGGGCCGCGGCGGTCGGCCAGGCGGCCGCCCCACAGGTTGCCGATCGCCACCGACACGCCATAGACCAGCAGCACGCCACTGACCGCATTGGCCGAGAAACCGGTCACGTCCTGCAGGATCGAGGCCAGGTAGGTGAAGGACAGGAAGGTGCCGCCGTAACCGAGCGCGGTGATCGCATACACCAGCAGCAGGCGCGGCTGCGCGAGCACGGCGAGCTGCTGGCCGAACGTGGCCGGTGCGCTGCGCTGCAGGTTGCGCGGGACGAAGAGCAGGCTGCCGATCAGCGCGATCACACCGAGCCCGGCCACGGCCAGGAAGGTGGCGCGCCAGCCCAGGTGCTGGCCGATGAAGGTACCCAGCGGCACGCCGGTGACCAGCGCCACGGTGAGGCCGGTGAACATGATCGCGATCGCGCTGGCGGCCTTTTCCTTGGGCACCACCGAGGTGGCGATGATCGAGCCGATCGAGAAGAACACACCATGCGCCAGGCCGGTCAGCACGCGCGCCACGATCAGCGAGCCATAGCCCGGGGCCATCCAGGCGATCACGTTGCCCAGGGTGAACAGCAGCATCAGCGCGACCAGCAGGGTCTTGCGCGGCACTCGCCCGGTCAGCGCGGTAAGCACCGGTGCACCGACCGCCACGCCCAGCGCATACAGCGAAACCAGCAGGCCGGCCGAGGGCAGGGTGACGCCGAGGTCGGCGGCGATGGTCGGGATCAGCCCGACGATGACGAATTCAGTCGTGCCGATGGCGTACGCACCCAGCGTCAACGCCAACAAGGCCAAGGGGATACCACGGGACATGGACGGATACCGGTGGGGAGCAAGGCTGCGCAGTCTGCGCGCCGTACTCTTGCGGAAAAAGCGGCCTTCACGCCAATCACTGTTGCCCCATGGTCAATAATGGGCCCCTTCCGCCCGGCCGCCGCCATGAAAACCACCCTCGATGAGATGCAGGCCTTCATCGCGGTGATCGACAGCGGGTCGATCACCGCCGCCGCCGAACAGCTTGGCCAGACCACGTCCGGTGTCAGCCGGGCACTGGGCCGGCTGGAGGAGAAACTCGGCACCACGCTGTTGACCCGCACCACCCGTCGCCTGCAGCTGACCGAGGAAGGCGACGCCTTCCTGGCCCAGGCCCGCGCGATCGTGGCCTCGGTGGAAGCGGCCGAGGAGCAGATCGCCGCCCGGCGTCAACGCCCGGCCGGGCGCCTGCGTGTGGATGCGGCGATGCCGTTCGTGCTGCACGTGATCGCCCCGCTGGTGGCGAGCTACCGCGCGCGCTATCCCGAGGTGGCGCTGGAACTCAACAGCAGCGAGCGCTACATCGATCTGCTGGAGCGGCGCACCGATGTGGCCATCCGGATCGGGCCACTGGCCGATTCCACCCTGCATGCACGGCCGCTGGCGCACAGCCGCCTGCGCGTGATGGCCAGCCCAGCCTACCTGCAGCAGCACGGCACCCCGCGCGATGTCGCGGCACTGGGCACGCACACCCTGCTGGGTTTCAACGAGCCCGATTCACTCAATCACTGGCCGCTGCCCGGCGCGACCGACGCGCTGCTGCACGTGCGCCCGGCGGTGGCGGTCTCCAGCGGCGAAACGCTGCGCCGGCTCGCGCTGGAAGGGGTGGGCATCGTCTGCCTGTCCGACTTCATGACCCACCGCGACCGCGAAGCCGGCACCCTGGTGCAGCTGTTGCCGGACCTCACCGTGGAGGTCCGCCAGCCGATCCACGCCGTGTACTACCGCAACACGGCAGTCTCGGCGCGGATCAGCTCGTTCCTGGATCACCTGGCGCAGGCCATGGTGGGCACCCCCTACGCCCGGTAGTGCCGGCCGCTGGCCGGCACTACGGCTGCATCACGCCGCGCGCGCCAATCCGCTCACCGCCCCGCGCCCGGCATCCAGCACGAACACATCCACCGCGGCATTCAAGGCCACGGCCTGCTCTTCCATGCTGCGCGCCGCCGCGGAGGCTTCCTCCACCAGGGCCGCGTTTTGTTGCGTGGTTTCGTCCATCTGCACCACGGTCTGGTTGACCTGTTCGATGCCGGCCGACTGCTCCTGCGACGCGGCGGCGATGTCGGCCATGATGTCGGTGACGCGCTGCACGCTGCCGACGATCTCGCCCATGGTCTGCCCGGCCTGCCGCACCAGTGCTGCGCCACTGTCGACATCGGCGACGGACTGATCGATCAGCGCCTTGATCTCCTTGGCCGCACCGGCCGAACGCTGCGCCAGCGTGCGCACTTCGCTGGCGACCACCGCAAAGCCGCGGCCCTGTTCACCGGCACGTGCCGCTTCGACGGCTGCGTTCAACGCGAGGATGTTGGTCTGGAAGGCGATGCCGTCGATGACGCTGATGATCTCGGCGATCTGCCGCGACGAGGACTGGATCGCGCCCATCGTGGTGACCACCCGGCCGACCACCTCGCCGCCCTGCGAGGCGACGGAGGCGGCACTGATCGAGAGCTGGTTGGCCTGGCGTGCGTGTTCGGCGTTCTGGCGCACCGTGGAGGTCAGCTCTTCCATCGAGGCGGCGGTCTCCTCCAGATTCGCTGCCTGCTGCTCGGTACGGCGCGACAGGTCGCTGTTGCCTGCAGCGATCTCGCCCGCGGCGGTCTGGATCGACTGCGCGGCCTGCTTGATGTCGCCGACGATGGTGGTCAGCTGACCGGTGGTACGCGCCATGTCATCGCGCATGCGGGCGAACACGCCGTGGAAATCGCCCCGCATGCGCGCGCTGAGATCACCGCCGGCGATCGCCTGCAGCACGCGTGAGACCTCGCCCAGATCCTGCTCGGTGGTCTGCATCAGGCGGTTGAGGCCGCCCACCATCTCGCCGAAGTCGTGCTGGTAGCGCGCTTCATCGCCGCGCTGGCTGAAATCGCCTACGGCAGCCGCTGCGGCCAACCGCTTGATCTCGGCATTGATCGCACCGAGGTTGGCCTTGGCCGTATCCAGCGCCTGGGTGATCACCGCCTTTTCGCCGGGCAGGCGCTCCATGTCCACCGACAGATCACCGACCGCGTAATGGCCCATGATCTCGATCGCGCGCAGCTTCACCTGGATATGGTTGGCGACCAGCGTGTTGGTGTCGCGCACCATCTGGCCGTAGCCGCCGGGGAACACGCTCGCGTCCATGCGGTAGCTGATCTCACCGGCATCGTGGCGCTGCGCCATCGTCGCCTGTGCGGCCAGCACGTCCTTCAGGGTCTGGGTGACCTCGCGCATCGCGGTGCCGAGGCGACCGATCTCGTCGCCGCTGCGCACCACCACGGCATGCTCCAGATCACCGCGTGCCACCGCGCGCGCGGCCGCTTCCACCGCAACCACGGGCGCGATCACCGCGCGGCGCAGCCACAGGGTGAGCACCGCCAACAGCATCAGCGCCGCCAGCGCCGTGACCATGGCCGAGGCGACCAGCGCGGCGCGTGCGCGTTCGGAGGTGGCGTTGGTTTCGTACTCGGCACGTTCGCTGGCACGCGCGGCCAGCGCATCCAGCGTAGTGCCCACGGCCCGGTCGGCGCCGAGCACCAGTGCATCGCCGGCCTGGGTGTCATAACCACTGGCCGCGAACGCCTCGAGCGCGCCGCGGTAGCGAGCGTCCAGTGCGCGGTGCTCGGCCAGGAACTGGTTGGCCAGCGTGCGGGTCTGTTCGTCGCGGCTGGTGGCGAGCGTACCGGCCAACGCTTCGATGCGGCGTCCTTCCGCATCAAAGGCTGCCAGGTGGCGTTCGCGTTGTGCGTCGTCCGCACCGCGGATCAACACGTTCTTCCACTCCTGCACCTGCAGGCGGAACTCGCGCTGCAACAGCTCGGCCTGTGCCTTGCGAGCCACCTCGACCGGCACCTCGGCCGAGAGGTTGCGCCAGGCCGAACCCAGGCCGGCCAAGGCGGCCAGCACGATGATGACCAAGCCGAGCGACAGCGCGCCCAGCAGTTTGAATTGAAGACTCAGGGCGCGTGGACGCGCCGGTGCGGAGGACGTCATGAGAGATCAAAAGTGAGGAAGGGCGATGCGGTATCGGTCTGTCAGGAACAGGCTGAAGTGCGACGCCAATCACGGTTACCGTTCCATTAAATGTTGTGATGATGGCGTGTAGATGAAATATGGTCATGCATGGAACAAAACAGGACTGGACAGGCAACTGATATGTAACTATCGTTGTTACATGAAAGCCAGCAACCAGTTCTCCGACGCGCTGCACGTGATGGCCCATCTGGTCGGCCAGCACGGCCCGCGCACCTCCGAGCAGCTCGCCACCTGCCTGCCCACCCATCCGGTGGTGATCCGGCGCCTGCTGTCCGCCCTGCACAAGGGTGGGCTGGTCACCAGCGTGCGTGGCCATGGCGGCGGCAGCCAGCTGGCCCGGGAACCGGCGCAGATCACGCTGTATGACGTGTACGTGGCCATCGGTGCGCCTGCCCTGCTGCACACCGGCGCCCGCGAGACCGGCCGCGGCTGCCCGGTGCAGCGCGTGGTCAACGACGCGCTCGATGACAGTTACCGCCAGGCCCAGGCCCTGCTCGAGGCCCGCCTGCGCGACACCACCCTGGCCACCCTGGGCGAGGCCTTCGCCCGCCATCTGGCCCACCACGCTGCAGGAGTTCCCCATGACCTTTGATGCGATTGTCGTCGGCGGCAGTTTCGCCGGCCTGTCCGCCGCGCTGATCCTGGCGCGGGCCCGCCGTGAGGTGCTGGTGATCGACAGCGGCCTGCCGCGCAACCGCTTCGCCGCGCATTCGCACGGCGTGCTCGGCCAGGACGGCATCGCCGGCGCCGAGCTGCTGCGCAACGCCAAGACCCAGCTGCTGGACTACCCCACGGTGCGGTGGATCAGTGACACGGTCACCACCGCCCAACCGACCGTGGATGGCTTCGTGGTCGGCACCGCGAACGGTGACACCTGGGCCACGCGCAAGCTGCTGCTGGCGACCGGCATCCGCGACGAACTGCCCGAGCTGCCGGGACTGGCCGAGCGCTGGGGGCACAGCGTGGTGCACTGCCCGTACTGCCATGGCTACGAAATCGGCGGCGGCGCGATCGGGCTGCTGGGCGGGCATGAGAAATCCGCCACGATGGCCGCGCTTCTCGCCGACTGGGGCGACGTCACCCTGTTCGCACACGGCATGACGCTGGAGACCGACGACCTGGCCGCGCTGCAGCGCCGCGGGGTCAACATCGAGCATGCGGCGGTGGTTGGCCTGGAAGGCGAGGCGCCAGCCCTGAGTGCCGCCGTGCTCGCCGATGGCCGCCGGGTTGAACTGCGCGCGCTGTTCGTCACCGCGCGGCAGCACATGGCGGCACCGCTGGTCGAGCAGCTCGGCTGTGCGCTGGAGGACAGCCCGATCGGCGTGCTCATCCAGGTCGACGCGGGCAAGCAGACCAGCGTGCCCGGCATCTACGCGGCGGGCGATGCCACGCTGGTGGGCAATATCAGCCTGGCCAGCGCCGAAGGCTTGCGCGCCGGGGTGAGCCTGCACCATGCGCTCGTCGCCGAGGACAGCCGGGCCAGCCGATAAGACCCGGGGCCCGGCCGGTCCGGGAGCGGAATGCCCAGCCCAAACGGACACAGCCGCCCTGCGGCGGCTGTCCTCCGTCAGACCTGCCGGTGGGCTCAGGCCTGTTCGGCGCTCGCCGCATCAAGCTGCTGCACATCCTGCGCGGACAGCGCGACGTTCGCGGCCGCCAGCACATCCTTCAACTGCTCGACACTGGTGGCGCTGACGATCGGCGCGGTGATGCCCGGGCGCGCGATCAACCACGCAATCGCCACCTGCGAGGGGCTCACGCCATGCGCGCTGGCTACATCGTCCAGCGCGGTGAGGATGCGCAGCCCGCGCGGATTGACGTACTTGTCGACCACGCTCTGGCCGCGCGCGCTGCTCTTGCCCGCATCGGCCGCACTGCGGTACTTGCCGCTGAGGAAGCCACTGGCCAGCGAGTAGTAGCTGATCACGCCCAACTGCGCTTCGCGCACCACCGCTTCCAGCCCGGATTCGTAGCCGGCACGGTCGTACAGGTTGTACTCCGGCTGCAGCGTTTCATAGCGCGGCAGTTTGTAGTCGGCCGATACCCTCAAGGCATCGCGCAGACGCTCGGCGCTGTAATTGGAGGCACCGATCGCGCGCACCTTGCCCTGTTCGATCAGGCGACCGAAGGCGGCCAGCGTGGACTCCAGCGGCGTGGATTCATCATCTTCGTGCGCCTGGTACAGATCGATCACGTCGGTCTGCAGGCGGCGCAGCGAATCCTCCACCGCAGCGGTGATGTTGTCGGCCGACAGGCCGGGGTGTTCGGACCACTTGGCCACCTTGGTCGCCAGCACCACCTTGTCGCGCTTGCCGCTGTGCTTGAACCAGCGGCCCAGGATGGTTTCCGATTCGCCGCCCTGGTTGCCGGGCACCCAGGCGGAATAGACGTCGGCGGTATCGACCAGGTTGAAGCCGGCATCGACGAAGGCATCGAGCAGGGCGAAGGAGGTCTTCTCGTCCGCACTCCAGCCGAAGACATTGCCGCCGAAGGCGATGGGGGCGACATGGAGGCCGGAACGACCGAGTTCGCGCGTAGCAGTCATGGGTGATGTTCTCCCTGGGAATCGTTTCCACAGCATACGGCCGGGGTGGTGACAGCGTTGCGGCAGCAGGCACAAAACAGTGTTCCGGAATGCTGCGTCGCACTAACGTTTTGTGAACACCTGTACACGCTTCGCTGCTAGGCTCGCGGCATCCCGCTACCGGAAGCTCGCCGATGAAAGCCCGTTCGTTGACCTGTGCCTGCCTGTTCACTGTTTCCACCCTGATGCTTGCCGCCCCCGCGATGGCGATCAAGCCCGCCGGTCCGAACGCGCAGGTCGCGATCACCCCGGCCGTGCAGAAGGCCGTGCAGGACAGCCGCCGCGATCCGGCCAACGTCAAGCGCGATGCTTACCGCCATCCGGCGCAGACGTTGTCGTTCTTCGGTGTCGCGCCGGGCCAGACGGTCATCGAGATCACCCCGGGCAACGGCTGGTATTCGGAGATCCTCGCGCCGCTGCTGCACGACAAGGGCCAGTACGTCGCCGCCGTGGTCGATCCGATGGCCGTGGCGGAGGGACGTGGCCGCGACTACCAGCAGCGCAGCCGCGACGGGCTGGACAAGAAATTTGCCGGCGACGCCGCGGTGTTCGGCAAGAGCCGTGTGGTCGCCTATGACCCGAAGGCGCCAGTGTTCGGCCCGGCCAACTCGGCCGATGTGGTGCTGACCTTCCGCAACGTGCACAACTGGCGCAGCAGCGGCCAGGCCGAAGGCATGTTCAAGGGCTTCTTCTCGGTGCTCAAGCCGGGCGGCGTGCTCGGCGTGGTGGAGCATCGTGCCAAGGCCGATGTGCCGGCAGACGACAAAACCGGTTACGTGGGCCAGCAGCAGGTGATCGCGATGGCCAAAGCCGCCGGCTTCGAACTGGCCGGCAGCAGCGAGATCAACACCAATCCGCGCGACACCAAGGATTACCCGAACGGCGTGTGGACGCTGCCACCGACCAACCAGCATGACGCGGCCGATGAGGCCAAGTACCAGGCGATCGGCGAAAGCGACCGCATGACGCTGCGCTTCGTGAAGCCGGGCAAGTAAGCGACCCGCGCAGGCCATGGCCCGCGCGTCCTGCTCAAGATGAACGTCATCGGCTGACGTTCGCGCGGATCGCGGCAGCGGCACGGGGATGGGACAATGGGCCATCCCACCGCCGCTGTTGCCCCGATGCTGATCGCCTTCAACAAACCGTTCAACGTGCTGTGCCAGTTTACCGACCGCAGCCAGCCGCCGCGCGCGACCCTGGCCGGTTTCGGGCTGCCACCGGCGGTGTACGCGGCTGGCCGGCTGGATTACGACAGCGAAGGCCTGCTGCTGCTCACCGATGACGGCGGCCTGGCACACCAGTTGACCGATCCGCGGCACAAGGCCGACAAAACCTATTGGGTGCAGGTCGAAGGCACGGTGACCGATGAGCAGGTCCAGGCGCTGCGCCGTGGCGTGCTGCTCAACGACGGGCCAACGCTGCCGGCCGGTGTCGAACGGCTGGAACCGTCGCCTGAGCTGTGGCCGCGCACGCCGCCGGTGCGTTTCCGCAAGACGGTGCCCGATGCGTGGCTGGCGATCACGCTGCGCGAAGGCCGCAACCGCCAGGTGCGACGCATGACCGCGGCGGTCGGACTGCCCACGTTGCGCCTGGTGCGTGTCTCGATGGGCGCACATGCGATCGGCGATCTTCAACCCGGCCAATGGCGCGAGGTCGGATAATAAAAAACCGCCGGTAGCGACCGGCGGTTTCGATGCACATGCGGTAACGCGTCAGCGGATCAGGCGTCGCTGCCGATATCGCTGGTTTCGTCCACCACGGTCTCGTTGCGGCGGTTGCGTGCGCTGATGCGCTGCGCCTGGCCGTTCACCACGCCGCCGTTGGCAAGCTTCTTCTTCTGCTGCTTGCGGTACAGCGCGTAGCCCAGCAGCCCCACGCCGACAGCGGCAGCGGCGATGGTCACGGCCGGATTGCGGCGCACCACCTTGGCGGCGACCTTGCTGCCGGTCTTGACCGCACCGAGTGCGGCGCCAGTCTTGATCCAGTCGGTCGCCTGCGGCCCGAAGTGACGCAGGTTGCTGCCGGCATGCTTGAGGCCGTCACCGGCGGTGCTGGCGATGTCCAGGGCACGCTCGAGGGCGCGGTCGGTAATCACAGTCAATCTGCTCATGGGGGGGCCTTGCCTAAAGGTTCTGATCCAGTGTCGCGCGGTGGCCGTGTAGGGCGTGTTATCCATTTGCCACGGCCGGATCACGACTGTAGCCGGTTCCCCGCGCTGCGCGAGCCACGTGCCGGGCGATGGTCAGGTGACAGCCATGAATGCGCGCATCGGGTGAGGAAGGGGGCGGCGTGCTCACGTGCCGCGCGGCTTGGCGCGGTGTGTCGCGTTCGCCGTCCACGGATCGTCCGGCCACGGATGCCGGGGATACCGCCCCTTCATTTCCTTCTTCACCTCGGCGTAGGTGTTCGCCCAGAAGTTGCGCAGGTCCTGGGTGACCTGCAGCGGGCGGCCGCCGGGGGACAGCAGGTGCAGCGTCAATGGAATGCGGCCATCGGCGATGCGCGGGGTATCGCTCAGGCCGAACAGCTCCTGCAGTTTGACCGCCAGCACCGGCGCCTGCGGGGTGATGCCATCGGCATCCACTGCGTAGTGGATCGGGCGCTCCATGCCGGAGGGGACGATGATGCGGACCGGGGCATGACGATCGATCAGCTGGCGTTGCGCCCACGGCAGCGGTGACCTCAGCGCTTCGCCGAGGCTGGATTCGTCGAGGGCATCCAGGCGTGTCTTGCCATTGAACGCGGGCGTCAGCCAGGTCGGCAGCGTCGCCATCAGCGCTGCATCGGAGACGTCCGGCAACGCCAGTTCCGGCATCCACGCGCGCACCGCCAGCGCACGCGCCTGCCATTGGCGCAGGCCCTCCGTCCACGGCAAGGCATCCAGGCCGAGTTCGGCGACGGCCTCGGTCAGGGCTTTCGCGGCGTGGGCGGGGTCCACGCGGCCGGCCGAGCGGCTGTCCAGTACGATGCGATCGAAGCGGGTCTCACGGCGGGCGACCAGTGCGCGCTTTTCGCCGTCCCAACGCACCACGTCGTCCTGCGTGAAGCGCGCCGGGAAGTCACGGCGCAGGCGGTTCTCGTCCACCGGCGCGGCGCGCAGCAGCAATGCGTCGCGTGCCTCATAGCGCAGTTCAACGGCAACCAGCCACGGCTCACCACGCAGGTCGCTGGGATCGAACAAGCGCGCGCTGCGGCCGTTGGCCAGCAGGTAGCGCAGCGGATCGGTGGGATGGCGGGCAGCGATCCGGTCCGGGAACGCATGTGCGAGCAGGTCGCCGAGCTGATGCGCTTCGACTGAGGAAGGGGGCGCGGCATCACAGCGCAGGCGTCGCCGCCACTGTTTGCTGGCGGCATCGATCGTGGCCAGGCCGCCGCGGTTGGCGTCGTGGGGTGCCCGCCCTTGGCGGAACGCCGCCAGCGCCCGCCACCGCGCGGCGAGCGCATCACCGCCCTGGCGCAGCGGATCGCGCGCTTCCACCAGCGCGGCCAGATCGCAGGCCAGGGCCTGCTCGACACCACTGCCTGCCGCCATCAGCATCGCCGCCAGGCGCGGATGCGTGCCGAGGGTCAGCATGCGCCGGCCCAGCGGGGTCAGTGTGCCGCTGTCGCTGAGCGCGCCCAGGCGCTGCAGCAGTTCACGCGCGGCGGCCAGTGCACCGGCCGGCGGTGTATCGACGAAGCGCAGGTCGTCACTGCCCCAGGCGGCCAGCTCCAGTGCCAGCGAGGCCAGTTCCACCTGCGCGATCTCGGGCCGACGCTGTGCCTCCAACCGCTGCGACTGCGGCCACAAGCGCCACGCCCAGCCCTCGGCGACACGGCCGGCACGGCCGGCACGCTGATCGGCCGAGGCCTGCGCGATGTTCACCACGTCCAGGCGCGCGAAACCGCTGTTGGGGTCGTAACGCGGCTCGCGTGCCAGACCCGCGTCGATCACCACCCGCACGCCGGGCAGGGTCACCGATGACTCCGCTACGTTGGTGGCCAGCACCACGCGGCGGCGACCGCCGGGATCGGGCTGCAGCACCTGCGACTGCTGGTCCACCGGCAGTTCGCCGTGCAGCGGCAGCACCTGTACGGCCGGGTCGAGCACGGACTGCAGCGCCGTCTGCACGCGCGCGATCTCGCGCTGGCCGGGCAGGAACACCAGCACGTCGCCGGGATGCTCGGCCAGCGCCTGCTCCACCGCACGCCGCGCCTGCGGTTCCAGTGCCTCGTCGCGGCGGGCGGGGAAGTGCGCGATCGTGACCGGGAAGCTACGGCCCTCACTGCTCAGGCGCGGCGCATCGAGAAACTGCGCCAGTCGCTCGCCGTCCAGCGTGGCCGACATCACCACGATGCGCAGGTCCTCGCGCAGCTGGGACTGCACGTCCAGCGCCAGGGCCAAGCCCAGGTCAGCGGCCAGATGCCGTTCGTGGAATTCGTCGAACAGCAGCGCGCCCACGCCTTCCAGCAGCGGGTCGTCCTGCAGCATCCGGGTCAGGATGCCCTCGGTCACCACCTCGATGCGGGTTCGGGCCGAGATCCTGTTCTCGAAGCGGATGCGGTAACCGACGGTGTCACCGATGTTCTCGCCCAGCTGCCGCGCCATGAACTGCGCGGCGCTGCGGGCGGCCACGCGGCGTGGCTCCAGCATGATGATCCTGCGGCCTTCCAGCCACGGCGCATCCAGCAAAGCCAGCGGCACCTGGGTGGTCTTGCCGGCGCCCGGTGACGCTTCCAGCACCAGGCGCGTGTGGCCAACCAGGTGGTCGAGAATCTGTGGCAGCAGCGGGGAGATCGGAAAAATCGGCGCATTCATGGCGCAAGGATACGGTGTCTGCAGGGCGCGCTGATTGCCAGCCACGGGCAGGCATGCTTCCCTGTGCCGCCCCGCTGTACCCGGACGTGTAGATGTCGCGCTTGGCTCCCCTGTTGTTGTCGCTCCTTCTCATCTTTCCGTTGGCGACGGTCGGCGCTGCCAGCCCCACCGCGGTACCTGCCGAAGACCTGGGCGAGGGATTGCACATGCCCTACGACGGCCACCCGCTGGCGATGCTGCTGCGCCCTACGCTGGATGCCCGCTACCTGCCTGCCGGGTTGGACAGCGAGGCGGCGATCCGGCGCGCAGTGGCCGATGGCACGTTGCGCGAGCCGCTCTACCCCAGCCTGCAGCTGGCCAACGATCGCGCCTTTGTCTGGCTCTCGCAGTTCGGCCGCAGCACATTGGGCATGCACAGCAACACGCTGGTGCGCTGCGCCGGCACCACGGGCTTTCGCCTGCTGCTCGGCAGCGAAGACTGCGCCGACGCCCAAGCGCCCAGCCTGCACTTCGAGGGCCCGACCGACACCGAGCTGGTATGCCGCGAATGCGCGGGGGTGGGGATTCCCGAGCGCTGGCAGCGCCAGGCACCTGGCGCGCAATGCGCGCTGCCACACTGGAACCTAGACGCGGCGCGCCTGCAGTACCGCGCGTGGCTGAAGCGTTTCGACCACGACCTGCAGCCGTTCCTGCACGGCGCCAGCGAGGCGCTCTGGAAGGGGCAAGGCCTGTCGCTTCGGACAAGCGTGGTGCCGCGCTCGCGTGCCACCGCGACCTTGTTCGCCATGAGCACCGCCCCCGAGGCCGTCAGCGCATCGATCGGCATGGAGGACGCTGAGCTCCATGGCGACCTGCTGCCGCGTCTGCTGGCCCTGTTGAAGACCGCCGAGGTGGCGGGCCGGGGCGGTACCTACCCGGAACCGCTGCCGGCGTATTCTGCGTTGTGCGCGGAAGTCTGGTATCTGCGCAATCCCACAGGTGGCATGGTCGATGCCAGCCTGGTACCAGGCGACATCCTCGAACGCGATGGGTACCCGTTCATCACCGTGATGCGCGACGGCGACCGGATCGTGCTGACTGGTCTGTCGCGTGAACTGGTGCAACGGCTGCTCACCGGGCCTGATCCGGAGTGAGCTTGGACGGGGGCAGCTACAATGTGCGGGTTACCTGCCTCGTAGCTCCCCATGCAACTGATCGATATCGGCGCCAACCTCACCCACGATTCCTTTGATCGCGACCGCGACGCCGTGCTGGCGCGTGCGCGCGAGGCGGGGGTGGTGCAGATGGTGATCACCGGCGCCAGCCGCGAGCATTCGCCGATGGCGCTGGATCTGGCCCGCCAGCATCCGGGGTTCCTGTACGCGACCGCTGGCGTGCACCCGCACCATGCGGTGGAATACACCGACGAATGCGACGCGGAAATGCGCGCGCTGCACGCCCATGCCGAGGTGGTGGCGGTAGGTGAGTGCGGGCTGGATTACTTCCGAGATTTCTCGCCGCGCCCGGCGCAGCACCGTGCCTTCGAGCGCCAACTGCAGCTCGCCGCCGAGAACGGCAAGCCGCTGTTCCTGCACCAGCGCGACGCGCATGCCGATTTCATGGCGCAGATGAAGAATTTCGACGGCAAGCTCGGCCCGGCGGTGGTGCATTGCTTCACCGGCGAGCGCCAGGAACTGTTCGACTACCTGGACCAGGACTGGTACATCGGTATCACCGGCTGGTTGTGCGATGAGCGCCGCGGCGCCCATCTGCGTGAGCTGGTCAAGCACATCCCGGCCAACCGCCTGATGATCGAGACCGACGCACCGTACCTGCTGCCGCGCACGCTCAAGCCGCTGCCAAAGGACCGTCGCAACGAGCCGATGTTCCTGTCGCACATCGTTGAAGAGCTGGCCCGCGATCGTGGGGAAGACGTGGCGACCACGGCCGCCAATGCGACGGCGGCTACGCGCGCGTTCTTCCGCTTGCCTGGCGCGGCCTGAGAGGGTAGGTACCGACCGTGGGTCGGTACGCGTGTCGGGCTGCGCATTGGTGCACCGCACCCACGACCAACGGTTGTGGGCTACCGTAGCGCGGGGCGTCCGTCGCCGTGGGCCCACGCGTCGTCCAGCCCTTCGCGGTAGGTCGTGAAGCGTGGCTGCCACTGCAATGCGGCGCGCGTGACGCGGCCATCGATGCGCTTGTTGCTGGTGTAGAAGCGGCGCAGTGAGGCGGCCACCTCGGGTGCGTCCCACGCCTGCACGACGGGCAGCGGCAGCCCACTCAGCGCCGCCGCGTAGGCCACCACGTCCTGCGGCGGCGCCGGTTCGTCATCGCTGAGCAGATGGAGCGCATGGCCTTCGGCCTGCTGCATTGCCGCCAGCACCGCGCTGGCCAGATCCTCCACATGCAGCCGGTTGAATACCAGCCCCGGCCGCACGACATGCCTCGCCTTGCCCTGCGCCAGCTGGACCAGTGCATTGCGCCCGCGCCCGTACAGGCCCGGCAGCCGGAACACCGCCGAGGCGATGCCGCGGGCCTGCGCGACGGCCTGCCACTGCTGTTCCGCGTGCAGGCGTTTCAAGGCGGTCTCATCGGTCGCATCGGCGGTGGATGTCTCGTTGACCCAGCCGCCAGCGCGGTCGGCATACACCGCAGTCGAGGAGAGATAGCCGACCCAGCGCAGGGCAGGGCTGTCACTCAGCGCATCAGTGAGCAGGCGCAAGGCCGGGTCGCCCTCCGCATCGGGTGGCACGGCGCAGACGATGGCCTCGGCCGTGCGGATTGCCTCGCACAGGCCCGCGCTGATCGGTTCGCCTGCCACCAGACGGTGGCGGAGCAGCCCATCCTCCGGCGCACTCGCCGGATCACGCACCGTGCCACTGCAGGCCACGCCATGCGCGTGCAGCAGCGCGGCCAGATGCCGGCCGCTGTAGCCCAGGCCCAGCACCAGCACGCGGGCGGGCAGCGCGGTAGGCATCGTGCTCAGGCGCTGCGCAGCTGCTGGTAGGCCTGCAGGTGCGCATAGGCCACCGCCAGCAGCGGCGCGGCCTGCCCGGCTGCGCGTGCACGCACCAGCATGTCGCCGACGATGTGCTCAGCCTCCACCTGCTGGCCGGCCTCCAGATCGCGCAGCATCGAGGCCTTCAAGGCAGAGTCGGCCTGGGTGGTCGCGGTCAGCGCGATCCCGCGTGCCTTGGCCGGGATCGGCTCGCCAGCCGCCTCGGCAACGGCCACGCATTCGTCGTAAAGGCCGCGCACGATCGCCGCACCGTCATCGGTGGCGACGATCGTGCCGACATCGGCGCGCATCAGGCACGTCGCCGCCGCCAGCGTGGTCAGGAAGGTGTACTTGATCCACTGCTCCTGCCCGATGGCATCGCTGGCGACGTGGTCCACGCCCGCCTGTACGCAGGCCGCCGCCAGCGCCAGCACGCGCGCGCTGCTGCCGGTGCCGTCGCGCTCGCCAAAGGTCAGCTTGGCCGCCGGTGCCAGATGCACCACCGCGCCATCGGCGGCCTTGGTCGCGCTGATGAAGCACAGCCCACCGAGCACCGCATCGCGGCCGAAGCGGGCGTCGAGATCGGCGTAATGGCGCAGCCCGTTGAGGATCGGCAGCACCGTGGTGCGCGGCCCGACCGCCGGGGCGATCGCATCGATCGAACTGGCCAGGTCGTAGGCCTTGCAGCTCAGGATCACCAGGTCGAACGGTTCAGCGCTCGCCAACGCGGGCAGCGCCTCGGCGGTGACGTGCTGGACCGGGAACGCCGCATCGCCCAGCGGGCTGCGCAGCACCAGCCCTGCCGCGTCCAGCTGCGCCGCCCGGGCCGGGCGCACCAGGAAGGTCACGTCCACGCCGGCCTGGGCCAGGCGACCACCGAAGTAACCACCGGTCCCACCGGCGCCGAGAATCAGGATGCGCATCAGCTGCGCATCCCCACACCACGCTTCAGCAGCCACAGCGCCAGCGCGGTCAATGCGACCACGAAGCCGATCATCAGCGCGTAGGCCACCCACAGCGGCACGTCGCTGGTGCCCAGCAGGCCGTAGCGGAATGCGTTGACCATGTAGAAGATCGGGTTGGCATGCGTGGCCGCCTCGGCCCACGTCGGCAGCAGCTTGACCGAATAGAACACGCCGCCCAGGTAGGTCAGCGGGGTCAGGATGAAGGTCGGCACGATCGCCACGTCATCGAACTTCTTGGCGTACACCGCGTTGATGAACCCGGCCAGCGAGAAGATCGTCGCGCCCAGCAGCACCGTGGTCAGCGTCACCAGCGGATGCGGGATGCGCACCGGGGTGAAGAACATGGCGATGATCAGCACGATCACGCCGACCATCATGCCGCGCAGCACAGCACCGGACACATAACCCCACAGGATCACCCAGTTCGGCATCGGGCTGACCAGCAGCTCTTCCACGTGGCGGCCGAACTTGGCGCCGAAGAACGAGGAGCTGATGTTGCCGTAGCTGTTCTGGATCACGCTCATCATCACCAGGCCCGGCACGATGAACTGCATGTAGCTGTAGCCGCCCATCTCGCCCACGCGCGAGCCGATCAGCCCGCCGAAGATCAGGAAGTACAGGGTCATGGTGATCGCCGGCGGCACCAGGGTCTGGCCCCAGATGCGCAGGATGCGCGCCACTTCACGGCGCACGATGGTCATCAGGGCGATGCGGTTGCGCTGGCCGTCGGTCAGGACCGGGGTCGGGGTGCTGCTCATGCCACGTTCTCCTGGTTGCCGGTGAGGCGCACGAACAGCTCCTCCAGGCGGTTGCTCTTGGTCCGCATCGAACGCACCCGGATGCCGGCGGCGTTCAAGGCGTCAAACACCCGGTTGAGGTCCATCGCGCGCGGCATGTCCACATCCAGCGTGTGGCTGTCGGTGGCGATCAGGATCGCGCCGTCGATCTCCGGCAGCTGGGCTGGCAGGCTGCCGTCGATGTCGAACAGGAAGCCTTCCACGTCCAGCTTGGCCAGCAGTTCGCGCATCGGGCCCTGGGTGACGATCTGGCCATGGTTGATGATGGCCAGGTTCCGGCACAGGTGCTCGGCTTCTTCCAGGTAGTGCGTGGTGAGGATGATCGTGGTGCCGGCGGCATTGATCTCCTTGAGCACGCGCCACATGTCGCGGCGGATCTCGATGTCCACGCCGGCGGTCGGCTCATCCAGGATCAGCAGGCGTGGGCGGGTCATCATCGCGCGGGCGATCATCAGCCGGCGCTTCATGCCGCCGGACAGGGTGCGGCTCATCACCTGCGCCTTCTCCCACAGGTGGGCGCGCTTGAGCTCTTCCTCGGCCATCTTCTCGGCCTCGGCACGCGCCACGCCATAGAAGCCGGCGTAGTTGACCAGGATGTCGAAGGGCTTTTCAAACAGGTTGAAGTTGATCTCCTGGGGGACCAGGCCGATCAGGCGCATGGTGGCGCTGCGGTTGCGCACCAGGTCGCTGCCGAATACCTCGACCTGGCCTTCGCTGAGGTTCACCAGCGAGCTGATGATGCCGATCAGGGTCGACTTGCCGGCGCCGTTGGGGCCCAGCAGGGCGAAGAAGTCGCCCGGGGCCACGTCCAGGGAGACGCCCTTCAGCGCCTGGGTGCCGTTGTCATAGGTTTTGCGGAGGTCACGCACCCGCAGGGCGGGCGCGGCGGTGGGCGCGGGAGTGTTCTGGGAAGCCAAGCTCTTGCCTTCGCGCCTAAGGGCTGGCGCTGGATAGGGGCGGGGAGCGGCTATTATAGAAGACCCCGAGGGCTCGCCCCGGCTACACACTGTCCCGAAACGTCGTGCCTGCCCAATTCCCCCTCAAACTGGTCGACCGGCGCATGCTGGCGCCCACCATCGGCCATTACCAGTTCCTGCGTGATGACGGCCAGCCGCTGGATTTCCAGCCCGGCCAGTTCATCCAGGTCCATTTCGAGTACGCCGACGGCACTGCCACCAAGCGCAGTTACTCGCTGGCGACCATTCATGATCATGCGCTCGGCGCGGGCGATGCGGTCGATATCGCGGTCAGTTTCGTCCCCGGCGGCGCCGCCACGGCCCTGTTCGAGGGCCTGGACATCGGGGGTCACGTCAGCGCCAGCGGCCCGTTCGGCCGGTTCTGCCTGCAGCCGGGCGACCACAACGCCCGCTACCTGCTGATCGCCACCGGAACCGGGGTCACCCCGTACCGGTCGATGCTGCCGCTGCTGGCGACCGCCATGGCCGAGCGCGGGGTCGAGGTGGTCCTGCTACAGGGCGCCAGAACGCCGGCCGAACTGCTGTACAGCGAGGACTTCTATGCCTTCGCGGCTGCCCATCCGGGCTTCCGCTACGTGCCGTGCCTGTCCCGCGAGCTGCCGGAGAACCCCCATCCGGACGTGCGCCACGGCTACGTGCAGCAGCATCTGGCCGAATTCGCCCCGAACCCGGCCACCGATATCGCCTATCTGTGCGGCAACCCGGACATGGTCGATGCGACGTTCGAGGTTCTGAAGGCTGCCGGCCTGCCCACGCCGCAGGTGCGGCGCGAGAAGTACGTCAGCAGTAAGTAGTCCCCGGCAGCCGTGCCTCAGGGCAGGGCCGCCAGCGGCATCGGCGCGCGGCGGGCGGTAAGATGCGCCGCGCGCCGCTTCCGCCTGGCTGACCCGATGCCCCTGGATTTCCCCACCATCGCCGTGCTCGGCTTCCTGCTGTGCCTGGGCATCGCCATGGGCTTTTCACTGCTGCTGCTGGTACTGCGGCGGCAACCGGCACTGCGGCTGTGGACGGCCAGCCTGTGGATGCTCTCGGTCAGCCTGACGCTGGTGGCGCTGCGGCCCCATCTGCCGCAGGTTGCGGGCATCCTCGTCGGCAATGTCGCCGTCGCGCTGTCCGGTGTCCTCATGCTGTATGGCGTGGCGCGCCATCTGGGCCGCCGGCTGCCCGGGTGGCAGCCGCTGGCATTGGCCACCACGTATCTCGGCGCCATCGCCTTTTTCCTGGTGGTCCATCCCAGCCTGGTCATCCGGCTGAATGTGTTCAGTGTATTCGCGGTGCTGCTCAACGCCTGGATGGCGTGGTTGCTGCTGCGCCACGCGCCGCCTGCCCAGCGCACCAGCTGCCGGCTGGCAGCGGCGGTGTTCGCCGCGCAGGCCCTGTTGTACCTGGTACGCCTGTTCCTGCCGGTGGCGCCGGATGCGGGCGAGGACATCATGCGCGCCGGTTCGCCGGTATTCGCCACGTATCTGGCCGGCCTGATTCTGGAGCTGGCGCGTTGTTTCGCCCTGGTGCTGCTGCTGGTGGAACGGATGCTGGTCGATCTGCAGCGGCTGGCGCGCACCGACGTATTGACCGGCCTGCTCAACCGCGGTGCCGTGCTCGCTGATGGCGCGAACCTGTTGCAGGTGGTGCGCCGCACGCCGCGACCGCTGGCCCTGCTGCTGCTGGACGTGGACCACTTCAAGCAGATCAACGACCGCTGGGGGCATCTGGCCGGCGATGCGGTGCTACGGCATGTGGCCGACGTGCTGGCCGGCTGCGTGGCCGACCGCGAGCACCTGCTCGGGCGCTATGGCGGTGAGGAGTTTGTTGTGGTGTTGCCCGGAGCCGATGCCGCGCAGGCACTGCAGTGTGCGGATCGGATCCGGCGTTCGCTGCGCGAATCACCGGCCCGCGTGGAGAGCCTGCTGGTGCCGGTCACGGCCAGCATCGGCCTCGCCATCGATGCGGGCCGTGACGACATCGCACGCCTGCTCGGCGACGCCGATACCGCGTTGTACCGTGCCAAAGCCGAGGGCCGCGACCGCACCATCAGCGCAGCGGCGATCCTGGTGGACTGACGCCGCTCGGCGGGTCCACAGGAAGATCTTCGTGCACCGGGCGCAACGGCGGCCTCAACGCGTGTAGTCACATCCGCGCCGCCCGGTCGTCATGGCATGCTGAGACCCTTCACTCCAGGACGAGATCGACCATGCGACTTCCCTGCCGTCCCCTGGCCAGCGCAGCAGTCCTGCTGCTGGCTGCCTGCCAGGCTGCCCCGGAGGCGACGCCCAAGGCGGCGGAGCGCCTCTACGGGACGCTCGCATTCCAGCCCTGCACCCTGACCAGCGCACAGGCCAGCGCGAATGTCGAAGCCCAATGCACCACGCTGCAGGTGCCGGAGAACCCGGCGGCACCGGACGGTCGCAGGATCGGCTTGAACATCGCCTGGCTGGGCGCCGGCAACGATGGCGCGGGCAACGGCGACCCCGTCTTCTTCGTCGCCGGTGGCCCGGGCCAGGCCGCGACGGAGGTTGCCGCACCGGTCAACATGGCACTGCGCGACGTGCGCAAGCAGCGCGACATCTTCCTGATCGATCAGCGCGGTACCGGCAAGTCCAATCCGCTGAGCTGCCTGGACGCACAGGGCAAGGAACTGCCGCTGGACGAGAATGCGGCGCCGAGCAGCACGCTGATCGAGGACTACGCCCGCCAGTGCGCGCAGTCGCTGACCGGCCGCGCCGACACCCGCTTCTACACCACCACCGAGGCCGTTGGTGATCTGGATGCGGTGCGCAAGGCGCTGGGCGTGGACAAGGTCAACCTGGTCGGTGGCTCCTACGGCACCCGCGTGGCACAGCAGTACGCCGCGCGCTACCCGCAGCACACCCGCACGGTGGTGATCGACGGTGTGGTGCCGAACGATCTGGTGGTTGGCGGTGACTTCGCCAACACCTTCGAAGATGCGATCAGCCTGCAGTCGGCGCAGTGCCGCCAGGATCCGATCTGCGCCAAGCGCTTCCCGGTGGATACCCGCACGCAGCTGCGCAACGTCATGGCGACCCTGGCCAAGGCCCCGGTCGAGGTCGAGTACCGCAACCCGGGCACCGGTCAGGCAGAGCATGGCGTACTGACCGCCGACTCGGTCACCGCCCTGGCCTTCATGTTCTCGTACATGCCCGAGCTGTCCTCGCTGCTGCCGGTCATGCTGGATGAAGCTGCCCAAGGACGATATGCACCGCTGATGTCGCTGAGCAAGATGGCCAGCCGCACCCTCGGCGTGCAGATGAACCGAGGCATGCAGTGGTCGGTGCTGTGCGCCGAAGATGCCGATCGCTATCAGGAAGGCGCGCAGGGCGACCGCGTGCTGGGCCCGGAAGTGGCGCGCATGTTCTTCGCCGCGTGCCCGGCCTGGAACGCGGGCACGCGACCGAAGGATTTCACCGCGCCGTTCGCCTCGACGCTGCCGGTGCTGCTGCTGTCGGGCCAGTTCGATCCGGTCACACCGCCGCGCTACGCCGAGCAGGTGGTCAAGCAGCTGCCCAACGGGCGTCACCTGCTCGCCAAGGGGCAGGGCCACGGCACGATCAACGCCGGCTGCATGCCGCGCATCCTAGGGCAGTTCATCGACACGGCCGACGCCAAATCCCTCGACGCCACCTGCCTGGATACCCTCAGCCCGGTGCCGGCGTTCACCTCGTTCAACGGATGGGCCCCATGAACCGTTCCTCGTACCGCACCGGGGAGGTGCGCGCATGATCGTCGCCGAGAATCTGCATAAAGCGTTCAAGACCAAGACCGGCCTGATCCAGGCCGTCCAGAACGTGGGCTTCCAGGCCGATGATGGCCGCATCACCGGCCTGCTCGGCCCCAATGGTGCCGGCAAGACCACCACCATGCGCATGCTGTACACGTTGATGAAGCCCGATCAGGGACGCGTGCTGGTGGATGGCATCGACGCGGCGGTGGACCCGGTCGCGGTGCGTCGTCAGTTGGCGGTCCTGCCGGACGCGCGCGGGGTGTACAAGCGCCTGACCGCGCGCGAGAACATCGCCTACTTCGGCCAGCTGCACGGCCTGAGCGCGGCGCGGATCCGTGAGCGCACCAAGGTGTTGGCCATGGCGCTGGAGATGGACGACATCCTCGACCGCCAGACCGAAGGCTTCTCGCAGGGCCAGCGCACCAAGACCGCGATCGCCCGCGCGCTGGTGCACGACCCGCGCAACGTAATCCTGGATGAGCCCACCAACGGGCTCGACGTGATGACCACGCGCGCGCTGCGCGGGTTCCTGCGGGGACTGCGCGACGAAGGCCGCTGCGTGATCTTCTCCAGCCACATCATGCAGGAGGTGGCTGCGCTGTGCGACCACGTGGTGATCATCGCGCAGGGCACGGTGATGGCGGCCGGCAGCGCCGATGAGCTGCGCGCACAGACCGGGGAAAGCAACCTGGAAGATGCCTTCGTCAAGGCGATCGGTACCGAAGAAGGATTGCACGCATGAGTTCGTTCGCCACGCTGTTGACCGTGATGCGCAAGGAACTGCGCGATCTCTCCCGTGACCGCCGCACGCTCGCGCTGACGCTGCTGCTGGGGCCGTTGCTGTACCCGGTATTGATCCTGGGCATGAGCAAGCTGGCCGAAAGCCGGGTGAAGACGCAGATCGAGCAGCCGCTGGAAATTCCGATGATCGGCGGCGAGCATGCCCCCAATCTGGTGCGTTTCCTGGCGTCGCAGGGTCTGAATGCGACCGAGGCACCGAAAGACCTCACCGAGGCGATCCGCAGCCAGCGGATCGATGTGGCGCTGCGCATCAGCCCGGACTTCGGCAAGGACTGGGCCGACGGCCGCCCGGCGCTGGTGGAGATCATCAAGGACAGTACGCGCCGCGCCGCCGATATTCCCAGCAGTCGCCTGGAGGCGGCACTGGGCGGCTACAGCCAGCAGGTCGGTGCGCTGCGCCTGCTGGCCCGCGGTATCGATGCACAGGTGGCGCGACCGCTGGACGTCGCCGCACAGGATCTGGCCACCGCCGAAGCCAAGCGCGGCATGATGCTGTCAGTGCTGTTGCCGATCCTGCTGACCATCACCTCGTTCCTGGGCGGCGCCTACCTGGTGATGGACACCACGGCCGGCGAACGTGAGCGGCAATCGCTGGAGCCGCTGCTCGCCACCCCCGCACCGCGCAGTGCGATCGTCAGCGGCAAGATCGCTGCGGCCTGCGCTGTCGGTGTGGCATCGCTGTTGCTGACCCTGGCGGCCTTCAAGATCAGCGCGCAGCTTTCCTCGGGCGGGGTAGGCCGGCAGCTCAACATGGGCTTCCTGCCGATGCTGCAGATGCTGCTGATCATGTTGCCGATGCTGTTCATCGGCACCTCGCTGCTGACCTTCCTCTCGGCGGCCGCCAAGAGCATGAAAGAAGCCCAGAGCCACATGACCTGGCTGATGCTGCTGCCGATGCTGCCGGGGTATGCGCTGATGGTGTACCCGATCAAGAGTGAGCTGTGGCAGTTCGCGGTGCCGTTCCTGGCGCAGAACCAGATGCTGCTCAAGATCATCCGCCACGAAGCGATCAGCCCGCAGATGTGGGCGGTCTACCTCGGCGCGGGCTTCGGGCTGGCGGCCCTGTTCTGGTATGCCGCGGTGCGCCGCTACCACCAGGAACGGTTGGCGATTTCGGGTTGATCCACGAAGGGCTCCGAAAGGGGCCCTTCTTCTCAACGGGGACGGAGGTAATTAATAACAGGGACGGAGGTAGTTAATTCGGGGGCGTCAGGTGGTACCAGGACGCTGACCGATAGTCTGCTAGTCGCCCGTCTCCTTGACCGGTCTTCCCGCAAGCCTGCAGACCACGGACCTCTGCAATGCCCGTCCCACCATGTCTTGGAAGCGCGGGCTGCCCAACGCGCGCTCCTGCGCGACGTAGATCACGATCCGCTCTCGTTCGTCTGGTTGAATGCTGGCCCGCAGCCATTCGCTGTATGCATTCGCACGCGCTTCCGGCGTCGGGCCCAGGAGGGTGTAACAGGGATGTGGTGTCAGCATCGGGTTGTGCTCAAGGCCGAGGTACACCCGAACGCTGGACCATCGATATTCCTCTGGAAACGCCACCATCGCGGCCCGTACCGGATTCAGCTCGATGTATCGATGCACCATCAACAGGTAACCATCGGAATCCACCAGGCAGGATTTGAACCGGCCCTCCAGCAACGTACCGCTCCGCACATGTCGCTTGTTGAAGTACTGCACATAGTTCTGCCCACACTGCCGCATGGCGGGGGCCAGCCCCTCCACTGTAGACGGTGTGATCAGAAGATGGACGTGATTGCCCATCAGCACGAACGCGTGAATGGCAACCGCCTGCTTGCGGCAGGCATTGCGCAACAGGCGCAGGTAGTGACGCCGGTCTTCATCGTCGATGAACAGTGCAGCGCGATTGACCCCACGTTGTATGACGTGAAGCGGAATGCCGGGGAGAACCAAGCGAGCGGAACGGGGCATGGTCGGCAACGTTGATGGCGAACCGTTACCTTGCAGACCCACGCAGGAAAAAGAGCTAGGCCTGTGGTGCACGCAGCCGTAAGAGAAGCGCGCTTAACTACCTCCGCTTAACTACCTCCGTCCCTGTTATTAACTACCCCCGTCCCCGTTAAAAAAAAGGCCCGGATCGCTCCGGGCCTTTCGTCATCCAACGTGACGCCGCGATCAGCCGCCTTCCGGCGCGAAGGCAAGCGTACGGCGCGTCGTGACTGGTGCACCGACCGGTTCGAACTTCCAGCGCTTGACCGCATTGAGCGCTTCGCGATCGAACACGCGGGCCGGGGTGGCGCGCAGCACGCGAGCGGCGGTCACCGAGCCGTCGGTGCCGACCGTGAGTTCGACCAGTACTTCGCCGGAGGTGCCCGAGCGCAGGGCGTCGGCCGGGTAGCGCGGGGCGGGCGTGCTGACTGGGCGCAGGCTGGGTGCGGCGGCGGCCTGGCGGGTCGCCGCCGCCTGCTGGGCGGCCGCCTGCTGCTGGCGCTGTTCGGCCTCGCGACGGGCGGTGGCCTGGCGCTCGGCATCCTGCGTATCACGGCGCGCGGCTTCCTGCTGCGCGGCGATCTGCCGTGCGGCCTCGGCTTCGGTGGTCTGCTGCTGGGCCAGCTTCTGCTGTTCCACCAGCTGCTTGGCGCGGGTCTCGGCGTCCTTCTTGACCTTGTCGGTCTCTTCCTGGGTGCGCTTGAGGGCGGTCTGCATGCTGCCGCTGATGCCCTGCTTCAGGCGCGGCAACGCCGGGGCGGTCGGGTCCACTTTTTCGATCAGCGCGACCAGCCGCTGGGTCTCGGCGAAGTCCTCGCGGCCCAGGTTCTGCTCGGCGGCGATCAGGGTGTAGGGCAGCAGATCGGTCAGCGCGCTCTTGACCGAGGCGTCATCCGGCGTCTTGTCGCGCAGCGCCAGGTAATACTCGATGGCATTGTCGCCGGCCGGGGCGTACATGCGGTTCTCGCGCAGCGCCTTGCTGGCCAGCTCGCGCAGTTCCTCGGTGCCCATCGACTGGACCTTGGCCGACACCGCCGGTGCGGCCGGGGCAGCAGTGGGGGCCACAGGGGCCGCCGGCGTCGCCGGTACGGTCTCGTCCTTGCCCGAGCAGGCGGACAGGGCCACCAGCAGGATCATCGGCGCGAACAGCCGCGCCGGGCCATGAGTCTTGACGTGCGACATCCAACTCCCCTTTGAAGACGACGATACGTAGAGCCTGATGCGGTCAGGCCGACCGAAGGCCATGGACGTTTCCCGACGTCCACGGCGGACCCGCAGGTGTGCAATCTAGCATCACCCCGCCCGGCCCGGGGGCCAGGCGTCCAGGGCAGGGGGCATCCTCACCGATGCCGCCGCTGCCGTGCAAGCCTCAGTGAGACAGTGCCTTGCTTGGCGTGCCGCTCATCAGCTTGTCGGTGTAGGCGATGCCGATCGCCGAGAGGATGAAGGCGCCATGGATGATGGTCTGCCACATCACACCGTCGGAGGTCATCGTGGAGCACTTGATGACATCGCCCACGGCGGCGACGGCCTTCAGGTACGCCTCGCTGTTGCAGGCGGGCAGGGCGCCCAGGTTGCCGGCACCAATGAAGGTCTTGAGCAGGTGGATCGAGGAGATGCCGATGATCGACAGCGCCAGCTTTACCTTCAACACGCTGGCGTTGACGTGGCTCAGCCACTCCGGCTGGTCCGGATGACCTTCCAGGCGCAGACGCGACACGAAGGTTTCATAACCCCCGACGATCACCATCACCAGCAGGTTGGAGATCATCACCACGTCGATCAGGCCCAGCACCAGCAGCATGATTTCCTGCTCGCCCATCTGGTTTGCCTGGTGCAGCAGGTGCCACAGTTCCTTGCCGAACAGGAACACATAGACGCCCTGGGCCAGGATCAGGCCGAGGTACAGGGGCACCTGCAGCCAGCGCGAGGCGAAGATGAGGGTGGACAGGGCGTTCGGGGATTTCGAGGTCGAGCTCATGCTGGAATGCTGCGTTGCGGGGACGGCGCAGCGTAACGGTCCGGCTTGACCCTGCCAAGCCGAGTGACGGACTAGACTCGGGATTCTCTCTTCGCGAGCCCTCGCCATGATCGATCTGTACTACTGGCCTACCCCCAATGGCCACAAAGTCACGCTGATGCTGGAGGAAACCGGGCTGCCGTACCGGATCCAGCCGGTGAACATCGGCGCCGGGGACCAGTTCACGCCTGCCTTCCTGGCGATCTCACCCAACAACAAGATGCCGGCGCTGGTCGACCACCCGCCCACCGACGGCGACGCCCCGCAAAGCGTGTTCGAGTCCGGCGCGATCCTGCTGTACCTGGCCGAGAAGACCGGCCGCTTCCTGCCGGCCGACACCCGCGGCCGCGTGGCGGTACTGGAATGGCTGTTCTGGCAGATGGCCGGGCTCGGCCCGATGAGCGGGCAGATGGGCCATTTCAACGTCTACGCGCCCGAAAAGATTCCCTATGCGATCGAGCGCTACAACAACGAAGTGCGTCGCCTGCACGGGGTGATGGACAAGCGCCTGGCGCAGAGTGCCTACCTCGGCGGCGATGACTACAGCATCGCCGATATGGCCAGCTATCCGTGGATCGGGGCCTACGACACGCTTCCGGTGGACTTTGACGCCTTCCCGAACCTCAAGCGCTGGCATGACGCGATCGCCGCCCGACCGGCCACCCAGCGCGCGTATGCCCTGCGCGAGCAGGTGAACCCGCAGGCCGGCAAGCCGCTCAGCGAGGAAGAGCGCAAGCACCTGTTCGGCCAACGCTGACGCATTGGTCGCCTGCCCGGTCATGCCGGCCGCTGGCCGGCTTTCCGGCACGCTTGGCGCGGCAGGATACCCGCCATCCCCGGCACGATCGGAGCGGTTTTGGTTAGGATGAAGCGTTCCCCGTGCCGTTTTCCTGGCCGGGGACTGCCCAGACGCTCCCGGAACCCTCCATGCGCCACCTGTTTGCTTCGCTCGCCCTGATGCTCGCCTCGACCTCGATCGCCCACGCTGAAAAACTGACCCTGGATGCCATCACCGGCCCGCTGCCGTTGTCCGGCCCGACCCTGATGAAACCCAAGGTGGCCCCGGATGGCTCGCAGGTCAGCTTCCTGCGCGGCAAGGATGCGGACCGCAACCAGCTGGACCTGTGGGCGTACGACATCGCCAGCGGCCAGACCCATCTGCTGGTCGATTCCAAGGTGGTGCTGCCCGGCACGGAAACCCTGAGCGACGCTGAAAAGGCGCGCCGCGAGCGCCAGCGCATCGCCGCGATGACCGGCATCGTCGATTACCAGTGGTCGCCGGACGCCCGCACCCTGCTGTTCCCGCTCGGCGGCGAGCTGTACCTGTACGACCTGAGCAAGCAGGGCAAGGCCGCGGTGCGCCAGCTCACCCACGGCGAAGGCTTCGCTACCGATGCCAAGCTCTCGCCCAAGGGCGGCTTCGTCAGCTTCGTGCGCGCCCGCAACCTGTGGGTGATCGACCTGGCGAGCGGCCAGCAGCTCCAGCTCACCCGCGATGGCAGCGACACCATCGGCAATGGCGTGGCCGAGTTCGTCGCCGATGAGGAAATGGATCGCCACACCGGCTACTGGTGGGCGCCGGATGACTCGGCCATCGCCTTCGCCCGCATCGATGAGTCCCCGGTGCCGGTGCAGAAGCGCTACGAGATGTATGCCGACCGCACCGAGATGATCGAGCAGCGCTACCCGGCCGCCGGCGACCACAACGTCACCGTCAAACTGGCGGTGATCGCCCCGCGCCGCAACGCCCCGCCGCGCTGGATCGACCTCGGCCGCAACCCCGACATCTATCTGGCCCGCGTCGATTGGCGCGACCCGAAGCACCTGACCTTCCAGCGCCAGTCGCGCGATCAGAAGACGCTCGAACTGGTGCAGACCGAACTGGCCAGCGGCCAGCAGCGCACCCTGGTGACCGAAACGTCGCCGACCTGGGTACCGCTGCACAACAGCCTGCGCTTCCTCAAGCAGGGCGGTTTTGTGTGGTCGTCCGAGCGCAGTGGTTTCGAGCACCTGTACCGCATCTCCGATGACGGCAAGACCGTCACCGCGCTGACCGCCGGCAACTGGCCGGTGGACGAACTGCTGGCCGTGGACGAAGACGCCGGCAAGGTCTACTTCCGCGCCGGCGTGGACAGCCCGCGCGACAGCCAGCTGTACGCCGTGTCGCTGCAGGGTGGCGCGCCGCAGCGCCTGTCGCAGACCCCGGGCATGCATACCGCCAGCTTCGCGCGCAACGCCAGCGTCTACGTGGACAGCTGGTCCAACACCACCACGCCGCCGCAGATCGCGCTGCACCGTGCCAACGGCGAGAAGATCGCCACCCTGGTCGAGAACAATCTTGAAGACCCGGCACATCCCTACGCGCACTATCTCGATGCGCAGCGCCCGGTCGAGTTCGGCACCCTGACCGCCGCCGACGGCAAGACCGAGCTGCACTACAGCCTGATCAAGCCGACCGGTTTCGATCCGGCCAAGCGCTACCCGGTGGTGGTGTATGTCTACGGCGGCCCGGCCTCGCAGACGGTCACCAACAGCTGGCCCGGCCGTGGCGATCACCTGTTCAACCAGTACCTGGCCCAGCAGGGCTACGTGGTGTTCTCGCTGGACAACCGCGGCACCCCGCGTCGCGGCCGTGATTTCGGCGGTGCGCTGTACGGCGTGCAGGGCACGGTGGAAGTGGCCGACCAGCTGCGCGGCGTGGCCTGGCTGAAGCAGCAGGCTTGGGTCGATCCGGCGCGCATCGGCGTGCAGGGCTGGTCCAACGGCGGTTACATGACCCTGATGCTCCTGGCCAAGGCCTCCGACAGCTACGCCTGCGGCGTGGCCGGTGCACCGGTGACCGATTGGGGCCTGTACGACACCCACTACACCGAGCGCTACATGAACCTGCCGGGCAACAATCCCAAGGGCTATGAAGAAGCGCGCGTGCTGGCGCATATCGACGGCCTGCGCTCGCGCCTGCTGCTGATCCACGGCATGGCCGATGACAACGTGCTGTTCACCAACTCCACCGTGTTGATGAGCGCGTTGCAGAAGCGCGGCCAGCCGTTTGAACTGATGACCTATCCCGGTGCCAAGCACGGCCTGTCGGGCAGCAATGCGCTGCACCGCTACCGCCTGGCCGAGGATTTCCTGGGGCGCTGCTTGGCGCCCTGATCCGCCGTTCCTGCCACCGGCCTGACAAGGAGTTTGCCGATGACATTGCCGCCCGCACTTCCTGGTACCACCGTGTCCACCGGCTGGTGGCGACGCCACTGGCGCTGGGCCATGCCAGTGGCGGTGGTGGTCGGCATGGCGGCGGCAGCGGGCGCGGTGTGGTTCGCGCTGTCCCAGTGGGCGTACTGGAGCAAATCCAGCACGCCCTACCAGGAGGCCATGCGCCGCGCGCGCTGCAACGTCGAGCTGGTCGAAGCGCTGGGTGAGCCCCTGCGCGATGGCTACCTGCCGGCCGGCTCGATGCATTCCAATGGCCAGAGCCAGTTCGTGATCGGGGTGAGCGGTCCACAAGGGAAGGGCCGCCTGTTCCTCAATGCCAAGCGCAGTGGCGTGCACTGGGACTACCCGATGCTGTATGTGGTCACCGATGCCAACGACGCCATCGATCTGACCGCGCTGGATGATGCCGAGGCCGCCGAGCGCTGCGCGCTGGCCGAGTGCCGGGCCAAGGGCGAGTGCCCACCGTCGCTCCGTCTTTGAGGGGTGGCTTGGAAGCGTCAGCCTTTCGAATCCGAGATGACGGATGGTTTCGTTGATACCGTGATGCCGCGCGGCGTTCCGCGCACCTGCTGCCGTTAGCCTCGATGCACCTGCCCGGTCGGGCAACGCTGCAGGCGAGGTGGAGACGTGAAACGCATCCTGTGTGGTTGGTTGATCGCGGTGTGTGGCGTGTTGCTGGCGCCGACGACCTGGGCGGCGGTACCGTTCATCGAGGTGCCCGCCGACGGATGGGACCCTGGACCGGAGGCGCGCAAGCGCTACTCCAAGGGCATTTTCGACTGGGCCCGGCGGGTAGAGGTGCACCGTGCTGCGCTGGCGGCTGACCAGCTTCAGGTCGATCTGTTTGACGGCATTCTCGTCGTCAACCGTATGCGCGCTGCCAATAGTGAGACGGACATTACACCGCTCTATCAGGCCATCGGAACGGGACGGGAAGTCCATCGTGAAGCCACGTCGTCGCGGCACCTGTGGGTGGGTGAAGTGGTCGGTGGGCGTGGTGCAGGGGGCATGCCCCAGATTGTCCACGTCATCGAAATGGAAAATGGCGAGTTGATGACGAGCTTCACCCGAGGTCATCTTCGTTACCAACTGTTCGGGAACCTGTTGGTGCGCAGTGATCTGCGGAGGCTGCCGAACGAGGCACCCACGGTGCGCGACCCATATCCAGTGGATCCGCTCATTCTCGACCAAGTCACTCAGTCCGATGAGCGATCCACTATCCGGGTCGCCTTCGGCTATGGGAACAAATCACTGGCGGATGGGAGAGAGCAGATCTTTAGCATGATGCAAAGAGCTGTCGCACATGCAAATGAAGGATTTCGAGAGAGCGGAGTTCTCGTTGACCTGCAGCGGGCGGGAAATGCGCTCCCCGGATATGCCGAATCGACCGTGTTGCAGGCGCTGGACGATCTAGCGTTAGGCATCGAAGGGCCGCTCTGGCTCGTCCATAGAATGCGGCAGATGGAGAAAGCGGATCTCATCTTGATGATCGTCGATACAGACGACGCACCTACTGTTTGCGGCCAGGCACAGCGCTTGCTGGCAACGAAGGAGACGGCGTTTGCGGTGGTGGAGCGGAACTGCCTTGCAGACGAGAAGAACAGCCTTGCTCATGAAATTGGCCACTTGCTTGGCGCCGATCATGACCTGGCGCATGCCTCCGTCCATCCTCCGAAATTCGAATATGGCCACGGCTATCAGGCGCCGCTGAACACGCCTGATCGTTGGCGGACAGTGATGGCTTACGATTGCAGCGACCGCGAATGCGGTCGCATCAATCGATGGTCTTCGCCAAGCGGAAGTCACAATGGACTACCCGCCGGAACGGCGCGGCAACATCACAACGTTCGCGTGCTGAACGAGACGCGTGCCACGATTGCGGCCTTCTATCCAGACCCTTGATCATTGCCTACAGGCGAGAGAACTACGCAATGTGCCTAGCGTTAGCTAGTGAAATTCCATTCATCATGCCAGCGTTGAAACGTGGAAAGCCGGGTCGGGCAATGTCCGGCAATGCTCCAAGCGAGGTGGAGACGTGAAACGCATCCTGTGTGGTTGGTTGATCGCGCTTTGTGGTGTGTTGCTGGCGTCGACGACGTGGGCGGCGGTACCGTTCATCGAGGTGCCCGCCGATGGATGGGGCCCCGGGCCGGAGGCGCGCAAGCGCTACTCCACCGGAATGTACGACTGGGCACGGAGGGTCAAGGTGGACCGGACCGCACTGGCCTCCGATCGGATCCAGGTCGATCTGTTCGACGAGGTGCTCGTTATCGAACGTACGTCCCTCATCGCCACCGAGCCGGAGGATGTTCGTCTGTATGTGGCGGAAGGCAGCACACATGTTGTCCAGCGCTCGTCCACATCGCGGCGACTTTGGACAGGAACGATCATCGGGGTGCGCGGGCCTGGGGGAATACCGAGCACCGTGGACATCACCGAACTGGGCAACGGCGACTTCATGTCCAGTTTTTCACGGGGCCACGTGCTGTATCAGCTATTTGGGGATCTACTGTTGCGCATCGATCTGCGTCGGGTTCCCAATGAGGCACCCACGGTGCGCGACCCATATCCTGTCGACCCGTTCATTCTCGACACCGCCGGCCAGCCTCCCGGCGGGGCATGACCTCCGGCCAATTGCCCCCGGCCCGCCAAGTGCGTAGGGTCGCAGGCATCCTGCCCTGGAGTTCCTGCATGAAGCCGCTTGTCTTCGCTGTCGCGTTGGCCCTGACCGTTCCCGCCGCGTTGTCGGCCCCGCCGGCCTTGGCCGCCCCGGCTGCCGCCAAGCCCGCCGCCTCGCCGGCCTGGGTCACCCGCAGCAACACGCTGGCGCAGATCCTGCTCGATGCGCAGGGCCCGTTCCAGCCGGAAGAGACCGGCTTCTTCGGCGTACCCGGCTATGACGACAAGGTGGCCGATTTCGGCCCCGACAACGGTGCTCGCTACCGCGCGGCGATGACCAAGGCCCGCGGTGAACTGCAGGCCAAGCTCGCCACCGAACGCGATCCCAACGTCCGCCAGGACCTGGCGATCATGATCGCCGCTGCCAACCAGAACATCGAAGGCAGCGAACTCAACGAGAAGTACCTGCTGCCGTGGAGCGACACCCCGCAGACGGTGTTCAGCGGCCTCAACCTGCTGCTGTCCGACCAGGTGCCCACCGAGCGCCGGGCCAAGGCGCTGGATCGCCTGAAGGCCTACGCCGGGCTTGCCCCGGGCACGCAGCCGGTGACCACGCTGTCGCGCCAGCGCTATGAAGAGCGCCTGGGCGACAAGACCCTGCTGCAGCCGACTAAGATCGAAGTGGAGCAGTCGCTGGCCAATGTGGACACCTACATCACCGGCATCGAGCAGCTGTTCGGCAAGTACAAGGTGGCCGGCGCCGAGCAGGCGCTGCAGACCATCGCCAGCCAGCTGCGCGAGTACCGCGATTGGACCCGCCGCGAGGTGCTGCCCAAGGCCCGCACCGATGCGCGTCTGCCCGAGCCGCTGTATGCGTACCAGCTCAAGCGCGTGGGCATCGACATCGCCCCGGCGCTGCTGATGCAGCGGGCCCAGCTGGAATTCATGGAAACCCGCTCGGCGATGCGCCAGCTGGCACCGCTGGTAGTGCAGGCCAAGGGCCTGAAGGTCACCGACAGCACCGACCCGGTGGCCGTGGTACGTGCGCTCAAGGGCGACAAGATTCCCGACGATCAGCTCGAGCACCACTACCGCGGCGTGATCGATGCGATCGACCCGATCATCCGCAAGGAAAAGATCGTCGATGTGCCGCAGCGCCCGATGCAGATGCGCCTGGGCTCGGCTGCCGAAAGCGCCGCCTCGCCGGCACCGCATTTCCTGCCGGCGCCGCTGGTCGGCAATACCGGGCAGCAGGGCACCTTCGTGTTGCCGCTGGGCAACCCGGCCGCTGGCGACAAGGCCGCGCAGTACGACGATTTCAACTTCGGCTCGGCCGCCTGGACGCTGAGCGCGCATGAAGGCCGCCCGGGCCACGAACTGCAGTTCACCGCGATGGTCGAGCGCGGCATCTCGCTGGCCCGCACGATGTTCGCCTTCAATTCGGTCAACGTGGAAGGCTGGGCGCTGTATGCCGAAGCGGAGATGGTGCCGTACGAGCCGCTGGACGGTCAGCTGATCGCGCTGCAGTTCCGCCTGCTGCGGGCCGCACGCGCGATGCTGGACCCGATGCTCAACCTGGGTCAGATCGACCGGGCCAACGCCGAGCGCGTGCTGATCGATGAGGTCGGCCTGTCCAAGGCGATGGCCACGCAGGAGCTGGACCGCTACATGGTGCGCATGCCCGGCCAGGCCGGCAGCTACTTCTACGGCTACACCCGGATTCTTGAGCTGCGCATGCAGACCGAGCTGGCGCTGGGCGATCGCTTCGACCGGCTGGCGTTCAACAACTTCCTGCTCGACCAGGGCCTGCTGCCGCCGGACCAGCTGGCCAAGGCCGTCAATGACGTCTTCGTGCCGAAGTACAAAAGCGCGGCCAAGCGCTGACGCGTTTGCGGTAGGCACCGACCGTTGGTCGGTGCGCTATCCCAGCAGCCACGACCAACGGTCGTGGTCTACCGCGGCCTTCGTTACCGCTGCGGCGTGATCGTCTGCGTCGGCAGGCGCGGCGCCGGCGGCGGATTCGGGACCCAGATGGCCACACCGGCCGCGCGCTTCTGCGTGGTCGGGATGCCGATGCCCACACCACCGCCCACGTGCGAGCCGTAGCTGCCCGCACCGACGGACATGCCGACTGGCGAGCCGCTGGAGCCCACGCCCATCAGGATCACGCCGTTGGCACCGAGGGCGGCGGCCTCACGCTTGAGCCGCATGACCGCGGCATCGGTCTGGCCCTGTGTGCCGAAACCGACCGCACTGGCCGATTCGAGCTGGGCGATTTCCTGTGACCCTGCCGGCGGCGTGGAATAAATCTGCACCGTGGCCGGATCGACCGGGGCACGCGCCTGGCCGAGCATGACCTTGGAGGTGCTGGCGCAGCCGGCGCTGAGCAGCGCCAGGCCCAGCAATGCAGCGCATCGGATGTTCATGGCGTTACCCCTGTGTGTCATGGCTGGGATGATCGGTGCTGGCGACTGAATCGGTCCCAACCCCTGCCAATGCACCCTAGCACCGCCCCGGTGAGGCCCCCGCCAACGGCGTCTCGCTGCCGCTTGCGCCTGCGCCGGGAACCGCTATGGTGGGCCACGCATTCACCTCAAGGAGCCGGGCATGGGATTGATCAGTCTGTTGTGGGGCATCGTCGCGCTGCTCTGGATGATTGTGGCCCTGATCCCGCTATTGGGCTGGGGCAACTGGTTCCTGATCCCGTTTGCCGCGGTGGGTGCGGTGATCGCCGCCATCGGCATCCTGTTCACCCACGCCAGCAAGCGCGGCCGGGCCTGGACCGGGCTGGTGCTCAACGGCATCGTGGTGGTGGTGGGGATCGTCCGGCTCGGGCTGGGTGGCGGCATCATCTGAGCCGTGCGGGTGCGACCGACCGTCGCAGCTCACGGCCGCCCGGTACCATCGGCGTAGAATGACCGGCTGCCGCATCCGGCTCTGCCGGCGGTCCACGCCCGTCCGGGCGCTCTCCCTGCACCGATGATCATTCGTCCTCGTCCCCACGGCTGGCAACTGCTCTACATCCTGCGCGGCTCCATCGTTCCGGCGGTGGCTCCGAAGGTCGTGGCGATCCTATTGCTGTCGGTCGCGGTCGCGGCCTTGGCCGAGCTGTGGCACCCGCCGGGCATCGAGCGCGTGTCGGTGGCACCGTTCACCCTGCTGGGCCTGGTGCTGTCGATCTTCCTCAGCTTCCGCAACAACGCCTGCTTCGAGCGCTGGTGGGAAGGCCGCAAGCTATGGGGCCAGCTGATTTATGAATCACGCAGCCTGGCCCGCCTGTGCCAGGCGCTGCTGGTCGACGATACGGCGCTGCGTGATCGCGTGTGCCGGCTGTGCATCGGTTTCGCGCATGCGCTGGCGGCCCGCCTGCGTGGCCGCGACATGGCGCTGGCGGCGCTGCCGTGGGTACCCGAGGCCGATCGCGCGCGGTTCGGCCAGCGCCTCAATGCACCGGATCAACTGTTGGCGATGATCGCTGCCGATCTCGCCCAGGCGCTGCGCGCCGGTCAGCTGGATTCGTACCTCTACACGCAGTTCGAAACACGCCTGCATGCGCTGTCCAGCATCCAGGCCGGTTGCGAGCGCATCCTGACCACGCCGCTGCCGTTCGCCTACACGCTGCTGCTGCACCGGTGCGCGTGGCTGTTCTGCGTGCTGCTGCCCTTCGGCCTGGCCAGTTCGCTGGGTTGGGCAACGCCGGTGGTCTCGGCCGTGCTGGCGTATGCGTTCTTCGGCCTGGACCAGCTCGGCGAGGAGATGGAAGAGCCGTTCGGGCTGGAATCCAACGACCTGCCGCTGGACGCGATGGTGCGCACCATCGAAATCGATCTGCTCGACAGCCTGGGCGTCCAGCCGCTGCCCGAGCCCCTGCAACCGCGGCAGTACCTGCTGCAGTAATTCCTGCCTTCCGTTCCGGAGCTTCTCATGGCACATCCTGACTATCGCCCCCGCCGCATGCGTCACGACGAGTTCTCGCGTCGTTTGATGCGCGAGAACACGCTGACCACCGACGACCTGATCTATCCGGTGTTCGTGCACGAGCTGGCCGGCCGCGCGCCGGTGGCTTCGATGCCCGGCGTGGAGCGGCTGTCGATCGACGAGCTGTTGAACGTGGCGGAAGAAGCGCTGGAACTGGGCATCCCGGTGATCGACCTGTTCCCGGTGATCGATCCGGCCGGCAAGTCGCTCGATGCCGCCGCGGCGTGGGATGAGAACGGTCTGGCACAGCGCGCCATCCGCGCGTTGAAGTCGCGCTTCCCCGAGCTGGGGGTAATGACCGATGTCGCGCTGGATCCGTACACCACGCATGGCCAGGACGGCATCATCGATGACAAGGGTTACGTGCTCAACGACATCACGGTGGAGGCGCTGGTCAAGCAGTCGCTGTCGCACGCCCAAGCCGGCGTGGACATCATTTCCCCGTCGGACATGATGGATGGCCGCATCGGTGCGATCCGCCGTGCGCTGGATGCCGCCGGCCACGTCAACGTGCGGATCATGGCCTACTCGGCCAAGTACGCCTCGGCGTTTTACGGTCCGTTCCGCGACGCGGTCGGCAGCTCCACCGGCCTCGGCAAGGCGGACAAGAAGACCTACCAGATGGACCCGGCCAACGGCGACGAGGCCATGCGTGAGATCGCGCTGGACCTGGAAGAGGGCGCGGACATGGTGATGGTCAAGCCGGGCATGCCCTACCTGGACCTGGTGCGCCGGGTGAAGCAGCAGTTCGGCGTGCCGACCTTCGCCTATCAGGTCAGTGGCGAGTACGCGATGATGAAGGCCGCCTTCGCCAATGGCTGGCTGGACGAGCGGGCCTGCGTGATGGAATCGCTGATCGGCTTCAAGCGCGCCGGCGCCGATGGCGTGTTGACCTATTTCGCCCCGCAGGTGGCGCGTTGGCTGCGCGAACGCTGACAATACGCGCCCACCCCGATACAGGACGAGGATGATGCAGACGATGGGATGGCTACAGTGGGTGACCTGGACGGCCGGCGTGCTGGCCTTTGCCGTGGTCATCGGGCTGGTGATCCGTGGTGTGCGCCGCGCCGCGCGGCAGGCGCCGGAGCAACCCTCCGCCGCCGCGCGCATTGCCCGTGAGGCGCAGCTGTCGCCCGCCTTGCAGGCACAGCTGGCGGCATTGAACCAGCGCAAGGATCACGGCGAGATCAGCGAAGCGCAGTACGAACAGCAACGCGCGGCGCTGCTGCAGGCGCACTAGCGCTCGGCCAGCACGATCACGGGTAGCGCCACGCCATGCGTGGCTTCCTTTCAGCCCCGGCGGCGTCAACCGCAGCCGGCACCTCGCGGTGCTGACGGCGCCTTGATCCGGTACAGGTCCAGCCCGCCGGCACGCGGTGCGCGTGCCATGCCAGCCAGGACCATCTCCGAAGGCTTGGACGCGTCCACCACCGGCGCGCCGGTCTGGCCGTCGGCGGTATTGAACGACAGCGTCAGCGGCACCGCCGCCTGGCGGTGATCGCAGCTCGCCAGCAGGACCTGCGAATGCCCCTCGCTTGCGCGGGTGAATGCCAGTGCGCCGTCATTGTCCAGCCAGGCGGCCCCGAGTTCGTCGGCGGCCGTATTGAGCGGGGCCGGCAGGGCCTGCACCGTGCCAAATCCCTCACCCTGCACGGGCGCCAGATACAGATCGAAGCCGCCCTGGGTGGCTGTGCCATTGCGCGAGAACAGCAACGTGCGTCCATCCGGACGCAGCGCGGGGACACGTTCATCGGTGCGGGTGTTGAGCGCCGGCAGGGCCTGCACGGTCCCGAAGGTGCCATCGGTGGCCACCGGGGCACGGTACAGATCGAACCCGCCCTGGCCGCCGCGGCGGTTGGAGGCGAAGTACAGCCACTGGCCATCGTGGCTGAAATACGGGTCGCGCTCATCGTCGGCGCTGTTGAGCGCGAGCGGGGCAGGGTCCTGCCAGCGCCCTTCGCGCAGCACCGCCTGCCACAGGTCCCAGCCGCCGCTGGCCCCGGCGCGGTCGCTGGCCCACACGATGCGCTGGCCGTCCGGCGCGATCGTGGCCTGGGCTTCGTTGGCCTTGGTCGAGACCACGCCCATGCCCTCGATGCCGAATTCGGAAAGCGCCATCGCGGCGGGTGTGCAGAGTAAACTGGCGCTCAGCGCGAGCAGAGACAATGGAATGCGCATCATCGCGTCCGTTGGGGTTTGCGTTCCATTCTAGGCCCGGAGCAGGAAACCCATGACCGACCGTTACGCCGTATTCGGCCAGCCCATCGCGCATTCGCAGTCGCCGCACATCCATGCCACGTTCGGCCGGCAGGAAGGCCTGGCGCTGGATTACCGTGCGATCGAGGCATCGCCGGGCGAGTTCCTGGCAGCCCTGGAAGCTTTTGCCGCCGAAGGGGGCGTGGGCGCCAACATCACCGCGCCGCACAAGGAAGCCGCCTTCGCGCTGTGCACCACGCTGACCTCGCGCGCCCGCCGCGCCGGCGCGGTCAACACCCTGCTGCGCAAGGGCGACCGCTGGCACGGCGATACCACCGATGGCATCGGCCTGGTCCGTGACCTCACCGACCGCCACGGCCTGGACCTGCGTGGCCGCCGTACCCTGCTGATCGGCGCCGGTGGTTCGGCCCGCAGCGTGGCCCCGGCCTTGCTGGATGCCGGCATCCTGGAGCTGGTGGTGGTCAACCGCACCCCGGAGCGCGCCGACGCGCTGATCGATGCGATGGGCGAGCCGGGCCGAGCGATCACCCGCTACTGGGAAGACATCCGCGAGCTGGGCGATTTCGAGCTGATCATCAACGCCACCTCGGCCGGCCGCGACCGCGCCGCGGAGTTCAAGCTGCCGCTGTCGCTGGTCAACAGCATGACCACCGCGGTCGATCTCAACTACGGCGAGGCTGCGATTGCCTTCACTGCGTGGGCGCGCTCGGCCAGCTGCCGCAACATCGTTGATGGCCTGGGCATGCTGGTCGAACAGGCGGCGGAGAGCTTCCTGCAGTGGCACGCCGTGCGCCCGCAGACCGATGCCGTCTACACCGAGCTGCGCACCCAGCTGGCGCCGCTGGCCGGGGAGGACTGAGCCGGTGGACATGGATCTGCTGATCTCGATGCTGACCATGGTGGGCGTGCGCCTGCCGGTGCTGATTGCGCTGGCAATCGCCGTGGTCTGGGTGGTGGATACCCCGCGCGGCGCGATCCGCAGCGTGGCCCTGGGCGCACTGGGCGTGATGGCGCTGACCACCCTGGCCGGCCTGGTGCTGAACCTGGTGCCGATGTGGATGGTGCAGCAGGGCAACTACGAGAACCTGCAGCTGATGTCCAAGCTGCTCGGTGCCGGCCACTTCGCACTCAATCTGTTCGAGGCGCTTGCGCTGGTGCTGCTGGTCTGGGCGATGACCCGCGCGCTGCGCGGCCGCGCCGTTCCGCCCGTTGCGCCGCTGCCGCCGCGCTGAGCAGGTGCAGCAGGCTGTCGCGGCCCACAGCGTTGGCGTGGGCCGCGTCACGGATATGAACCGTCGCGGAAAATGGCGCCGGTCACGGCCCCCGGGTCGTGAGAAAATGGGGACTGTGATCCAGTCAGGCAGTCCCCCGGCGTGACCGAAAAAGTTGAAGCCCCCCGCGCCCTGAACGACGAGCTCAAGGCCGGCATCCGCGATGCCTACGCCAAGCTGCAGGCCAATACGCCCGGCTTCAGCACACGGCGTTCGCAGAGCCAGATGATCGGCGTGGTGTCGCGTGCGCTCTCGCACAGCGGCGGCGTCGGCGTGGTCGAAGCGCCGACCGGCGTCGGCAAGTCGCTGGGCTACCTGACCGCCGGCGTGCCGATCGCGCTGGCGACCAAGAAGAAGCTGGTGATCAGCACCGGCACCGTGGCGCTGCAGTCGCAGCTGGTCGAGCGCGACATCCCCAATTTCCTCAAGGCCACCGGCATCGAAGCCACCGTGGCGCTGGCCAAGGGCCGCACCCGCTACCTGTGCACCCGCAACGCGGCAGAAGCACATGGCGACGGCGCGCAGGAAGGCATGTTCGACGACGAACAGCCGTTGTTCGACCGCCCGTTGGCGCCGATCGAGATGGACCTGGCGCAATCGCTGAGCAAGGCTTTCCTCGAAGGCCGCTGGAACGGTGACCTGGACAACGCGCCGGAGACGATCAGCAACACCCTGCGCTCGCGCATCACCACGCCCGCCTCGGGCTGCGCCGGGCGCAAGTGCGCCTACTCGGCGCAGTGCGCGGTACTGCGCTCGCGCAACACCGTGCGCGAGGCGCAGATCGTGGTGACCAATCACGCGCTGCTGTTGTCGGCGCTGTCGATCGGCGAGAGCGACAACGGCCAGCCGCTGATCGCGCCGCCCTCGGACATGCTGCTGGTGCTTGATGAAGGGCATCACATCGGCAACGTCGCCATCGACCAGGGCGCGGCCAGCCTCGCGCTGGACGAAATGGCCAAGCGCACCGGCCGCCTGCAGGTGCTGATCGCTGCGTCCTACCGCGCGGTGGACAAGGACAAGCTGGGCAACCTGCTGCCCAACGAGGCCATCGAAGCCGCCGCCAAGGTCAGCAAGCAGCTCAAGGCGTTCCGCGATGTGATCGACCGCAGCTGGCGGCCGGACCCGGCCGCCCAGGAGCCGATGTGGCGCGCCCCGAACGGCCGCCTGCCGGAAATCTGGATGCCCGATATCGAGGCCATCGCCGACGACACCCGCGCGCTGTTCAACTGGGCGCATGCCGCGCTGACACAGGTCGCCAAGGGCAAGCCCGAGGATGCCGCGCGCGAACGCCTGCAGCGCAACCTTGGCATGGCGCTGGAGATGATCGAGCAGCAGCACAATCTGTGGACCGGCTGGCGCCGCGAAGACAAGGAGGGCCAGCCGCCGACCGCGCGCTGGATCACCCTCTCGCGCGATGGCGACCTGGTCCTGCATGGCTCGCCGGTCTCGGCCGCGAACGTGCTGCGCAAGCTGCTCTGGGATGAAGTGGATTCGGTGGTGATGACCTCGGCCACGCTCACCGGCGGTGGCGATTTCCAGGCGCTGGCGATCGACAACGGCATTCCGGCCGAAGCCGAGATGGTCTCGCTGGCCTCGCCGTTCGATCTGCCCAACCAGGCCCAGCTGATCGTGCCAGCGTTCCCGGTGACCCCGGATGACAAGGAAGGTCACCCCAAGGAAATCGCGAAGTACCTGGTCAAGGAGCTGGACTGGGGCAAGGGCAGCATCGTGCTGTTCACCTCGCGCTGGAAGATGGAGAAGGTGGCCGAGCTGATGCCGGCCGCGCAGCGCAAGCACGTGCTGGTGCAGGGCGAGACCGCCAAGCAGAAAATGATCGACGAGCACCTGCGGCGCACCTCGGCCGGGGAGGGCTCGGTGCTGTTCGGGCTCAATTCCTTCGGCGAGGGCCTCGATCTGCCCGGCGAGGCCTGCACCACGGTGGTGATCACCCAGGTGCCCTTCGCGGTGCCGACCGACCCGCAGACCTCCACGCTGAGCGAGTGGTTCGAAAGCCGTGGCCTGAACGCCTTCAACCTGATCGCGATCCCGCACGCCCTGCGTACGCTGACCCAGTTCTCCGGCCGCTTGATCCGCACCTCCACCGATACCGGCCGCGTGATCATCCTCGACTCGCGGCTGCTGACCCGCCGCTACGGCAAGCGCATCATCGATTCACTGCCGCCGTTCAAGCGGGTGATCGGGTAGCGGTACACGACACTTGCAACGGGGCGTTGCGTTGCGAAACGGTAGAGCCACGCCATGCGTGGCTGCTCTCCGATCAGAACGCGCCGCAGCCTGAAACTGCACCCATCCACGCGTGGCGTGGAGCTAGTCCTCCAGTTTCGCCAGGTCGCGCACCGCGCCCTTGTCAGCACTCGTGGCCAGCAGCGCATAGGCCTTCAGTGCACCGGTGACCTTGCGCGGACGCGCCTCGCGCGGCTTCCAGCCGAGCGCGTCCTGTTCGGCGCGGCGTGCGGCCAGCGTGGCGTCATCGAGCAGCAGATCGATGCGCCGTGCGGGAATGTCGATACGGATGCGGTCGCCGTTGCGGACCAGGCCAATGGTGCCGCCCGAGGCCGCTTCCGGCGAGGCATGCCCGATCGACAGGCCCGAGGTGCCACCGGAGAAACGGCCGTCGGTGAGCAGGGCGCATTGCTTGCCCAGGCCCTTGGATTTCAGATAGCTGGTCGGGTACAGCATTTCCTGCATGCCCGGGCCACCGCGCGGTCCTTCGTAGCGGATCACCACCACATCGCCGGCGACCACTTCATCGGCGAGGATGCCCTGTACAGCGGCGTCCTGGCTCTCGAACACACGCGCGTTGCCTTCGAACACGTGGATGGATTCATCGACGCCGGCGGTCTTCACCACGCAGCCATCAACGGCCAGATTGCCGCGCAGCACCGCCAGCCCGCCTTCGGCCGAATAGGCATGCGCGACGGCGCGGATACAGCCTTCGGCACGGTCCACGTCCAGCGTCGGCCAGCGCGTGGCCTGGCTGAACGCGACCTGGGTCGGGATGCCGGCGGGCCCTGCGCGGAAGAAATCGTGGACCTTCTCATCGGTGCTCACCGCGACATCCCAGCGCGCGATCGCCTCGGCCAGGGTGCGGCTGTGCACGGTCGGCACGTCGGTATGCAGCAGGCCACCGCGTGCGAGCTCGCCGAGGATGCCGAACACACCGCCCGCGCGATGCACATCCTCCATGTGGTACTTCGGTGTGTTCGGCGCAACCTTGCACAGCTGCGGCACACGGCGTGAGAGTTCGTCGATGGCATGCAGATCGAAGTCCACCTCCGCTTCCTGCGCCGCGGCCAGCAGATGCAGGATGGTGTTGGTGGAACCGCCCATGGCGATGTCCAGCGTCATCGCATTCTCGAACGCTTCGCGGGTGGCGATGCCGCGCGGCAATGCACCCGCTTCTTCGCCCCCATACCAGCGATGGCACAGCTCCACGATCAGGCGCCCGGCGCGGCGGAACAGCTGCTCGCGGTCGGCGTGGGTGGCCAGCGTGGAGCCGTTGCCGGGCAGCGACAAGCCCAGTGCTTCGGTCAGGCAGTTCATCGAGTTGGCGGTGAACATGCCCGAGCACGACCCGCACGTGGGACAGGCGCTGCGCTCGTACTCGGCGACCTTCTCGTCGCTGGCGCTTTCATCGGCGGCGATCACCATCGCATCGACCAGGTCCAGCTTGTGCTCGGACAGGCGCGTCTTGCCGGCTTCCATCGGGCCACCGGAGACGAATACCACCGGGATGTTCAGGCGCAGCGCGGCCATCAGCATGCCGGGGGTGATCTTGTCGCAGTTGGAGATGCACACCAGGGCGTCGGCACAGTGCGCGTTGACCATGTACTCCACCGAGTCGGCGATGATCTCGCGGCTGGGCAGCGAATACAGCATGCCGTCGTGGCCCATGGCGATCCCGTCATCCACCGCGATGGTGTTGAACTCCTTCGCCACGCCGCCGACCTGCTCGATCTCGCGCGCCACGAGCTGGCCCAGGTCCTTGAGGTGCACGTGGCCGGGCACGAACTGGGTGAACGAGTTGGCGACGGCGATGATCGGCTTGTGGAAGTCGCCATCGGTCATCCCGGTGGCGCGCCACAGGGCGCGTGCGCCGGCCATGTTGCGGCCGGCGGTGGAGGTGCGGGAGCGGTATTCAGGCATGGTGGCTGGCAGGATCTGGCGGGCCGTGGGGGCGCGTTTCACCTCGATTCTGCCGAAAAATTCCGGTTGCGTTTGCAACCACCTTCGCCGCTGCCGCGGCCCCGCCCAGAGCGAATGCTGAAACGCTGTTCATGTTTTGGACTTTGCCGGTTTTGGTTGTTCGCCCCGATCAGGCATGATTGGGGAGATAACCGTACTAGGGGGCATGACGCCATGAAACGTTCCAGGACCACTGCGCTGCTGCTGATGAGCGCTGCGCCGCTGCTGTTCACCGCCTGCCAGAAGAACGAGGCCGTGCAGGTGCAGGAAGGGCTCTACACCTCGGTGCAGGCCTGTACCGAAGCCACCGGCGATCCGTCCAGCTGCCGCAACGCGTTTGCCGAGGCGCAGAAGCAGTCGGCCGATGCCGCCCCCAAGTACGCCACGCGCGAAGCCTGCGAGGCCGAATACAACGCCGAGCAGTGCGTGGAACAGAAGACCTCCACCGGCCATTCGTTCATCGGCCCGATGATGATGGGCTTCTTCATGTCGCAGATGCTCAGCAACCGTGGCGGCGCAGGCCTGGCCCAGCAGCCGGCGGCGAGCCCGGCCTATCAGGACAAGGCCAAGGGCTGGGCACGCCCCGGTCCGTCGACCGGCGGCATGAACACCGCCAGCGGCATCGGCGCCGGCAAGGCCGGCCTGGCCCCGGTCAATGCCACCCCGAACCGGGCGGTCACCGCCAGCCGCGGTGGCTTCGGCAACACCAGCAGCAACCGCAGCAGCGTCGGCGGCTGATCGATGCAGCGCGTGCGTATCGCCGAGCGCAGCCAATGGCGCGCTCGGGCCGAAGAGTCGGGTTTCCGTTTCCACACCATCGATGGCCTGCCGTACTGGGATGAAACCGCGTACTACGCCTTCACCCTGCGCCAGATCGAACAGGACATCGAAGACCCCAGTGCCGAGCTGCATGCGATGGCGATGGACCTGGTGGACGAGGTGGTGGGCAGCCAGCAGTTGATGGACCAGCTGGCGATCCCGCCGCTGTTCCGCGACTGGATCGCTGACAGCTGGCGCCGCCGCGAGCCGCACCTGTATGGGCGGCTGGATTTCGCCTACGACGGCACCGGCCCGGCCAAGCTCTACGAGCTGAATTACGACACGCCCACCTCGCTGTTCGAAGCGTCGTTCTTCCAGTGGCAGTGGCTGGAGGACCAGCGCAACCAGAACCGGCTGCCACCGCATGCCGATCAGTTCAACGCGATCCATGAGGCGCTGGTCGAACGCTTCGGCGAACTGGCCGCGCAGCTGCCGCCGCCGCTGTATTTCAGTGCTGTCGGTGCGTCGGAGGAAGACCAGGGCACGGTCGCCTACCTGCGCGACTGTGCGGCCCAGGCCGGCCTGCGTGGCGACGCGATCGCGATCGAGGATATCGGCCTGTCCGAGGACGGGCGCTTCACCGCGCTCGACGACACCGTGATCGGCAGCCTGTTCAAGCTGTATCCGCTCGAAGACCTGATGACCGAGTCGTTCGGCCAGGCGCTGCCCGCTTCGGGCGTGCAGCTGCTGGAACCGGCATGGAAGGCGATCCTCAGCAACAAGGGCGTGCTGCCGCTGCTGTGGCAGCGTCACCGCGGCCACCCGAACCTGCTCGCCGCCGAGTTCGACGATGGCAGCGAGCTGCCGCGCGGCTGGGTCCGCAAGCCGTTGTTCTCGCGCGAGGGCGCGAACGTGGCGATGCACCTGGCCGATGGCAGCTGGCAGGAAAGCGAAGGCCCGTACACCGGCCCGGCGATCCGCCAGGCCGCGCATCCGCTCACCGCGTTCGATGGCGGTTATCCGCTGATCGGCAGCTGGATCGTGGGCGACCAGGCCTGTGGCATGGGTATCCGCGAAGACAACAGCCGGATCACCCGCGACAGCGCCCGCTTCGTACCGCACGCGATCATCGACGAAGCGCCGACGCGCATCTATCTCTGATCGTTACAACAACCCATCCCGCTTGACCGCCAGGTAGCGTTCCACCAGCGCGCCAGGCAGGGCCTCGGCGGTGACATCCAGCACCATCACCCGGTGGCTGCGCAGCGCGTCATGTGCGTCGCTGCGCTGCTGCAGGTAACGTGCGATCGCACCGGCCTGGGCAGCGTCCTGCAGGCTCTCCACCGGCTGGGCCAGCGCATCGTCCAGCGCGCGCTCGCGCAGGCTGGCCACGCAGACTAGATGCTGGCGCTGCAGCAGGCGCACGGCCGCGAGCAGATCTTCAATGTCCTCATCGCGCACGTTGGTGACCAGCATCACCAGCGAGCGACGGCGCTGACGCAGTGAAAGCTCGGTGGCTGCGGCGAGGTAATCGGTGGCGACCGGCTGCGCCTGCAGATCGTAGCTGGCGCGCAGCAGGGTATCGATGGTGCCCATGCCACGTTTCGGCGCGACCCAGCGGCTGTCGCCCCCGGCCGCGAACAGGCCCACGCCGTCGCCTTGGCGCAGCGCGAGGTAGGACACCACCAGCGCCGCATTGAGCACATGATCGAAGTGCGACAGCCCGCCTTCGCTGGCCATCATGCGCCGGCCGGTGTCGATCATCAGCACCAGCTGCTGGTTTTTCTCGTCCTGGTATTCGCGGGAGATCAGCTTGCGCGCGCGGGCGGTCGCCTTCCAGTCGACCTGGCGCAGGCTGTCGCCGACGCGGTACTCGCGCATCTGGTGGAAATCGGTGCCTTCGCCGCGGCGGCGCTTGAGGTGCGCGCCGACCAGGCGCGAGGCCTGTTCGGCACTGAACAAGGCGAAGCGCGTCAGCGGGGCGAAGTTGGGGTAGACGCGCACCGTCATCGCCGGCGGCAGCTGCCGCCGTTGATGCCACAGCCGCCACGCACTGTGCATGCGCAGGTGCACCCCCTCGAACACGAAACGGCCACGCGCGGTCGGGGTCAGTCGGTACGCCACGCTGCTGGTGACCAACGGTTTGAGCGCCAGTGACCGTGGCAGGCCCTGCAGGCTCCAGCCGCCGGGCACCAGATCGAATACCTCCACGCGCTGGTGCCGGCTCGATTCCAGCCGCAGCGTCGCCTCACGCTCGACATTCAGTGCCAGCGACTCCGGCAGCTCGCGGTGCACACTCGGCGAGGGTTGGCGACGCAGGCGCAGCAGGTCCACCAGCGCGATCAGCGCCACACCACCACCGATCGCCCACCAGACCGCGTGCGGCCAGGTGCCGATCACCACCGGCACGCCGAGCAGGCCCCAGCCGGCCAGCAATGCCAGCAGCAGTGCGCCCGGCCTCATGCCGGTCGCTCGCGATGGAGGACGCGCCCACTCATTTGCGCGGTGCGTCCACCTTGGCCAGCAGCGCGGTCAGCGCGTCGTCGGCGCTCTGTCCTTCGATCTGCAGTTCCGGTGCGAGGGCGATACGGTGGCGCAGGGCGGGCCTGGCGATATCGCGCACGTCATCGGGGGTGACGAAATCACGACCGGACAGCACCGCCTGCGCACGCGCCGCACGCACCAGCGCGATGCTCCCGCGCGGGCCGGCACCCAGCGCGATACCCGGCCATTGCCGCGTGGCGGCGACGATCCGTACCGCGTAGTCGATCACTTCCGGGTCGACCGTGATTGCAGCGGTCGCCTGCTGCAACGCGACCACCTCGGCCGCGTTCAGCACGCGTGGCACCTGCGACAGATCGAAATCGGCGGCGCTGCGGCCGGTGGTGATCGCATCGACCATGCGCTTCTCATCGTCCAGCGTCGGGTAGTCGATCAGCACCTTCAGCAGGAAACGGTCCAGCTGCGCTTCGGGCAGCGGGTAGGTACCTTCTTGTTCGACCGGGTTCTGCGTGGCCAGGGTCAGGAACGGCGGGGTCAGCGCGAACGCCTTGCCTTCGATGGTGACCTGGCCTTCCTGCATCACTTCCAGCAGTGCCGACTGGGTCTTGGCCGGGGCGCGGTTGATTTCATCGGCGAGCAGCAGGTTGGTGAACACCGGGCCGCGACGGATCTTGAAGCTCTCGGTCTTCGGGTCATACACCGCATGGCCGCTGACATCGCTGGGCATCAGGTCCGGGGTGAACTGCACACGGCCGTAATCCAGCTCCAGCGCCTGGGCGAGCGCGCGCACCAGCAGGGTCTTGCCCAGCCCGGGCACACCTTCGATCAGCACGTGGCCGCCGGCCAGCAGCGCGATCAGGATCTGGTCCAGCACCTCGGGCTGGCCGATGAAGGCGCGGCCCACGGCCTCGCGCACGGCATCGACGCGCTCGGACAACGGCGACGGCGATGGCGACGGCGTCACGGCGGGAGGGGACAGCGGCGGCGGAAGCGTCGGCTCGGTCATAGCAGGTTTCTCATCTGGATCAGCAGGCGGATGCGGTCGCGCAGGCCGGCGACGTCGTGGGAAGCGGGTGGAGTCAAGGCGGTCTGCACGCGCTCTTGCGACCACTGCAGCAGGCTGGCGACGGCCTGCACCCGGGCCTCGCCGGTCAGTGCGGCCGCACTCGGCGAACGCCGCCGCAGACGCGCCAGGAACGCGCGGCGGACCGCGTCATACAACAGCGGTGCCTTGCCGAAGCGCAGCAGGTGTTCGCCGCTGGCGCGGATGTGTTCGAGCAGCGAGCGGCGTTCCGCGGCAGGCGAGGGCAGCTCACTGCCCAGGCGCTGCGCGCGCTGCCAGAGCCAGCCGAGCAGCGCCAGCAGCAACGGCGCCCACACCGGCCAGCCGAGGTAGAACACGCGGTTCCACAACGACGGCGGGCGCGAGGCGTAGACCAGCCACATCGTGCCCTTGCCATAGTTGGGCGCCAGCACGTAGCGGGTCAGGTCGCGGTGGGCCTTGTCGTGCAGCCCATCAACGAGGGCGTTGGCGGCGTTCGGCGGGGCGGCCGGGTTGGGCCGGCCCTTGCCCTGCATGAAGGCCATGTCGGCCAACACATCGATGTGCCCCCGGCCGTGGCGCAGGCGGGCGAAGACCAGGTCGGCCGCGGTGCCCCACTCGCGCTCGACCGCCATGCCCGCGGCTGGCTCCACCGCGAAGCGACGGCCGGTGCAGAACTCCACATGCTGCGGGTCATCGCGCACGTGGAACTGCTGGCAATAGCTCCCGTAGCCCGCGCTGTCCACGCCGAGCGCGTCCAGCAGCGGGCCATTGCGGGCGGCGTCCTTGCCCACCGGTGGCGTGCGCACGATCAGGTGCCCACCACGCTCCACCCAGGCCATCAGCGTTGCTACGGCAGGTGCGGGCACTTCCGCGCTGTCCTGCAGCAGCACCACGGTATCGCCCGGTTCCAGCGGCATCCGGGTCAGGTCCAGGCGTGGCCGCGACTGCACGGTCAGCCCGTCCGCACGCAGCGCCTGGCCGAGTACGTACAGCGAGTTGTAGCTGGCTTCGCCCTGTGGCGGCAGGTGCTCTGTGTGCGTCACCCGCTCGTGGGTGCGCAGGAACAGGATCGCCAGCGGCACGCCGATCACCAGCAGGCCCAGGACGATCAGCAGCCAGCGCAGACGGACGCTCACGCGCGCCACCCGAACTGGGCCTGCAGAATCGTGGCCAGCGCATTGAAGTCTTCATCGCTGGGCAATCGGCCGGCATACGCCGCGTACTGCCAGATCCGCACGATGCGCGCGAACAGGCTGCGGTCGGCCTCGACCGGCATCCGACGCGAGGCACGCAGGCACTGCGCTTCGGTGGCACCCGGCGGAAGCGTGATCCCGGCGCGCTCGCTCATCGATTCCACACTGGCGCGGTACAGCAGCGCCAGCGCCTGGCGGGGGCGTCCTTCCTGCCACAGGGCACGCGCACGCGACGCCGGATCGGGCGGCACGACGTCCGGTATCCGGATTGGTTCTTCGATGACCGCTGCGGCCTTCGCACGACGGCGCTGGCCGGAGCCGCGCAGCCACGGCAGCCAGCGCGGTGCGGTGGCCAGCAGCAGCAACACCAGGACCCCGACCACCGCCCACAGCGTCCATTCGGCGATCCGGGCCGGCAACAGCGGCCCCTTGCTGCCGCGTTGGCCAGTGGCCTTGGCCGCAGCCTCACGTTTTGCCTTCTCCGCTTCGGTTGCGTCGCTTTCGATGCGCGTCCACTCGGTGACCTCGCGGGTCGGGCTCTGCAGCGGGTCTTCATACGCGCGCTGCACGGCTTGTCGGAAGCCAGCCGTATCCACCGCTTCAGCGCCAAAGATGACCGGGGGCGTGTTGTCCGGATCGTTGTCGTACGTACGCGGCGGGTCATCGGCGTCATCGTCTTCGCTACCGTCGGCGTCCGCGTCCGAAGCCGCATCGGCGTCTTGCGCAGGTGACGGAGCGTCATCGGCCGGCACCGGCAACGCACCCTTGGTGTTCGACTGCGCCGGCGCCTGTTGGGCGTGCAGTGCCGCGCCTGGCCAGACCAGCACGAGGGCCAGGACCAGCAGCGGCGCAGCCCGCTGCAACCGTGCATGCAGGCGCCGGAAGGCGATCTCCACATCCCATGCTTCCATCTGCGTGCGCCGGTCCAGGTACAGGCCGAAGCCGGCACCGACATAGAACGGCCCGATCAGCGTGGCGGCCAACCAGAACAGCAGGTTCACGCCCAGCTGCATCCATGCCGGCATGTCCTGCTTGGCCAGCTCCCACGCCGCGCGCCAGGACTCGGACAGCAGGTCCACCGGAATGAACAGGAACACCGCGGCGATGCCGCCGACCACCAGCACGATCTCGAAGACCATGCACACCAGCGTCAGCAGGACGGCATGGCCCATCGCACTCCCGGCGATGGCGCGCCGACGTTGGCGACGATGCGCCGGATCCGCGCCTTCCAACAGATTGACCGGCAGCAGCACCGAACGCAGCGGGCTCAGGCGCCGCCAGCCGAGATAGCCCCAGAAGCCCTCCCAGCCCCACGTGCGCTGCGCGCGCAATGTCTGCGGGGTGGTGGACGCATCGCCGAACACCCCGCGTGAGATCACGTACAGCGCGATGCGCTCGAACAATGGCTTGAGCCACCACATCGCCAGCCAGGCCCAGCCGAAGCTGTCGGTCCACCAGGCCAGCGCGTTGAGCAGCACGAATACCGGCAGCGACACGATGACCCAGGGCGCCCAGATCGCCGCGGCATGCCGGCGCACCAGCGCCATGCCCAGCTCCATGGCTTCCCAGCCCGAGCGTGCGCGAAGGACGACGTTGAGCCGATCAATCTGCATCGGCCGCTCCGCGTCCGCCGCGCCACAACCACACGAACACGGTGGTCCACAGCACGGCCGCCACGCTGTATTTGCCCCATGCCGGAACCGCGGCGATCGAGGACCAGAACGCTTCGATGAAGGCGGCGATCAGCAACATCGCCGCGACCCCCACGCACAGCCTGGCGCCGATCACGCCGCCCTCGACCAGCGCATCGATGCGCCGCCGGCGGCCGGGCGCGAGCAGTTTCATGCCCAGCTGCAATCCAGCGCCGCCGGCGATCACGATCGCCGTCAGCTCGAAGGCACCGTGACCGGCCACGAAGCGCCAGAACGGATCGCCATGGCCGACGTGCTGCAGATGGCCGGCGACCGATCCGATGCCGACGCCGTTGAACAGCATCACCAACACGGTGCCGACGCCGGCAATCAGCCCGAAGGCGAACGTGCGCAGGCCGATGCTGATGTTGTTCATGATGTAGTAGCCGAACATCGTCCAGTTGGTGCCGCTGTCGCGGCCCAGGTTCGGCGAGGCCGGGTCGTACATTCGTTCGAATTCGGCGATCCGCGCGTTGTCCATCAGCAGATGGATCAGTTCGGGGCGCCACAGGATCAGCGCGAAGCTGCCCACCAGCGGCACCACGAACAATGCGGCGGCCACCCACATGCTGCGCGCCTGGCTGCGCACCAGCTGCGGGAAATCGGCGAACAGGAAGGCGAGTGCGCGCTGCCACTGCGGACGTGGCGTGCGATAGAGCAACGTGTGGCCCTGCTGCATCAACTGCTGCAGGCGTGCGACCAACTGCGGGCTGTAGCCGCGTCGGCGCGCCAGCGCGAGCTGTTGGCACAGGCGGCGGTAGCGCTGCGGGAAATCGCCATCGTCCAGGCCCTCGTGGGCCGGCTGCCGGCGCGCCTGCCGCGGGCGCTCACCGCGCTGGGCCAGCCAGTGTTCCAGCGCCTGCCACTCGGCCTGGTAGCGGGCGACGAACTGCTCCTGTCTCATCGCCGTCCCAGCAGCCAGTTGGCCATCGCATACAGGCGCAGCACGCCGACCTGGCCGTGGCTCCCGGTCAGCGGCGAGGCGATGTCGGCCAGTTCCTGCTGGCGCGGCACCGACAGCCGCGGCGCGCGCTCGGCGAAGGCGACCACGGCGGCCTGTTCGGCCGGCTGCAGGGGCTGCGGCGGGGCCAGCACGCTGCCGACCGGTACGGTACCTCCCAACGGCGCTGCGCCCTGGTGGATCACCACGGTTCCCGCGACCAGGTCACCGAGACGGCGGCCATGGGTATCGAACAGACTCGACAGCAGTCCCAGCGCATAGCCGAACGGCAGCATGTCCACGGTGCGCAGCAGGTTGCGGGTGATCGCGCTCATCCAGCCGATGGGGCCGCCATCGCCCGCCACCACGCGCAGGCCCATCGCGCGCTTGCCCAGCGTGCGGCCCCAGCAGGCTTCCTGGACGATGGTGTAGGCCCACATCAGCAGGAACATCAGGCCCAGGTAGAGCCCTTGGCCGAACCCGCCGAGGAACGCCAGCGGAATGCTCAGCATCATCAACGCGCCAATGCGGATCACGAAGTCGATGGCCCAGGCCAGCGCACGCGGCAACGGCCCGGCCACGGGCAGGTGCAGAGGCACGCCTTCGGGGGTGATGACCTCCCGGTAGGTATCCAGCATGGGCGCGCTCATCGGCGGCGCATCACGGTGGATCGTACGGAAGGCCACAGGGGACGCCGGATTCCTCTCCGGTCTGCCAGCGGGGGCATGCGGTTCTCGACTGCTTCCTGGTCGGCTGAGGACTTTACCGCGCACGGATCCCGATGCCCAGCGGGGTGGCCGCAATCAACCCCGGTACTGGTCCTTCAGGCGCACGTAGTGATCGGCCGAGTAATGCAGCGACTCGATCTCCTTGTCGCTGAGCGTGCGCGCCAGCCGTGCCGGGTTGCCCAGCCACAGCTCGCCTTCGCCGACCACCTTGCCCGGGCCAAGCACCGCGCCGGCGCCCAGGAAGCCGTGCGTGCTTACCTGCGCGCCATCCAGGATGCAGGCGCCCATGCCGATCAGGCAGTAATCGCCGATCGTGCAGGCATGGATGATGGTGCCGTGGCCGACCGTGACGCCCTCACCGATGATCGTCGGGTAGCCGCCCTTGTTGAACGGGCTGTGGTGGCTGACGTGGATGATGGTGCCGTCCTGGATGTTGCTGCGCGCTCCGATCCGCACGTGGTTCACATCGCCGCGGATCACCGTGCCCGGCCACACCGAGACGTCATCGCCCAGCACCACATCGCCGATGATCGTGCACGCCGGATCGATGTAGACGCGCTCGCCGAGCATCGGCAGTGTGTCGAGGAAGGGGCGGATCGGGGACATGCGCAAACTCCGGCAACGCAGGGCTGGGACGCCGCCTGCAGCGTTGTCCCGGCCCCCGATGATAGCGCGGGTGCGCCCGCCACCTGCCGATGGTCCGTACACCACCGGTCGGCTCTACCGGCGGTCGGTGCCGTGTTACGCGGCGCGGGTACGGCGCGCGCGCTCCAGGTGCACCAGCAGCAGCGAGATCGCCGCCGGGGTCATCCCGGGGATGCGCTGGGCCTGGCCGAGGGTCTGCGGCCGCACGCGCTCGAGCTTCTGTTGCACTTCCGCCGAGAGACCGCGTACGCCGGCGTAATCGAAATCGGCCGCGATCGCGGTGTTCTCGTGACGCTGCTGGCGCTCGATCTCGTCGCGCTGGCGGTCCAGGTAGCCGGCGTACTTCACCCCGATTTCAACCTGCTCGGCGACCTTCGCATCGGCCACGGCCGGGCCGAGCGACGGCACCTGCATGAGCGTGGCGTAGTCCAGTTCCGGGCGCTTGATCAGATCCAGCACGTTGGTTTCGCGGCTGACCGCCACCCCCAGCGCAGCTTCCACCTCGCGGCCCAGCGCGTTGCCCGGCGTGGCCCACAGTGCACGCAGCCGTGCGGTTTCCTGCGTCACGGCGTCCTGCTTGGTCTGGAAGGCCGCCCAGCGGCGGTCGTCGACCAGGCCCAGCTCGCGGCCCAGGCCGGTCAGGCGCACATCGGCGTTGTCCTCGCGCAGCTGCAGCCGGTACTCGGCGCGGCTGGTGAACATGCGATACGGCTCGTTGGTGCCGTGGGTGATCAGATCGTCGACCAGCACGCCCAGGTACGCCTCGTCGCGGCGCGGGCACCAGCCGGCATCGTCGCGGGTGTAGCGCGCGGCATTGAGCCCGGCCAGCAGGCCCTGCGCGGCGGCTTCTTCATAGCCGGTGGTGCCGTTGATCTGGCCCGCAAAGAACAGGCCGCTGACGGTCTTGGTCTCCAGCGTGTTCTTCAGCCCGCGCGGATCGAAGAAGTCGTATTCGATCGCGTAGCCGGGGCGGGTGATGTGCGCGTTCTCGAAGCCGCGCATGCTGCGCACCAGCTCCAGCTGCACATCGAAGGGCAGCGAGGTGGAGATGCCGTTGGGATAGATCTCGACCACGTCCAGCCCTTCAGGCTCGACGAAGATCTGGTGGCTGGCCTTTTCGGCGAAGCGCACCACCTTGTCCTCGATGGAGGGGCAGTAACGCGGGCCGATGCCTTCGATCTGGCCGCTGTACAGCGGCGAGCGGTGCAGCGCATTGCGGATGATCTCGTGGGTGCGCTCGCTGGTGTGGGTGATCCAGCAGCTGACCTGCGCCGGGTGCTCGGCCACGCTGCCGAGGAAGGACATCACCGGGCGCGGATCGTCGCCGGGCTGTTCCTCCATGAGGCTGTAGTCCAGCGAGCGGCCATCGATACGCGGCGGGGTGCCGGTCTTGAGGCGGTCGATCACGAACGGACGCTCGCGCAGGCGCGCGGCCAGCGTGGTCGCCGGCGGGTCGCCCATGCGGCCGGCGGCGTACTGGGTCTCACCCACGTGGATCTTGCCGGCCAGGAAGGTGCCGGCGGTCAGCACCACGGCGGCCGCGCTGAAGCGCAGGCCGGTCTGGGTGATCGCACCGCGCACGGCATCGCCTTCGATGATCAGGTCATCCACCGCCGCCTGGAAGACGGTCAGGTTGGGCTGGGCTTCGACGATCTGGCGGATCGCCATCCGGTAGAGATTGCGGTCGGCCTGGCAGCGCGTGGCGCGCACGGCCGGGCCCTTGGAGGCATTGAGCGTGCGCCACTGGATGCCGGCGCGGTCGGCGGCATGCGCCATCGCGCCGCCCAGGGCATCGATCTCCTTGACCAGATGGCCCTTGCCGATCCCGCCGATGGCCGGGTTGCAGCTCATCGCGCCGATGGTTTCCACGTTGTGGGTCAACAGCAGGGTGCGCGCGCCACTGCGCGCGGCCGCCAGCGCCGCTTCGGTGCCGGCGTGGCCGCCGCCGATGACGATGACGTCGTAGCGATAGAAGGAGTCAGTCATTGGCGGGAGGAACTCGGGACGGGGCCGGGCGGCCCAGGGTCAGCCCTGGAGGCAGGGCGCGGGTGGCGATTTTAGCGCCATTCGTCGGGGGCGATGAAATCCACCCTCAAGTTGGCACGTTTTCTGCAGATAACCCAATAGCACCCAGGATGGCATGCGCCTTGTGCGTAACGGACCGGAATTGGAACAGGGGCCGGTCCAAGCGCATCGTGGGGAAGCAGAGGGGCCGGTAGTCGGGGGACTGCCGGCCCTGTTTTTTTGCCGGCGCGCGGCGGCTGGCTGGGCGCCAGATACAAAAGGCCCCGCCATTGGCGGGGCCTTCTGCGTTGTAGGTGCCGACATCCGACAGGGCCGGAACAGGGGGGATCCAGATGTTCCTGGCGGATATCGACATAGAGCCGAATGTGACGTCACTTGTCGCTTTTGGCACTTTGTGACCGTCACTGTCACTGCCCGACTAGAGTGAACTGCCGGGCGCGTGAAAATCAAGCCATCTCACGGCTCAACTGTGCGTTGGTTCGCATTGTTGAGATTCCGCCACGGGGAACCGTTCATCCTCGGCGCAGACGGACGCGGGGCCTGGGCCGGGCGTGCCTGGGGCGGTGGCGACGGGCGCTGCTGTTGCTGCTGCTGCGGGCGGCGCGGGGCACCCATCGAATCCATGTTCCGCCACGGCGAGCCGCCGTTGTTCGGACGCGGGCGATCCGGCGGACAGGTGGGGTTGCCGTTGCCGTTGCCGGGGCGCGGCGGCGGCCGATGATTGTGCGGCGGGCGATAGTTCGGGTACGGGCGATACACCGGATAGCCGTAACCACCGCCATACCCGCCGTAGCCGTAATAGCCACCGCCGCCGTAATAGCCGCTGCCGTAGCCGTAGGGATAGCCGGCCGGGTAGCGATACTCGACCGAGGGTGCGCCGTGGTAGTAGCCATTGCCGCCGCCACCGCCGACATAGTCGTACGTCGCGCAGCCGGACAGGGCCAATAACAGGCCACCGGCAAGAACAAGGCGCATTTTCATGATGGGGTCCCCCCAAAGGGCTGTAGGGCCAGCTTCAGCCCAGGGCATTGAATCGGCCCTTAACTCAGCCCGATCCGAATGAATGGTTGCCATGCTGACACGTTCATCCGGACGGGTGTGGGCATGGGGCATACGTTAATCTTGCGTCATGAGCGATTCACCCTTGCCCTGTGTTGACGACGTGCTGGCGGCGGCGGCGCGCATTGCCGTGCACGCCTGCGTGACGCCGGTACTGCGCTCGCGCACGCTGGATGCGATGACCGGCGCCACCGTGTTCTTCAAGGCCGAGCATCTGCAGCGCAGCGGGGCGTTCAAGTTCCGCGGTGCCTGCAATGCCGTCTGGGCGCTGGAGGAGGCGCAGGCCCGGCGCGGGGTGGTCACCCACTCCTCCGGCAACCATGGCGCGGCGTTGGCGCTGGCTGCGCGCACCCGCGGCATCGCCTGCCACGTGGTCGTGCCCGAGGGCGCGGTGGCCGCCAAGCTGGCCAACATCGGCCGTCACGGGGCGACGCTGTGGCGCTGCGATGCCTCGATCGCCGCGCGCGAAGCGATGTGCGCCCAGGTCCAGGCCGAAACCGGGGCGACCCTGGTGCATCCGTATACCGACCCGCAGGTGATCGCCGGCCAGGGCACGGCGGCGCTGGAGCTGCTGCACGCCAGCGAGGGCCTGGACATGATGGTGGTGCCGGTGGGCGGCGGCGGCCTGGCCTCGGGCACGCGGCTGGCGCTGCAGGCGGTCGCCCCGGCAACCGGGCTGGTTCTGGCCGAACCGCTGGGCGCGGCCGATACCGCACGCTCGCTGGCGGCTGGCGAGCGCCGCATCGACTTCACCCCCGACACCGTCTGCGATGGCCTGCGCGGGACGCTCGGCGCGCCCAACTTCGCCCTGCTGCAGGGCGCGGCGCAGGTCATCACCGTCGCCGATGAGGCCACCGTCGCCGCAATGCGGCAGATCTGGCAGGTGCTCAAGCAGGTGGTGGAACCGTCCTCGGCCATCGCCCTGGCGGCGATCCTCGCCGAACCGGCGCGCTTTGCCGGCAAACGGGTCGGCGTGGTGCTGTCCGGTGGCAATGTCGATCTGGATGCCCTGCCGTGGGGCGCGGCATGAGCCGGCGCACGCGGGTGGGTGTGTTCGGGTGGCTGTGGCGGCTGTGCATCGTGCTGGCGGTGTGGCTGCTCGGGGTCACCGCGTGGATCGTCTGGATCGGCGAGCGCGACCAGGCGCAGAAAGCCGATGCGATCATCGTGCTCGGCGCGGCGGCCTATGACGCCAAGCCGTCGCCGGTGTTCGAAGAGCGCATCCGGCACGGGTTGGACCTGTACCAGCAGGGCTATGCGCCGCTGCTGATCTTCACCGGTGGCTACGGCGGCACCGGCGCGCGCTTTTCCGAATCGCAGGTGGCGCGCCGCTATGCGCTCAAGCAGGGCGTGCCCGACGATGCGATCCTGATCGAGACCGCCTCACGCACCACGCGGCAGAACCTGATCGAGGCGCGGCGCTTGATGGATCAGCGCAAGCTGCACCGCGTGATCATCGTCAGCGACCCGCTGCACATGGCCCGCGCGCTGCGCCTGTGCCGCGAGCTGGGCATCGATGCGCTGGCCTCGTCCACGCCGAGCACGCGCTTCCGCAGCTTCCACACCAGCTGGCGGTTCCTGGCGCAGGAAATCTACTTCTTCCATCGCGATCTGTTCCCGTCGTAGAGCCGACCGTTGGTCGGCCGGACCACCGAGCCACCATACGGACAGCCGACCATCGGTCGGCGGGTCGGCTCAGGGCGTTTTGCGGCGGATCGGAATCGCCGAGACCGGCACCGTGGCAACATCGTGCCCGCGCTCGCGGATCGGCGCGCCGCCTTCCGGCGCCCAGGCGTGTGCGTAGATCACTTCCCAGCTGCTGGGCAGCGTGCCGTCTTCGCGCCGCAGCGGCTCGTAGGCCGCCCGCGCGGCATCGAAGCGCCCGCGCCCGGTCAGGGTGTGGCGGCGGTCCTGGCGCGCGTTGGTGGCGCCGATCGCCTGCAGCTCACGCATCAGTGCGGTCAGGTCGTCGTAGGTCAGGGTGAACAGGTCGCGGTCCAGCACCGGATCGCGGAAGCCGGACATCATCAGCGCATCGCCGAACTGTGCGATCGGTGCGAAACGGCTGACATGCGGCACCTCGTCGGCGGCGGCGAACGCATCGCGCAGTTCGATCAGGGTCTCCGGCCCGAACGTGGAGACCAGCAGCAGGCCCCCGGGCTTGAGCGCGCGGCGGAACCCGGCGAACACCGCCGGCAGATCCTCCACCCACTGCAGGCACAGGTTGCTGAAGATCACATCCACGCTCTGGTCCAGCACCGGCAGCGCCTGCGCATCGCCGCACACGCGCGAGAACGGCTTCCACCAGCCCGCCTGCTTCTTCGCCTCGCGCAGCATCGGCTGGGCCAGATCCAGCGCGATCACCTGGGCCTTCGGCCAGCGCTTCTTCATCACAGCGCTGGCATGGCCGGTGCCGCTGCCGACATCGAGCACCACCTGCGGCTGGCGGTTTTCCAGGTAATCCAGCGATTCGAGCAGGCGCTTTTCCACCTCGCGCTGCAGTGCCGCGGCGGCGTCGTAACTGCTGGCGGCGCGCGAGAAGGCGCGGCGGACGTGATGGGGATCGAAGCTGGACGTCATGGGGTACTCACGGCTCAAAACGGCGGTGCGGTGGACTCAGAAGGTGCCCGGGTAGGCGCCGCCATCGATCAGCAGGTTCTGCCCGGTGATGTAGCCGGCCTGTGCGCTGCACAGGAAGGCGCAGGCGGCACCGAACTCATCGGCGGTGCCGAAGCGGCCGGCGGGAATATGCGTGCGTTTGCGCTCGGCAAGCTGGCCGGCATCGATGCCCTGCTGCTGCGCCAGGTACGCGAAGTTGCCGCGCAGGCGATCGGTATCGAACTGGCCCGGCAGCAGATTGTTGAGGGTGACGTTGTGGGCGACGGTCTTGCGTGCCAGCCCGGCCACGAACCCGGTCAGGCCGGAGCGCGCGCCGTTGGACAGCCCGAGGATGTCGATGGGGGCCTTCACCGAGGAGGAGGTGATGTTGACCACGCGGCCGAAACCACGCTCGATCATGCCATCCACCGTGGTGCGGATCAGCTCGATCGGGGCCAGCATGTTGGCATCCAGTGCGGCAATCCAGTCCCCGCGGGTGAACTGGCGGAAATCGCCCGCCGGCGGGCCCCCCGCGTTGTTGACCAGGATGTCGACCTGCGGGCAGGCGGCCAGCGCGGCGGTACGGCCTTCCGGCGTGGTTATGTCGGCAACCACGCCGATCACCCTGCGTGCGCCCGGCAGGCCCTGCAGTTCGAGCACGGCGCGTTCCAGGGCCGCTTCACCGCGCGCGGCGATGACCACGTTGACGCCCTCGCGGGCGAGTGCGCGTGCACAGCCCAGCCCGAGGCCTTTGCTGGCGGCGCAGACCAGGGCCCAACGGCCGGCGATTCCAAGATCCATGGGGTCAGTCCTGTGGAGAAAGGCAGGCGTACATGATCGGCGATGCGCGGCCGGAACAGGTCAAGACAGCGCGGCAACAAAGTGTTGCAGCTGCGCGGCCACCTCGTCGGTATGGCCGAGAAAAGGGGCATGCCCGCCCTGGGCGATCACATGCGCCTGCGCGCCCGGCGCCAGCGCGGCGGCAGCCTGCATGGCGCGCGCCGAGACCAGCCGGTCGCGCTGGCCGGCCAGCCACAGGCTGGGCTTGCCCAGCTGGGCCAGGGCGCCGCGCAGATCGGTGTTCTCCAGCAGGTGCAGGCCTTCCTGCAATGCGCGTGGGGTGGGCTCACCGCGCGCGACGAGCATCCCGCGCAGCGTGCGCAGTTCCTGCCGGGCGTGTTCGGAGCCCATCGCATCCAGCGCGAGGAAGCGCTCCAGCGTGCCGCGATAATCCTGCGCGAGGTCCTGACCGAACTGTTCGAACACCGCCGGCTCCACCGCATGCGGCCAGTCGTCGCCGCGCACGAAACGCGGCGTGGCGGCGATCATCGCCAGCGCACGCACCTGGGGCAGGGTCGCGGCAGCATGCAGCGCGAACAGACCCCCTAGCGACCAGCCGCACCAGACCGCCGGCGGCGTGGCGGCGGCGATGGCATTGACCACGTACGGCAGGCGCAGCGGCGTGGTGTCAGCGCGGCTGGCGCCGTGGCCGGGCAGATCCACCAGGTGCAGCTGGAAGTGCGCCGACAGGCGGTCCACCAACGGTGCGAACACGCCGCCGTGCAGGGCCCAGCCGTGGATGAGGACCAGCGCGGGGCCCTGGCCGATGACATCGATCTGCATGCTCAACCCAGCGCTGTCACGCGGTCACGGCAGTCAGCGATGGCGGCTGCACCACAGTGTCGCGGGCGTGCGCGATCGCATCGACCAGTGCGCGCACCTCGGCAGGTGTGTGCAGGGCGGACAGGGTCACCCGCAGGCGCGCCTTGCCCTCCGGTACGGTGGGCGGACGGATCGCGCTGACCAGGAAACCGGCGGCTTCCAGCGCGGCCGACATGCCCATCACCGTCGATTCGGCGCCGCACAGCAGGGGTTGGATCGGGGTATCCGATGGCATCAGTTCCAGGCCGTGCTGGCGGGCGCCGGTGCGGAAGATGCCAATCAGTTCGGTGAGCTTTTCGCGGCGCCAGTCATCGCGGCGGGCCAGCTTCACCGCGGCCAGGGCGGCGGCCGCCTGCGCCGGCGGCACGGCGGTGGTGTAGATGTAGGGGCGCGCGGTTTCGGCCAGGTGCTGGATCATCGCCTCGTCGCCGAGCACGACCGCGCCGCTGCCGCCGAGCGCCTTGCCGAGCGTGGCCAGCTGCAGCGGCACATCGTTCACGCCCAGGCCCGCATCGGCCACGCAGCCGCGGCCGTGTTCGCCGACCACACCGATGCCGTGCGCGTCATCGACGTACAGCAGCGCTTCCTGCATGCGCGCCACCAACGACAGGGAACGCAGCGGGGCAATGTCGCCGTCCATGCTGAACACGCCGTCGGTGGCCAGCATCGCCGCGCCGCTGGGCGCGTGCTTGAGCTGACGCAGCGCGCCTTCGGTATCCAGATGCGGGTAGCGGCGCAGGCGGCAACCGGCCAGGCGCGATGCATCGAGCAGGCTGGCGTGGTTGAGGCGGTCCTGTACGCACACATCGTCTTCTTCGCTGAGCAGGGCCTGCTGCACCGCGAGGTTCGCCGCGAAGCCACTGCCGAACAGCAGCGCCCGCGGATAGCCGAGCCAATCGGCCATTTCCTGTTCAAGCGCTTCATGCAGCACGTGGTGGCCGCAGATCAGGTGCGATCCGGTGGCGCCGGTGCCTTCGCGCGCGGCCGCATCCTGCAGTGCGCTGACCACGCCGAACTGCTGCGACAGACCCAGATAGTCATTGCTGCAGAAACCGGTGAGCCACTGGCCATCGACGTCCAGCCGCACGCCATCGCGCCGGCTCACCACGCGGCGCACGCGAAGGCGCCCCTGCGCGTCGCGGAGCTTGCGCAGGGCCTGGATGCGGTCGTGCAGGTCAGGACGGGCCATGGTCGTCAGGGGGTCCGGGTGGGCCGTTAGCGTACCCGGTTGCCGGGCCCGCTGCTCGGGGCTCAGGCCGCCCGCCCGCAGCCGCCGCCGGCGGTGATGTCGGCGTGCACCGTGCCCGGGTGGTCGTGCCCGTCGGCATCCACCGTGACCGGCATCGGGCGCAGGCCCAGCCGCGCGAACAGGGCCAGGTCGCGCCCGGTGTCCGGGTTGCCGGTGGTCAGCAGCTTTTCGCCATGGAAGATGGAGTTGGCCCCGGCCAGGAAGCACAGCGCCTGCAGCTCGTCGCTCATCGCCTCGCGTCCGGCCGAGAGCCGCACCATTGCACGTGGCATCACGATGCGGGCCACCGCGATCATCCGCACGAACTCGAAGGGGTCCAGCTCGGCGGTGCCATGCAGCGGCGTGCCGGCGACCTGTACCAGGCGGTTGATCGGCACCGAATCCGGGTGGGCGGGCAGGGTGGCCAGCGCCAGCAGCAGGCCGGCGCGGTGCTCGCGGGTCTCGCCCATGCCGACGATGCCACCACAGCAGGTCTTCAGGCCGGCATCGCGCACGTGCGCCAGCGTGTCCAGGCGGTCCTGGTACTGGCGCGTGTGGATGATCGAATCGTAGTAGTCCGGCGCGGTGTCCAGGTTGTGGTTGTAGTAGTCCAGCCCGGCCTCGCGCAGGGCGGTGGCCTGCGCGCCGCTGAGCATGCCCAAGGTGGCGCAGGTCTCCAGGCCGAGTGCCTTCACCTCGCGGATCATCGCCGCCACCTTGGGGATATCGCGGTCCTTGGGCGAGCGCCAGGCCGCACCCATGCAGAACCGGGAGGCGCCGGCGGCCTTGGCCTGGCGGGCCTTGGCGACGACATCGTCGGTGGCCATCAGCTTCTGTGCGTCCACCCCGGTGCTGTAGCGCTGCGCCTGCGGGCAGTACGCGCAGTCTTCCGGGCAGCCGCCGGTCTTGACCGAGAGCAGGGTCGAAATCTGGACTTCCGCCGGATCGAACTGCTCGCGGTGCACGCTGGCCGCGCGGTGCAGCAGCGCCGGGAACGGCAGCGCGAACAGCGCCAGCAGTTCCTCGCGGTGCCAGTCGTGTCGGATGACAGAAGCCATGGGAGTGTCCTGACAGATAGTGGAACGAAAGGGCGGCAGTCTGGTGAGGCCGCCCCCATCTGTCAACCACATGGACTTATCAAAAGTTTACGGCGCCCTGGGCTGGCTCGGCTGGCACATCCTCCCGCTGCGCTGCCTGGTCTGCGAGTGCCCGGGCGAGGACGGGATGGATCTGTGCCGCGCTTGCCATCAGGCGCTACCGTGGAACGACCGCGCCTGCCGTCGCTGCGCCCTGCCGTTGGCGGCGACCGATCCCGGTGACGCAGCGGGGGACCACTGCGAGCGCTGCGTGGACGAGTATCCCCGCCAGGCGGCGGCCAGTGCCGCGTTCCTGTATGCGCCGCCGATCGACCGGTTGCTGATCCGGTTCAAATTCCACCAGGACCTGGCCGCCGGCCGGCTGCTGTCACAACTGATGCTGCAGCGCGTGCCGCCGTTTCTGGCCGGGCCGCTGCAGCCGATGCCGCTGCACCGCCGCCGGTTGCGCCAGCGCGGTTACAACCAGGCGCTGGAACTGAGCAAGCCGCTGGCGCGCGGGCTGTGCTGCCCGCTCTGGAACGGGCTGCAACGGACCCGCGAGACCGCGGCGCAATCGAACCTGGATGCGGATGCCCGGCGCTGCAACCTGCGCGATGCGTTCGCGGTACGCGGCCACCCGCCCGCCGGGCTGACCATCGTCGACGATGTAATGACCACCGGGGCAACCACCGATGCCGCGCTGCGCGCGCTGCAGTACGCCGGTGCCGGCCCGATGCAGGTCTGGGTCTGTGCGCGCGTGCCGTGAGCGCCGTTGCCGCGCCTTGCACGCTGCGAGGACGTACCATCGGGGTGTCATCACCCTCGCAAGGACGTCCCATGAACCTGCCGCCGGATCCGCGCACCTCGCCGCTTCTCACTGCCATCGGCCGCAGCTGGTGGGTGCTGATGCTGTACGGCGTGGTCGCCGTTGTCTTCGGTCTGGTCGCGATCGCACGGCCGCTCTCGGCCGCCACCGCACTGGCCTGGGCGATCGGCGTGATGGCGCTGGTGGAAGGCCTGATCAGCCTGTTCGCGCTGTTCGGCCGCAGTGGCGTGCCGCGCGGGTGGCTGCTGGTCTACGCGCTGGCCTCGGTGGTATTCGGTGTGCTGGCCGTGCTCAACCCGCTGGCCACGGCCAGTGTGCTGATCCTGTTGCTGGCCGCCTGGCTGATCGTCGCCGGTATCTACCGCATCGTGTTCGCGATCCGGGTGCGCAAGGAAATCCAGGGCGAGTGGCTGCTGATCCTCAGCGGCGTGCTGGCGATCGTGCTCGGCGCGATGATGGTGGCCAACCCGATTGCAGGCATTGCCGTCACCACGCTGTGGATCGGCATCGGCAGCCTGCTCTACGGCGTGCTGCAGATCGTGGTCGCCTGGCGCATCCGCCGCCTGCGCTGAGCACGCGCAGCGGCGATACTCGTGTCCTTCCTGATGGAGAGATACGCATGCGCAGCACCCTGTTGATCGTCATGATGGCGCTGGCGTCCGGCCTCAGCGCCTGCACCCAGGCGCCGCCTGCACCCGCCGCGCCCGAGACGCCGGCGGGCGTCGCACCGTTGGCGAACGCACGCATCCAGATGCGGGAGGTGGCCGAGGATGCCCAACGCCCCGGCGTCACCACGCTCAAGGACCGCGACGGCAACGCGCTGCCCTTGATCGAGCCGGCCTTCATCACCACGGCCGACATCGCCACGGTGGCCGTGGGCAGCGACGGCCACACCGGCCACGGGACCCTGATCCTGCGCTTCACGGATGACGCGGCACCACGCATCCTTGCGGCGACCGAAGCGCGCGTCGCCAAGCGTGTGGCGTTTACTGTCGGCGATCAGGTCCTCAATGTCGCCGTCATTGCCGGCCCCTTCGCCCAGACCATGCAGGTGAGCGGGCTGGACAGTACGGAAGAAGCGCACCGGCTGTATACGGAGATCACGGGCAAGGCTCCCTGAGCCCCAAGTCGGGCTGCGGACCGTTCAGCGGAAATTCGCCTCGATCTGCTCCAGCGATTTGCCCTTGGTCTCCGGCAGCCAGAACGCGGCGATCAGGAAGTACAGCAACGTACAGCCGGCCCAGAAGAAGAACATGCTGGCGTAACCATGATGGCCGACCGTGGGCAGGAAGATCGCGGCGATCACGGTGGAGACGAACTGGTTGATCAGCAGGGCGATGCTCATGCCGTTGGAGCGGATGCGGGTCGGCATCAGCTCGGACAGCGCCAGCCACACGCACACGCCCGGGCCCACCGCGAAGAACGCGACGAACAGCAGAATGCAGCCGGCGACCAGCCAGCCGTGGGTGGGCGAGGGCACCGGGCCGATCACCGCACGTTCGATCACCAGCGGCGCGTTGGCGGCCTGCGCCGGGTCCGGGAACGGGTTGAGATGCAGCGTGCGGAAGAAACGGCCGATCACGCTGTCGGCCGACACCGCGTCTTCGCGACGGATCTGCAGCGTGGCGTCGATCGGGTTGTCGCTGCGTAGTGAGCGCACGTTGCTGAAGCCGCCGTAGGCATACGACACGGTCAGCTGCTGCGGCGCGGCGCCGGCGTTGCCATCCAGCCGCTGCCATTGCGCGGCATCCAGCGGCAGCGACAGGGTGGTGCCGCTCACCTGTTGCTGAAGCGTGGCGTGCACGTCCAGCCGCCCACGCTCGCTCTGCACGAACAACAGTGCAGCGGCCAGCAGCGACAGCGTGATGCCGCCACTGCCAAGCATCAACAGGAACTTGCGGCCTTTGCGGTCCACCAGTACCAGCGCGACCACGGTCATCACCGCGTTGAGCAGCTTGATCGCCACATCGGCGCCGTTGGCCACCGAGCCGGGCAGGCCGGCCTGGTTGAGGATGTTGACGGCGTAGGCCAGCACCGAGTTGATGCCGGTGGCCTGGGTGAAGGCCAGCACCAGGCAGGCCAGCACGAACGGCCACACGTAGCGGCGGCTGAGCAGCGGGTCGCGCTTGCCGTTGCGGCCGATCTGGAGCTCGTCCGGCGCCCGCATGCGCTGCAGGGTCGGCTCCACCTCGCCCGCGGCGACGGTACGCTGCAGGGCACGGCGCGCCTTGTCGATGCGGCCACGGCGCACCAGCCAGCGCGGGGATTCACTGATCAGCAACACGCCCCCGGTGAACACCAGCCCGGGCAGCAGGCAGCTCCAGAAAATGGTGCGCCAGGCGTGATCCTTGACGTCGAACAGCAGGCGCTGCTGCTCCGCACCGGGTAGATGGCGCACGGCGGCGGTCGCGGCATCCACGGCATGCGCGTGGTACAGCCCGATCACCGCGGCCAGCACCAGGCCGATGGTCAGCAGCAGCTGGAACATCGCCGCGCCACGCCCACGTCGTTCCGGGCTGAGCACTTCGGCCAGATACAGCGGTACCACCACGCCGATCAGCCCGCCACTGATGCCCTGCAGCAGGCGCCCCATCAACAGCGCGCCATAGCCATCGGACAGGGCCATCACCGGAATGCTGGCGGTGAACAGCACGCCGGCCAGCAGCATCGCGCCACGGCGGCCGATCAGGTCGGCGACCATCCCGGCGAACAGTGAAGACAGCACACTGCCGAGCAGCACCGCGGCGACCACGAAGCCCAACTGCTGGCTGGTCAGGTGCCAGCTCGCGGTGGCGGTGGCCTCCAGATAGGGCAGGGCACCGGCGATGATGCCGATGTCGATGCCGTAGAGCAGCCCCCCCATGCCGCCGATGAACAACAGATAGCGTACCGGCCAGCGTGGCGCGGAGGCGCCTGCGTGCACGGGCATGGCTGCGGAAACATCGTTCATCGTGCCGGTCCTGTCTGCAAGTGCGTGCGCCATGGCGGCGCGGGGAGTCAACGCTCAGTCGAGCGCGATGTCATCGCCTTCCACCACCACGCCGCGCACGCGCAGGTCGTGATCGAGCACCACAAGGTCTGCCCAGGCACCGGTCGCGATGCGGCCACGGTCGTCGATGCCGAGGTAATCGGCCGGGTAGCGCGACAGGCGGTGGGAGGCATCGGCGATGTCCAGGCCGAGCGAGACCAGATTGCGCAGCGCCTGGTCCATGGTCAGCGCACTGCCGGCCAGCGAGCCGCTCGACAGCCGCACGCAGCCCAGGCATTTGTGCACGCGCTGTACGCCAAGCGCGTATTCGCCATCGGGCATGCCAGTCGCCGCGGTCGCATCGGTGACGCAGTACAGGCGCGGGATCGCGCGCAGCGCGGTGCGTATCGCGCCGGGATGCACGTGCTGCAGATCGGGAATGAGTTCAGCGTACTGCGCATGCGCGAGCGCGGCGGTGGCGATGCCGGGTTGGTAGTGATCCACGCCGGTCATGCCGTTGAACAGGTGGGTGAAGCCGGCCGCACCGGCGTTCAATGCGGCCACGCCGTCCTCATAGCTGCCGGCGCTGTGGCCGAGCTGTACGCGGATGCCGAGCGCGCTCAGCGCGGGAATCAGCGCCAGGTGCTGGCCGATTTCCGGGGCGAGGGTGAGTACCTTGATCGGGGCGATCGCATGCAGGCGCTGCACGTCGGCCAGCGTCGCCTCGACCACCAGCGGTGGCTGGGCGCCCAGGCGCTGCGCACTGATGAACGGCCCTTCCAGGTGCACACCGAGCACGCGGGCCATGCCGGGTGCGCGCGTGGCGATCGCGGTGGACAGGCCCTCAAGCGCGCGGGTGATGTCGTCTTCCTGCGCGGTCATGGTGGTGCCCAGCAGCGCCGTGGTGCCGTGCCGGGCATGCGCGCGGGCCACCGTCTGCGCGGTCGTGCCGCCCTGCATGATGTCCACGCCGGCGCCGCCATGCACATGCAGGTCGATGAAGCCGGGCAGGATCAGCGGGACTTCGTCGTCATTCCGCGGATCGGTGTACGCGGTATCGATGGCGGTGATGCGCTGGTCGAAATGGATATCGCCGCGGACCCAACCGGTGTCGGTGAGCAGGCGGCCGTGCAGGGAGCGGGACTCGGTCAAGGCGGGGACTCGGCAATGATCACTTCGACGCCCAGCCGTTGCAGCCCTTCCAGGTACTCAGGCTCGATGCTGCCGTCAGTGATGATGGTATGGACCTGGTCCAGCCGCGCGATGCGGTGCAGGCTGACCCGGCCGAACTTGGAGGCGTCGGTCAGCACCACGATGCGGCGCGCGCGCTCGACCATGCGGTGGTTGAGGCTGGCTTCGGCCTCATGGTGGGTGGTGAGGCCGAACTGCAGGTCCAGGCCATCCACGCCCAGGAACAGCGTGTCGAAGCTGTAGGTGTTGAGGCTCGCCTCGGCCTGGGTGCCATGCAGTGAGAGCGACTGCTTGCGCAGCAGCCCGCCGGTGAGCAGCAGCTCCACGCCGGGCGCGTTGGCCAGCTCCCAGGCGATGTTGAGTCCGTTGGTCATGACCGTGACATCGCGATGCCCGCGCAGGTGCCGCGCCAGGGTCATCGTGGTCGAGCCGGAGTCGATGATGATGTTGTCGCCGGCCTTCACCAGCTTGGCCGCCTCGATACCGATGCGGTCCTTCATCGGCAGGTTCAGCGCGTCCTTTTCGTGGATGTCCTGTTCCTGCGGCGGCGTGCGTACCAGCGTCGCGCCCCCGTGGGTGCGCGTGGCCAGCCCCTGCGACTCGATGTGGGTCAGGTCGGCGCGGATGGTGACCGCCGAGACCGCAAAGCGCGCCACCAGCTCGCTGACCTGCACGTTGCCGTGCTCGACCAGGGTCTGGAGGATCTGCTGGCGGCGCTGCCGTGTGTTTCGCATGGGGGCGATTCCGTTCGAAAGGGAAAGCCGAAGCTTACCGTTCCGAAAGCTCCTTGGCCTGCCGGGTTTCGTTATCCGCCCCTGAGCGGTTGCGATTGCAGGCCCGGGCATACTCGGCCAGGCGCAGCGCCACCTTGTGCTGGATCAGCGCCAACGGCGACGGCTGCAGCTCACCGGCCTCGATCGCCTTGAGCTGCTCGGGCATGAACTGGCTGAGCAGCATCTGCGGCGGCGCGTGCGCGGTGAGATTGGCGACCAGCGTGTCCAGCGCCGCCTGTACCGCTGGCTCGCCCCAGTAATAGCGGCTGCGGTCGCTGAGCGAGTACGCGCGCAGCAGGCGCAGTTCGTGTTCGTCGCCCTGGTAGTAGCTGCGCCAGCTGGCGGGCTTGTCGACCATGCAGCGGTCCAGCACCTCGATCAGATGCGAGCATTGCGCGGCGGGCAGCAGTTCGCGCTCGATCATCGCCAGCGCGAACACCGCCTCGCGGAACGCATAGGTCGCCGCCGGGCCGACTTTCAGGATCGCGAAGTGATCACGGACCAGTGCATGCAGGCCGGCTTCGGTCTGGTAATCGGTGGAGTGTGCTTCGAACACGATGCCCGGCTGCTGCTCGACGAAGGCCGACAGCTCCGCGGCGGCGGCCGGGTCGTAGTAGTGCACGCTGCTGTGGTCGAAATCCACGCCGGGCTGCACCACCATCGCGATCACGCGCTCCCAGGCCGGCAGCAGGTCCGGGGCGGAGAACGCCTCGCGGTGAATTGCCAACGTGGTCGCTGCGGCCGCCGGCGTGGTCACCTGCAGGCCGCCGGCCAGCGAGGCTTCACCGCCGGGAATCGGTACCTCGGTGCCGATCACGTAGACCGGTGGCGGCAGCCCGTGCTCGGCGGCCGTGCGCTCGGCAATCCGCGCCAGTTCGGCCGAGCGTGCGGCGACGATGGCGTCCGGCAACGGGGTCGGGTCATCGGCGCAGGACATGCTGCAGTCCAGGTGGATCTTGTGGAAACCGGCGGCGACATAGGCGGCGATCAGGTCACGCGCGTTCGCCATCGCCGTTGCTGCCGGGCCCTTCTGCCAGGCGTTGGGACCGAGGTGGTCGCCACCGAGCACCAGCCGCTCGGCCGGGAAGCCGGCATCGCGCGCCAGCTGCAGCACGTAGTCGCGGTACTGCGGCGGGGTCATGCCGGTGTAACCGCCGAACTGATCGACCTGGTTGGAGGTTGCCTCGATCAGCAGCAGGGTGTCGTAACGCTGCGCGACCTGCATCGCCGCCAGCAGCACCTGCGCGTTGCTGCAGCACACGCTGTACAGCCCGACGGGGTGGCCCTGGCGATGGGCGGCGATCAACGATTGGACGGCGGACATGGCAACTCCAGTAACAACGGTGTTCAGGGGGAGGGAGGGTGCTGGCGCGCGAGCAGGGCGGCGCCCCGCGCACCGCCGGCATCGCCGAAGGTGGGCGGCAGGATCGGCGGCACGCGTATGCCGTCGAACAGGTAGGGCGCGATCGCGGCCGGCAGATCGCGGTACAGCTGCTCCAGTTTGGACAGCCCGCCGCCGAGCACGATCACGTGTGGGTCCAGCGCGAGGATCAAGCTGGCGAAGCTGTAGCCCAGTAGATCGCGGTGGATGACCAGCGCCTGCTGCGCGATGGCATCGCCGGCCTGCGCGCGTGCGACCACCTCGGCGGCATCCAGCGCGTCGCCACCGCGGCGTTCATGGATCATCGCCAGGCCGCTGCCGGACACGTAACGCTCCAGGCAGCCGCGCAGGCCGCAGCCACAGTCCAGCACCGGCAGGTCGTGGCGCTGCTGCAGCGTGGCGGGCAGGCTCCAGTGGCCCCACTCGCCGGCGATGCCGTTGTGCCCGGCGATCAGCCGGCCGCCGACGCAGAAGCCACCGCCCGCCCCCGTGCCGAGGATCGCCCCGAACATGCTGGGGTAGCCTGCGGCGGCGCCGTCATGGGCTTCGGACAAGGCAAAACACTGCAGGTCATTGCCCAGCTCCAACGGGCGCTGCAGGCGTGCCTGCAGGTCCGCACCGACCGTCTGACCGGTCAGGCTGGGCACGTTGGCACTGAGCTGGCGGCCGCTGACGCGGTCGCGCACGCCGGGCAGGCCGATGCCGACCCCCAGGCCGCGCTGGCCGAGTGCGGCGTCTGCCGCCTCGACCAGATCGACGATCGCCTGCAGGAACGCGGCGTAGTCGCGGGTCGGCGTCGCCACGCGTTGGCGGTGATGGACCCCCAGCGCGGCGTCGCACGCGACCAGTTCGATCTTGGTGCCGCCGATGTCGATGCCGTACCAGGTCTGCATGCGCGCTCAGCCGTGGGGGTGGATGGTCACGCCCTGCACCACACGGTTGACCGTGCCGTCGGGGAAGGGATTGTCCGGGGTCATGCCGAGCGCGGCCGAACGCTGCAGCGCATAGCACTGCGGCACCAGCAGCCACAGCGGGGCCAGCCACGGATCCGGCAAGGCGGGTGCGGCGAGGACGAAGTCGCCGTCGGCGCGGTCCGCATCCTCCGGCCCGATCGACAGCACGCGTCCGGCGATGCCGTCGCGGCGCAGTTCGTTCAACAGGTCCTGCTCGTAACGGCGGGCCAGCGGCTGCGCGCTGCGCAGCATCACCACCAGGGTCTCGCCGTTGAGGGTGGACTTGGGCCCATGGCGGAACCCCAGCGGCGTATTGGCCAGCGCCAGCACGCGGCCGGCGGTGAGTTCGAGCACCTTCAGCGCGGCCTCGCGGGCAACCGCTTCGAGGGGACCGCTGCCGAGATAGATGACACGCGAATACGGCGCCTGGGCGAGGGTGGCCACCGCGCCATCCCAGGCATCCAGCGCACGCTCGCCCTGGCTGGCCAACGTGCGAAGACGCTCCAGGCGCGTTGCCCACGGGGCGCTGTCGAACGCACTCAGCGCGGCCAACAGCATGCAGCTCAGGCTGCTGGTCATGGCGAAGGCGCGATCACAGCTGGCCGGCGGCATCAGCAGCGACAACGTATCGCTGCGGCCGTGGCCACGCGTGGCGAGTTCGCCTTCGGCATTGCAGGTGATATCGACGAAGCGCGCGTGCTCCACCTGGTCGCGGACCAGATCCACCGCGGCCACGCTCTCCGGGCTGGAGCCGCTGCGCCCGAACGACACCAGCAGGGTCGGGCGGTCGCGGCGCAGGTACAGCGCCGGATGGGTCAGCAGGCTGGTGGTATGCACGGCGCGCACCTCGGCAGGCCACTGCGCATTGATCTGGTCGGCCACCATCTCGGCAATGAAGCCCGAGCTGCCGGCACCGGTGAAGATCACCAACTGGCTGGGATCGCGCAGGGCCTCCCCGAGGAAGCCATCGATGCGTACCTGCGCAGCCTCCAGCAGGCTGGCCAGCGCGGCCCACACGCGGGGCTGCTGGGCGATTTCTTCGGCGGTATAGGCGCCACCGAGGCGCTGCCACGTGGGCAAATCAGGGAGCAGAGAAGCGTCCATTCGCAATTCCTGTTGGGCGACCGCACCTTCTTCGTTTTCTTTCGAAATGTCAAATATCGAAAGATAAAGAAAAGGTCGGTGGGTCACAGTTCTCGCTGTTCGATCGGTGTCTGAACGCCATGGGTGGCCGTGGATGCCGCGCTGCACCAAGGTTTCAGGCGGCAACAAACGCGTATTCAGGTGGCGTTTGGAAAGTGTCGCGCCGCCACATCTTTCGTTTATGTTTAAATATCCTTCCTTTTTCTTTGCAATTTGTTGACATCTTTCGAGACCCTGCCCTAGAGTCGGCCGCACTGGTTTCAGTTTCCCGCTGACCGCGGGCTTGGGGGCAAGGTGGACTTCCGGTTTCGACGCACTGGTCTGACGATCGCACTGCTTACCGCAGTAGCTCTGGCTGCCACTGCCAACGCTGAGCCGGTGGGCAACCTGCGTGCGATCAGCGCCGCCCCCGCCAACGACGGCACCGCCGGCTGGACACTCAGCACGGATACCGGCGCCACCCTGCGCGTGGAGTTGCTGCGCGATGACGTGCTGCGTGTGCGCGCCGGCCGCAACGGCACGCTCACCGATGCCAGCGACAAGGCTGCCCCGATCGTACTGCCGCAGCCGGCCGCGAAGGTCGCCTTCGAGGTGGAGGAAGATGGCAACGAGGTGCGTATCCGTACCGACGCCCTGGTGCTGCGCATCCAGCGCCAGCCACTGCGCCTGTCGCTGGATCGCCGCGACGGCGAACGCGATGTCGCGTTGTGGCACGAACTGCAGCCGCTGGACCTGGACAAGGACCAGAGCGTGCAGGTGCTCTCCAGCGAAGGCGATGAGCACTTCTACGGCGGCGGCCAGCAGAACGGTCGCTTCGAGTTCAAGGGCCGCGAACTGGAGGTCTCGTATTCCGGTGGCTGGGAAGAAGGCGATCGCCCCAACCCGGCGCCGATGCTGCTGAGCTCGCGGGGCTGGGGCATGCTGCGCAACACGTGGAGCGACGGCACCTATGATCTGCGCCAGGCCGACCAAGCCACGCTGCTGCACCGCGAAGACCGCTTCGATGCGTACTACTTCGTCGGGCCCAGCCTGCACACGCTGCTGGACCGCTATACCACGCTGACCGGCCGCGCCGGCCTGCTGCCGCGCTGGGCGTTCTCCTATGGCGACGCCGACTGCTACAACGATGGCGACAACATCAAGAAGCCCGGCAGCGTGCCCGAAGGCTGGAGCGACGGCCCGACCGGCACCACGCCGGATGTCGTCGACAGCGTGGCCCGGCAGTACCGCGACCACGACATGCCCGGCGGCTGGATCCTGCCCAACGATGGCTACGGCTGCGGCTACAAGAAGCTGCCCGAGACCGTGCAGGGCCTGGCCAAATACGGCTTCAAGACCGGCCTGTGGACCGAGAACGGCGTCGACAAGATCGCCTGGGAAGTCGGTACTGCCGGCAGCCGCGTGCAGAAGCTGGACGTGGCCTGGACCGGCAAGGGCTACCAGTTCGCGATGGATGCCAACCAGTCCGCGTTCAACGGCATCCTGAACAATTCCGACTCGCGCCCGTTCCTGTGGACGGTGATGGGCTGGGGCGGCATCCAGCGTTACGCGGTGGCCTGGACCGGCGACCAGAGCAGCAGCTGGGATTACATCCGCTGGCACATTCCGACCCTGATCGGCTCGGGCCTGTCCGGCATGGCCTACGCCAGTGGCGACGTGGACGCGATCTTCGGCGGCAGCGCTGAGACGTTCACCCGCGACCTGCAGTGGAAGAGCTTCACCCCTGTGCTGATGGGCATGTCCGGCTGGTCCGGCAATGCGCGCAAGCACCCGTGGTGGTTCGATGAGCCCTACCGCAGCGTCAACCGCGACTACCTCAAGCTGAAGATGCGCATGACCCCGTACATGTACGGGCTGGCGCACGATGCGGCGACCAGCGGCGCGCCGCTGCTGCGCGCGCTGATGTGGGACTACCCGCAGGATCCGCAGGCCTATACCGAGGCGCACAAGTACCAGTTCCTGCTCGGCCGCGAGCTGCTGATCGCCCCGGTGTACCGCAGCCAGGCTGCGAGCCGAGGCTGGCGCCGCGACATCCACCTGCCGCAGGGCCGCTGGATCGACTACTGGGACGGCCGCCAGCTGCTCGCCGGCGCCGAGGGGCGCTCGCTGGACCGCCCGGTCGACCTGGCCACGATCCCGGTGTTCGTGCGCGCCGGCGCGATCATCCCGATGTACCCGGCGATGCTCTACGACGGTGAGAAGCCGCTCGATGAAGTGACCTTCGATCTGTACCCGCAGGGCACCTCGCAGTACACGCTGTACGAAGATGATGGCGCCACCCGTCGCTATGAGAAGGGCGAATCGAGCACGCAGGCGATCACGGTGCAGGCCCCGGCACAGGGGACTGGCCCGGTGCAGGTGCGCATCGAGGCGGTGCAGGGCCAGTACGCCGGCCAGCTGCCGCAGCGCCGTTATGCACTGCGCGTGCTCAGCCGCCAGCGCCCGGCGGCGGTGACGCTGGACGGCCGCGCGCTGCCGATGCTGGCCGATGCGGCGGCGTGGCAGGCCGCAGGCGAGGGCTGGTACTTCGATGCGGCCGAGCGCCGCGGCACCCTGCACGTACGCACTGCGCCGACCGACATCCGCCAGCCGCTCGCACTGCAGTTGGAGCTGCCGATCGCTGCCGCACCGGCCGACGATGCATTCCCGGCCGCGCCCGAGCTGGGCCGCGCGCTGCCCTCGGACAGCATGCTGGTGGTCAACCGCCCGGCCGAGGAGCAGGGCTACGAGATGGAAAAGGCCTTCGACGATGACCCGGCCACGTGGTTCCGCACCGTGCGCAACCAGGCGGTCAAGACCGGTGCGCACGAGTGGGTGCTCGGCTTCGGCGAACGCAAGCTGATCGACGGCATCGAACTGGCGCCACGCAACGACCAGCATTGGAAGAGCGGGCAGATCCGCGATTACGAAATCTACATGGCCGACAGCAATGGCGAGTGGGGTGAGCCGATCAAGCGTGGCCGCCTGACCCTGCAGCAAGGCATGCAGCAGATCGATTTCCCCGCCCATGCCGGCCGACTGCTGCGCTTCCGCGTGCTCAGCACGCAGAACCCGGAAGGCGACGGTGCCAGCGCTGCCGACCCGATGGTGACCGCGGCGCAGGGCAGCGTGGCGCGTGCAGTGGATGCGCTGCAGCCGCGCGATGTCGGCCCGATCGTGCTGTCCACCTTCCACGTGCTGGAGCATCCGCAGCCGGAGGGTCCCGCGCAGCAGCTGTATCTCTCCGCGCTGCCCATGCCGACCCCGTTGAAGGCCAGCGTGGCTGCCGACCGCGCCCTCGGTGGGCAGGCGGAGATGCGCATGAACGGGCTGCATTTCCGCCGCGGCCTGGGCGTCAACGCCAGCAGCCGGATCGATCTGCAGCTGGGCGGCGGCTGGCGCCTGCTGCGCGCCGACCTGGGGATCGATGATCAGTGCCGCACCGCCGGCGGCATGCAGTTCCAGGTGTGGGGTGACGGTCGGCTGCTGTACGACAGCGGCCTGGTCAACGCACCCGGCGTGGTCAAACCGGAGCTGGACGTGCGCGGCCTGCAGCGGCTGAGCCTGCGCACGCTCGGGGCGCAGGGCGATGACCCCGCGCAGGTCTGTGGCAACTGGGCCAATGCCGCCCTGATCGGACAGGAGGGCGATACCGCCAGCATCGTGTCGCCGTAACCAAACCGCCCGTCGAACCACCGCTCTCTCCCGTTTCCCGTCTGCGGCCGTCTGGCCGCGGCACGGGGGACGTTTGCCCGAAAACACCCATCCACCGCCAGCCCCACGCTGCGGATCGAACAAGGAGCCAAAGATGTTGACCGAACGCCATCGCCATCGCCGCATCACCGCCACCCCCTTGTCCATCGCACTCGGCCTGGCCGTCGCGGTGGTCGGCAGTGCCAGCGCCCAGGACGCATCACCCGATACGAAAGCCACCGAGCTGTCGCGCATCGAGGTGACCGGCTCCAACATCCGCCGCAGTGATGTGGAAACCGCCTCGCCGGTGCAGGTGATCAGCAAGCAGGACATCGAGAACATGGGCGCGCGCACCCTGCTGCAGGTGCTCGACAACCTGCCCGCCGCGCGGCCGGGCCAGCAGGACTCGCGCTCGCTGTTCACCGGTTCGGATGGTGCCTCGCAGGCCAACCTGCGTGGCCTCGGCGCACAGGGCACGCTGGTGCTGCTCAATGGCCGCCGTCTGTCCTACTACGGCGCGCCGGCCGGCTTCCAGACCCAGTTCGTCAACATCGATGCGATCCCCGCCGCAGCTATCGAACGCATGGAAGTCCTGACCGACGGCGCCTCGGCCGTGTACGGCACCGATGCGGTGGCCGGCGTGATCAACGTGATCACCAAACGCTCCTACCAGGGCGCGGAGATCAATCTCACCACGGACAAATCCTCGCGGATCAGCTCCTACGGCGAGCACCAGGGCAGCATCACCGCCGGCTTCGGCGATCTGGATGAAGACCGCTACAACGTCTACGCCTCGGTCAATCTGTACCGGCGCGATGCGATCCCGCTGAGCGACTTCTACGACAAGCGGCCCGACCAGTACTACGTCAACAACCCCAACTACCTGCCCAACCTGCGCCTGGGCACCGGCAGCAAGCCGGGCGAGTTCAACCCGGGCAGCTACTTCGCCTTCGATCCGGTCACCGGCCGCCGTGTGCAGGAGGCCGCGCCGGGCTGCAACAACGTGCTCACTAGCGAAGCGGCCGGCCCCCGCTGTATCTGGGAAACGTGGATGAACAACGAGATCGACGCCGGCGCCAAATCCGAGCGCAACACGGCGTACGTCAACGCGCACTTCCTGATCGGCGACAGCACCGAAGCCTTCGCCGAGGCCACCTACACCGACATCGACCTGACCGCCAACGGCGGTACGCCGCGCGCCTACGGCACCACCACCGGCAACCCGACCAGCTGGTTCTCGCGCAACACCGGCACCACGGTCAACCAGTTCCTGTATCCCTACCTGGGCCCGAACAACGAATACAACAACGCCTCGCCCGAACTGAAGGCACTGATGGGCGGCGTGGTCGGCCTGCAGTACCTGCTGCAGGACGTGGGCGCCAACCATTTCGGCCAGCGCAACACAGACCAGAGCTACCGCGTGGTGGCCGGGCTGCGCGGTGACATTGGCGACTGGAACTGGGAAACCGCCTTTGCCACAGCCGGCAGCCACTCGGTCACCTACCAGACCACCAACGTCAACCTGGCCGGCTTCGAGAAGGCCTTCGGCCCGTACTCGGTCGATCCGGGCACCGGCCGTGTGATCATTTCCGATCACCCGGCGTACAAGTTCGGTGAGATCAGCGAAGCCAACGCCGCCCTGATCCGTGAAGCATTCCCGACCTTCGACATCCAGTCCTGGACGCGCCTGCATACGCTGGACGGCAAGATCGAAGGCCCGCTGTTCCAGATGCCGGCCGGTGAAGTGCGTGCGGCCTTCGGCTTCAACGCCAGCCGCGAAACCTTCTACACCCCGGGCAACCCGGATGCGGCCAACGGCCTGATCACCCAGCAGGGCGGCTCGTGGTTCGACGGCAAGCGCAATACCTATGCGCTGTTCGCCGAGACGGTGGCGCCGCTCACCGAGAAGCTGGAGCTGGACGCCGCGCTGCGCGTGGACAAGTACCCGGACTTCAGCGCCAACCTGGCCCCGAAGATCGGCCTGAAGTACCAGATGTTCGACCAGCTGATGCTGCGCGGCACGTACTCCACCGGCTTCCGCGCCCCCAGCCTGGCCGAGTCCGGCAACGGTGGCGTGTTCGCCCAGTTGGGGGGCTACCGTGATGAAGTGCGCTGCAACGAGACCAACGCCATCGCCAACCTCCTGCTGCGGTCGCAGCGCGGGGGGGACGTCGACCTCGGCAACTCCCTGCTCAATACCGATTGCAGCCGCACGGTGGCGCGCATGACCCAGCCCAACCCGGACCTGAAGCCGGAGAAGGCCAAGATCACCACGCTCGGTTTCGTCTACGAGCCGACCCAATGGTTGTCGGTGTCGGCCGATTACTGGTTCATTTACCGCAGCAATGAAATCGTCGCCCCGGATTTCACCCGCGACGAAGACATCATTTCCTCCACGCGTTCGCCGATCACCGAAAGCGACCGCGCCAACCTGGCCGCCCTGGCGGCGATGTGCGCCGACCCGGCCAGCGGCGTGGCCTGTCCCGGCACGCTGCCCGGCTACAGCGTGGGCAACGTGGCCAGCGTGGTGGGCCAGTACAAGAACCGTGGCAAGACCTTGATCGACGGCTTCGACATCGATGCGCGCAGCCGCTTCTCGCTGGGCGAGTGGGGCAACCTCAACATCGGTATGGCCGCCACCATCGCCAACCGCAACCGTTCCTACCTGGATGATGAAAGCGGCTGGTACTACGGCGACCTGGTCGGCTATTACAACAACCCGAGGCTGCGCGCCACGTTGAACGCGGACTGGAGCTACAAGCAGGTCACCACCAGTGTCTTCGTCAACTACGTGGGTGGCACCAAGTGGGCGCTGCAGCAGATCGACGAGGAGGACAACAATCCGCAGACCTGCACCGCCGGCTACCTGCCGGTGGAGCAGAGCAAGTGCGATGGCGCCCCGTCGTGGTGGACCGCCAACCTGAGCGTGGCCTGGCGCCCGGATGCGCATTGGAACGTCGGCTTCACCATCAAGAACCTGTTCGACCGCCTGCCGTTCTATGACCCGAACAGCTTCCTCGGCGATTCCAGCGATTACGCCACCATCTTCGGTCGCGGCTACAGTCTCACCGTCGGCTATAAGTTCTGATGCTTCCCCCGCGCCGGTCCCGGCCGGCGCGATCTTCACACGAGGTACTGTCCATGAAACGCAGAGAATTCATCGCCGCCAGCGCGGCCGTCGCCGCCACCAGCCTGCTGCCGAACACGCCTGCCTGGGCGCGCGGGCGCAAGGTGCGGCTGGGCCTGATCGGCACCGGCATGCGCGGCCAGGTATTGCTGAAGGAACTGGTCCGCCGCGACGACGTGGAGGTGGTCGCGCTGTGCGACATCGAGCCGATCATGCTCAAGCGCGGCATGGACATGGTCGCCAAGGCCGGCAAGCCGGCGCCCAAGGCGTACGGCCAGGACGGCGACGTCAACGCCTGGAAGCGGCTGATCGAGCAGCGCGGCCTGGACGGCGTGATCATCGCCACGCCCTGGGAATACCACGCGCCGATGGCGATCGCGGCGATGCAGGCCAAGGTCGCGGTGGGCTGCGAAGTGGTCGCCGGCATCACCCTGCAGGACCACTGGGACGTGCTCAAGACCCAGCTGTCCACTGGCACGCCGTACATGCTGCTGGAGAACGTCTGCTATCGCCGCGATGTGATGGCGGCGCTGCAGATGGTGCGGCAAGGCCTGTTCGGTGAACTGGTGCACCTGCAGGGCGGTTACCAGCACGACCTGCGCGGGGTGAAGTTCAATTCCGGCGATCCCAGCCAGCCGTATGACAGCGGCGTGGAGTTCGGTGCCAAGGGCTGGTCCGAAGCACGCTGGCGCACCGAGCATTCGGTGCAGCGCAACGGTGAGCTGTACCCCAGCCACGGCATCGGCCCGTGCGCGATGTACACCGGCATCAATCGTGGCAACCGCTTCACCCACATCAACGCGTTTGCCAGCAAGGCGCGTGGCCTGCACGAGTACACCGTGGCCAAGAGCGGTGGCACCACCCACCCGAGCACCAAGGTGGCCTTCAAGCTCGGCGACATCGTCACCACCACCCTGGCCTGCGAAAACGGCGAAACCATCCTGCTGCAGCACGACACCTCGCTGCCGCGCCCGTACTCGATGGGGTTCCGTGTGCAGGGCACCAAGGGCCTGTGGATGGATGTGAACCAGTCCATCCACATCGAAGGCCGCAGCCCGCCGCACAAGTGGGAGCCGTTCCAGGCCTACCAGGACCAGTACGAGCACCCGCTGTGGAAGCAGCATGCCGCGACCGCTGCCAGCGCCGGCCACGGTGGCATGGACTGGTTCGTCATCCATGCCTTCGTGGAAGCCCTCAAGGCCAAGGCACCGATGCCGATCGACATCTACGACGCGATCACCTGGAGCGCGATCACGCCGCTGTCCGAGCAGTCCATCGCCAACAGCTTCCAGACGCTGGAATTCCCGGATTTCACCGCCGGGCTGTGGAAACAGCGCAAGCCGATCTTCGCGTTTGATGGGACGTACTGAGGAAGGTTGACGTTCAACGGCCGGTACCGATGCGTACCGGCCATTCCGTGCGCGCGTTCACCCGGTCGGCCAGGCGATGGCGCGGCCCAGCCTGGGCGCGGTCAGCGCAGGCAAAGCAATGAACACGGGGAAGTGGCAAGGATGGTGCGCCCGGAGGGATTCGAACCCCCGACCAATGGCTTCGGAAGCCACTACTCTATCCGGCTGAGCTACGAGCGCGTTGTGTCCTGCGTCCCGCCGGGCCGCCTGATGGGGCCACGGACCGCCAAAGCGGCGCGGGAGGAGCATTCTATCCGTAAACGCCGCGCAGGTCTGCCCCCTGCACCGATGCGCCCGGCGGCGGCGCGCCCGGCCAGCCCAGGCGGTATCCTTTACCGATGGCTTACGAACGTTTTGAAGCGCCCGAGGCGGCGCCCCCGTCGCGCTGGCGGCACTACTGGAAGTTGATGCGCGCCGACCGCCCGATCGGCACCCTGCTGCTGCTCTGGCCCACATGGTGGGCGCTGTGGCTGGCCTCCGGCGGGCTGCCGCCGCTGTGGACGCTGTTCGTGTTCACCGCCGGCGTGTGGCTGACCCGCTCGGCCGGCTGCGTGATCAACGATTACGCCGACCGCTGGCTGGACCCGCACGTCAAGCGCACCAAGGACCGCCCGTTGGCCAGTGGGGCCGTGTCCGGCCGTGAGGCGCTGGCGCTGTTCGCAGGGCTGATGATCGTCGCCTTCGCCCTGGTGCTGACCCTGAACTGGCTCACCATCGGCATGAGCTTCATCGGCGTGTTCCTGGCCGCCAGCTACCCCTACCTCAAGCGCTACACCCACCTGCCGCAGGTCTATCTCGGCATGGCCTTCGGCTGGGGCATCCCGATGGCCTTCGCCGCGGTGCAGGGCGAGGTGCCGGTGATCGGCTGGCTGCTGTACGGCGCCAACATCCTGTGGTCCACCGCGTATGACACCTGGTACGCCATGGTCGACCGCGATGACGACCTGAAGATGGGCTCGCATTCCACCGCGATCCTGTTCGGGGATCTGGACCTGATCATCCAGGGGATTCTCTACGCGCTGTTCCTGGGCACGATGGCGCTGGTCGGCCTGCGCGCCGGGCTGGGCGTTTACTACGGCCTGGGCGTCGGCGTGGCCGCCGGGCTGATCGCCTACGAGTTCTGGATCGCTCGCAAGCGCGAGCGCGACCCGTGCTTCAAGGCCTTCCTGCACAACAACTGGGTCGGGGCCGCGCTGTTCGCCGGCATCGCGGTGTCGTTGGGGGTGCGCTGAGGTGGCCACCCGACCAACGGTCGGGTGCTACCCGTAACGCGCGCAGTGGTAGTGCCGGCCGTTGGCCAGCTCCCGATCACCTCGCAGAGCCGGGCAGCGCCCGGCACTACGACCATTAGGCGACTGACAGCGCTGCGGCCAGCGCCCAGAATCCCTCCCATCGAATGATCGGGGAGGGCGGGGCAATGAGCACATCGACGGTGGTGCAGGACGGCTGGATGGCGCGCGCGGCACTGCGCTCGGCCGCCTGGGCGGAAAAATGGTTCCCGGATGCCTATGTGTTCGCGGTGCTCGGCGTCGTCATCGTCGCGGCCGCGGCGATGGGCTTCGGCGCCACCCCGCAGGCCACCGCCACCGCCTTCGGCGAGGGCTTCTGGAGCCTGATCCCCTTCACCATGCAGATGGCCTTCGTGGTCATCGGTGGCTATGCGGTCGCCACCGCACCGATCGTGGCGCGCTTCATCGAGCTGCTGGCCCGTGTGCCCAAGACCGGCCGTGGCGCGGTGGTCTATGTCGGCCTGATCAGCATGCTCGCCTCGCTGCTCAGCTGGGGCTTCTCGCTGGTGTTCGGCGGGCTGCTGGTCCGCGCGCTGGCGCGTCGCGAAGCACTCAACATGGACTACCGCGCCGCCGGTGCCTCGGCCTACCTTGGCCTCGGCGCGGTCTGGGCGATGGGCCTGAGCTCCTCGGCCGCCCAGCTGCAGGCCAACCCGGCCAGCATGCCGCCCGGACTGGTCGAGATCACCGGCGTGCTGCCCTTCACCGAAACCATCTTCCTGTGGCAGTCGATCGCGCTGACATCCGCGCTGATCCTGGTGTCGCTGCTGATTGCCTGGCTCACCGCACCCGGCGCCGCCACTGCGCGCACGGCCAAAGACTTCGAAGGCGCCGCCCGCGCCGAGGCCGAGCCGCTGCAACCGCGCACCCGCCCCGGCGAGTGGCTGGAGTACAGCCCGCTGCTGACCGTGCTGCTCTCGCTGCTCGCGTTCGGCTGGCTGTTCGGCGAGTTCGCCAGCAAGCCGGTGGTCACCGCCATCGCCAACCTCAACACCTACAACTTCCTGTTCATCTCGCTCGGCCTGCTGCTGCACTGGCGCCCGCGCAGCTTCCTCAACGCGGTGGCCAAGGCCGTCCCCAGCACCACCGGCGTGCTGATCCAGTTCCCGCTGTACGGCGGCATCGCGATGATCCTCACCCACGCCACCGGCAGTGGCGATGAGACCCTCGCCCATCGCCTGTCCACGTTGTTTGTGCATATCGCCACCACCGACACCTTCGCGCTGGTGATGGGCGTCTACTCGGCGGTGCTCGGCTTCTTCGTGCCCTCCGGCGGCGGCAAGTGGATCATCGAAGCGCCGTACGTGATGCAGGCGGCCAACGAACTCAAGGCCCACCTGGGCTGGGCGGTACAGGTCTACAACGCTGCCGAGGCGCTGCCGAACCTGATCAACCCGTTCTGGATGCTGCCGCTGCTGGGCGTGCTCGGCCTGAAGGCGCGCGACATCGTCGGCTTCACCTTCATCCAGCTGCTGGTGCACATCCCGCTGGTGCTTGGCCTGCTGTGGCTGCTCGGCATGACGCTGACCTACGTGCCGCCGGTGATGCCGTGATCGTCATCTGCGCGTCATCTCCACCCGCAGGATCGGGGATGCCCTGTTCAGTCACGCTCCGGGGCGTTTAGGGGATGGTGGCATAAGGGAATTCGAACCGTTCATATGCGGGCCAACGCTTACTGCGACATGGGGTTTGTACCTGCAGAAAACGTTGGCGTGGAGACGTTGACGAATTCGTATACAAACCCCCACACGTCGTTAACCTCGCGCTGCAGAGGATGGCCCCGACCGCGACATTCCGTTTGCGGCGACCGGAGAATCGAAATGGCTCAGCAGAACCAGCAGAACCCGAATCAGCGCGGTGAGCAGCAGGAACGTGGTCGCGACCAGCAGCAACAGCAGCAGGAACAGCAGCAGCGCAACCAGAACCAGCAGCAGGGCGCCCAGCAGGACGAGGAAGAGTGAGCCCAGCCGGCTGTTATGGGAACTGAAGCCCCGCTCCGGCGGGGCTTCGTTCGTCTGCGGCCTGCTCAGGCCGAGCGCAGGTGCCAACCCAGTGCTGCGTCTTCCACAGTCGCGCCAGGCACCACGTCATGCAGCACCACGCGGAGGCCACGCGCATTCGGCAGCACTTTCTGCTCGGGGAACCAGCGGCGCGTCGCATCGACCACGATCAACAGACCTTCGTCATCGCCGAGGGGTGCGAAGTGCGGCGTGGGCTGTGACAGCGGCTCCAGCCCGAACGCCGCTTGGGCCTTTGCCTGCACCTCAGCCACGTCTTCAGCGGGCAGGCCGACCTCGCTGATGCAGGTCATCTCGCTGCCATGGAACGCGCCCTGGCGTTCGCCGGCAGGCAGGCGCCGCCGCGCGATCAACTCCAGGATCAGCCCGTCCGGCCCCGTGAAATAGATCGACTCCGAATCCCAGCGGCCATCGAAGGTGAAGTGGTCATGGCCCTTCAGATCGCGCTGCAGGGTGGCGCGTGCTTTCAGCCAGTCGGTGGCCGCTTCGAATCGATTGGCTGGGACGTTGAAGGCCAGGTGCACACCGCCGACCGGATTCGATCCTGCGGGTTGCAGCTGCAGGGTGCTCCAGCCGATGCGCACGGCCGAGCCCTCGACCGGCAACTGAAGTTCATCGCGGAAGTACGCCACGGTGGCGGCGACATCGGACACGGGAAGATCGATCTGGTGGATACGCATGATGGTGGGAGTCTCGCGTAAATACATCGACATTCTGCCGCAGCTGCGTGTGCTGCGGCGATGAACGCGATGAAACATGCACCCGCTGCGAGGGCCCATCACCGGGCATTGCCGATGCGTTTGCTACAACCCGCTGTAGAAGCCGGCACACATCACCGGAGCATCACACACCGCTATCAGAGGAGTACTCCCGCGATGGGCATGCTGGTCGATGGAACATGGCAGGAAGGCACCGCGGGTGCCGCTGACAAGGACGGTCATTTCAAGCGCGAGGAATCCACCTTCCGCGATTGGTTGAGCGCTGACGGCAGCGCTGGCCCGAATGGCGAGCCTGGTGTCAAAGCCGCGCCTGGGGAGTTTCGCCTGTATGTGAGTCTCGCCTGCCCGTGGGCACACCGCGCGCTGATCGTGCGCGCGCTGAAGGGCTTGGAAGATCTGGTGCCGGTGTCGGTGGTCAACTGGCACATGGGTGATCAGGGCTGGACCTTTGAGCCCGGCCCGCAGGTAACGCCGGAGCCCGAACGCGGTGCACGCTATCTGCATGAACTGTATGCCGCCGCCAAACCTGGGATGACCGGCAAGGTGACCGTGCCGGTGCTGTGGGATCGCGAGCGCGGGACGATCGTCAGCAATGAATCGGCGGATATCATCCGGATGTTCAACACCGCCTACGACGGGCTGGGCGCGAAAGCCGGTGACTTCTATCCGGCTGCATCGCGTGCTGAGATCGATGCGGTCAACGAACGGGTCTATGCCACCGTCAACAACGGTGTGTACCAGGCGGGCTTTGCTTCAACGCAGCAGGCGTACGAAGAGGCTGTTGGACCGTTGTTCGATTCACTCAGCTGGTTGGACGAGCGCCTTCAGCAACGCGAGTGGCTGGTGGGCGATGCCATGACCGAAGCTGATATCCGTCTGTTCACCACCTTGATCCGCTTCGATTCGGTCTACTACGTGCACTTCAAGTGCAACGTGCGGCGCATTGCAGACTTCGCTGGTCTGCATGCGTTCGTGGCGCGGATGATGGCGATTCGCGAGGTGGCGAATACGGTGAACTTTGAGCACATCAAGCACCACTATTACGGGAGTCATCGGCATCTCAATCCGTCGGGGATCGTGCCGGTAGGGCCGGAGCGGGCTTGCTTAGGAAGTAGTAGGGGGTGGCGTTGAGCAAGCGACCGGAGCTCCCTCTCTATCGTCCGTCAACTATTGCGAGCTACGAGATTAGGAGGTCATTGAGAGCATCAGAGGCCGGAGGCTGTTTCCTTATGTGAGTAAGAGATCACTCCGTTTATTTTACCGCCAACGTTAAGAATGGCCCTGGTGAAGACTCTTAGTAAGATAAGTCTCAATGCAATGAGTGAGGCGATTGCGAATGCCATTGAGGCTAGGAACTCCAATGTCGACGCGGTGCCGGAAGCAATTCGGAGCGGCATAGAGAATGGCATCGTCGGTGGGAAGAAGGATAAAGCGACAATAAATGAATTGTCTGGTTCCTTTGCGCCATTCAAACAGAGCAAGAGGCAAGTCATTGGCGCCAGAACAAGTGTGTTGCGGATGGGTGACTTTGCATTTGGCAACAGCGCAGCCACTAGGGCGAACAGTACAATCCAGAATAGAAGACCGAGCGTTCCGCTGATGAGCGTAAATGCGATTCCACGCCAATGGTCAGGATCGGCGATCTGATCAAATCCAAAATAGCCAAGTAGAAGTGCTAATGTCAGACCATAGATTGTATAGCTGAGCATTGTCTTGAGGCCGTGTAGCGCCGCAGCAATGACTTTTCCGTCAATCCATGTCGGAACCGAGATGGCCGATAAGACGATTTCGCTTATACGGCCAAATTTTTCTCCTGCAATTCCTTGTAGCAGCAATGGCAGTGTTGAAATTATTCCGATAATGATGATTACCATTATCGAAATTGTTGAAATATAGGCGCTGAGGCCGCCGGCCTTTTCTTCAATTCCCGGATAGCTGGGCACAATCTGAGGAGGCGTGACAAGTCTTTCAATATCATTATGATCTACACCAATTTTAATGGTGCTCAACCACCGGTGAATAGGTAAGAACTCGGTCGCTAGAGCGTCTGTCCAAAATACGCGACTCTTTGTATAAAGGCGAAATGTGTTATTAGGCTCTTCTGCGAGAAGGCCTGCGATCTGACCGTTGTCTATTCGTTCAAGCGCCTGCTTCCGTTCGTGAGGGCTTGTAATGACAAAGCTGAACCTGCTCCTAAGAGTTTGATCTGGTAGTGAATGCGAGGTCGATTCAACGGCTATTACAAGATTCGTTGGCACAGACAGTGCCATTATAGCGTCACCGCCAAATCTGATTGCTGCAATCAAGGCAAGAATCGCCAGGCTAATTAGTTCGCCCTTGAAATCAAAGAAGCTCCGAAACTCAAAGGCCGCGACGTCCATGGTCCTACGATCCATGATTGATCCCAGATTGATAGTTTGAAACAGATTTCAGATAGGCTTGATGAAGCCCGGGCCGATCGAGCTCGATATCTAATACTTCATCACACGAGCATATGATAGTTAGTGCAGAAGCAAGCTCTTTTAGTCCCGAAGCGGGAAATGTGAGTACTAATCGACCGAGATGGTCGCGTTTTGCTGAGTGCTTCGCAATGTCCGCGAACTCTGGGGTATGGCGTCCTTTAAGATAGACCACAACAGTGCGATCCGATGCTGTTGGAGGCAGCTGGCGCGATCGACCGAATCCTTCCAGTGCGGATGTCAGCCCCTTATTCATAAGCACGACATCGGTCGCCAATCTCTCGACTAATGCCAACTGATGCGCTGAGATCACTACAACTGCACCCCGATCTGCCTGCTCCAGAAGCAAATTTGTAACCAGATCTTGGTTTGCCGGATCCAAGCCCGAGAAAGGTTCATCAAATACCAAGAGATCTGGAGAGTGAAGGAGGCAAATAGCAAGCTGGATCTTCTGCTGATTTCCTTTGGAAAGAGTGCTAACCAACACGTCCCTGTACGGAGCGATTTCAAGTCGATCCATCCACAGCTCAACTGCGTGCCGTATCGCATCGCTGCGCATTGACCGAAGCCTTGCCCAGTAAATAAGCAATCGCTCAACGGTGATGTCCTGATAGAGGCCGCGCTCCTCGGGCAGGAAGCCTAACCGCTCCTTCGACAAAAGGCTTATAGGGTTTCCACTCCAAGTTAACGCGCCGCTATCTGGATGGATAAGTCCGCAAATCATACGAAAGGTCGTTGATTTGCCAGCGCCATTCGGGCCGATGAGCGCCAGTATGCCCCCTGGGCTCGCTGCAAACGATGCGTCTTCGACCACGACGGCGCCACGAAAGCTTTTTCGAACTAGCTCAAGTTTTAGCAAACAAAGTCCCTCATGCAATCCGCTTGGACAACGATTCTATCTCAGTGGTTCTTACCCTTCGCCAACCGCGGAGAAAAGCTGGATCCGCCTCGCCAATGACAGACCAGACATCGAGAGCGTCTTCGGGACTTTTGGCCGCATTTGCTAATGCATCCAAGGCGGACAGGCGCACTCTATCTATTTCGTGCCTTTTCGCAATCGACCTTAGAACCTCCAGTTGCTCTCCCCGTCCAAGCGCCGCTACCGTGCTAAAGATCGAGACCGCTGACGATCTGTTGATAAGCCCTGATATTTGACCGGTTTTAAGATCGAACGCGTATTGATCCATCATCGAGGCTCTGATTGAGTTTTCCATGATGTTTAATGATACGGAAAAGGAGTCGGCGGGAAGTTGATTGTGGATATCTGTAAATGCGCGATAGAGGAGAACTTTTCCTTTTGACAGGCAAGACTGCTCGATGAAATTTAGAGAAACGTTCGCGCCGCAGACCCCGTCACAGCTATCGTAATCATATTCATAGTAATCACTGCAGTAGCCGGGTCCATGGTAGCCGACGGTCAGGAAATTGAAGTTGTGATCATGCGGTTTATGATAGAAGAATGGATCCGTGCCGCTTGTCTTGACAACCTGGTCCGCGTTCGATGGCCAGAAGCACGCGCGAATAAAAAATGCTTGACCTCTACGTTGCGGGAGATAGAGCATGAATACTTGAGCGGAATATGTGTTGGCGGTTTGTAGGTTGCGGAAGTCTTTTAGCTCCTCACATGCCCTCTCTGCAAGAAAGCTCCGGTTATTTGACAGCTTTCGAAGCATTGGTGCCGCTGCCGCAAGCGAGGCTTGATCCATCGGCTGAATGTTGTTATCAAATAGGAATTCGACAAGCTCATCGAGCTCGATCGAATCTGTATCCTGGCAATTCAGATTAAGTGGCATTGCCGTACTCCTCGCCAATCATTTCGATCGTCAGCTTAGCTGCATTGCGGACCTGTACATGCGGATCCGTTTTCGCGGCGCGAAGGAGATGCGGCAGCGCTGCGTCGATGCATAGTGCTGTTATCTCCCGCAATAACTGCCACCGTACAAAGTGATCCGGGTGCGACAGCAGCTGCGCTAACGCATCGATGCCATCTTCACATTTCAGTTCGCGAACCAAAGTGGCAAGAATTTGAATTCGTGAGGATTTCATTTCTGATGCAGTGCAGGAGTGCAGCTCGCCTTCTAACTCATAGTGCGCATTCACTGGAGATCGAGGGGTGTTGCGTGTCACAATTACGAAAAGAATCGGTGATGAACAGCTCGCGATTGACATTCCTTTCGAACCGCCTTCTAAGAATATTGCTTCGCCATCTGCGATGTGCTTGTCAGGAAGGCGCTTCATTCTTCTACCGCACAGCTCGTCGTTATGCAGGAAGGGCTCTGCTGACCAAAGGCTCAGCTTCGCATCTCCCGATCTAATGAAGCTGACAAGAGAGTCAGTTCCTTGGATGGTGACGCCAAGCTGTTTGCCAAGACTGTTTCGACGGTGAATTTTGATTCGGTGAGCCATCGGCCCTGCCGCAACAAGAGAGACTCGGAGCACGTTATCGTCAAACAGAACAAGACCGCTAAATATGTCGCTATCTACTGTTCGTGCCGGAACGGCATACAGAAGAGAGCTTGAGAATCTATTGAGTTCTTCACCAAGAAGTTCTGCCACATCGTCCTCGCCTATGGCGTCTGCGGCTTCGCGCAATAGATGTTCTACTGACTCTCCCCCATCATTCTTTGATATTTTACTTGATACATTCGATAGGGCCTTAGCTATCCCTAGAGATTCAACGCGCCCATCCAATCTCAACTCGCGGCTCGATAGTTTGAGGAACGACCGTTGGTGCTCAGTGTCATCGCAGATTTCAATAATTCGTGTTGGATTTCTCATGATCGATCTTCCGCCTGCTGATAGCCAAGACAGGCGTCCACCTGCCTTGGCTCTGTATCAGTGGATTCGCTCGTTGATAAACACGCCCGCAACGACACCCAGTACGAAACATGCGGGGCCCGCGGCTTCATCTAGCCCACTGCCACCACACACTGCAACATCGTAAGCAAGCGCGGGTAGATTATTCACAGTGATCATTTCTCACTCCTTTCTGCACGGGGCACTTAGAGAACTGCGATGATGATTGCTGTTACAAGCGTTACTGGCTCGAGCACACTCTCTAGTTGCGGACAGCTGTTAATTCCAACGTCGAATGCCAAAGCTGGGATCTGGCCGATGCTTGCATGGTTCATTGATATATCCTATTTAATGAAAAGAATATGCGAATCGCAGCAGTTATGGATTGTGATTTCGCCGCCCGAGGGTCAGCCGCGAGCGGCAATTTCTTATAGGCGAGATGGCGAAGTAAAGGCAAGTGGCTTGCAGGTGCGGAGTCGGTCAGGTTCGCTCACATGGTGTGAGTGATATCCTGCAAGAGCAGGGATTTACATGGGTTGCTGAGTGGGTCACTACAAGTGCAATGCAGGTTGATTCGGACCTGGATTTGTAACCGATACCTCATTATTGGTTATTCGGTCTCTGAAGGTTGCTACGTTTGATTATGATGCTAGTGTCCATATTCAAGTTTTGGGGGCGTTGGTATGATGTCGGATAGAGTTCGTCGCACGAGAATCCGCGCTGGAATGTCCCAATCCAGGTTTGCAAAAGAGTTGGGTGTGCACCGCTCGGCGGTGGCTCAGTGGGAGCGATCGGGTGGTTCTAGACCTTCTCTTGATAAGTTGGTCTTGATATCGAGCATTGCCAGGGTTTCGATCGATTGGCTAGTCACTGGAGTGCATGAATTTCGTTCGCCCGTGGCCGAGCTCAACTGTCCAGCTGACGTGCCTGAGTACGTAGCAAGAGATTATCTGGAAGAGCGCCTGCTGCTGGCAATGCGTTGTCTTCCTGCACACTCTCGTCTCAAGCTTGTAACTTATCTTGAGAGCACGCAGCTGGCGCAGTCATAGGAATGATGCTCGTGAATTGCCGGGGCATCAGCCGGGACTGAAAGTATGCGCGTTTGGGCGCTTCGATTGGTAGTCTGAGTACCTGGTGGATGGCGCCCCTGGGTGCGCGAGTTGGTTGTGCTTCGGTCTATTGAGATTTTGTGCTGCAACATCAATTCACGCATGATGTATGCGCTCTCACGCGATATCAGGGTGCTTGTTAGTCGGGATTCGATGAATTCTCATGTTCCTCCACCCCGATCCAACTGCCGATACCCGATCGCCTCCGCCACATGCGCGGTCTTGATCTCCTCCGCATGCCCCAGATCCGCCAACGTCCGCGCCACCCGCAGAATGCGATGCATCGAGCGCGCCGACAGCTGCAACCGCTCCACCGCATCCTCCAGCAGCTGCTGATCCTCCGGCGACAACCGGCAATGCTCGCTCAGCTCGAACGGCAGCAGCTGTGCATTCGCCTTCCCACTGCGTAACAGCTGCACCTCCCGCGCGGCGACAACACGGGCGCGGACACTCGCACTGTCCTCGCCCAGCGGCGCGTCATCCCGCAGCTCGCGCGGGTCCAGTCGAGGGACTTCCACATGCAGATCGATGCGATCCATCAACGGCCCGGAGACACGCCCGCGGTAGCGACGGATGACCTCCTCGCTGCAGAGACAGCGCCCGCTGCGATCCCCGGCCCAGCCACAGGGGCAGGGGTTCATCGCCGCAACGAGCTGAAACCGCGCAGGAAAACGCTCGGTACGCGCAGCGCGGCTGACCACGGCAACCCCGGATTCGATCGGCTCGCGCATGACCTCCAGCGCATGCCGGCTCCACTCGGGCAGCTCGTCCAGAAACAGCACGCCGTTGTGCGCCAGCGAAATCTCGCCAGGGCGCGGATGCGACCCACCGCCAATCAGCGCGACCGCGCTGGCGGTGTGGTGTGGCGCTCGGTAGGGCCGCTCTCTCCAGCGCCCCGCATCAATGCCTTGGCCACTGCACGACGCAATAGTGGCCGCTTCCAGTGCCTCAAGCTCGCTGGCCGCTGGAAGGATGCTGGGCAGTCGAGAGGCCAGCAGGGTCTTGCCGCAACCGGGGGTGCCAAGCAACAACAGGTGATGCCCGCCGGCCGCCGCGACCTCCAGCGCTCGCCGCGCCTGCAGTTGGCCGCGCACGTCGCGCAGGTCGGGAATGCTCACCGGCTGTGGGTCAGCCGCCACGGCCGGAGGCAGCGTGCCGCTCTCAAGGGCGCTGCAGACCTCCAGCAGGGTGCGGGCGATGCGTACGTCGGCATGCTGGGCCAGTGCGGCCTCTTCGCTGTTCGCGGCGGCCACGATGAGGCTGCGGCCGTCCCGGGCGGCAGCGATCGCCGCAGGGAGGACGCCGTCGACACCGCGCAGTTCGCCGGTCAGGGCCAGTTCGCCGAGGAACTCGTACGGGTCCAAGGACTGCGCATCGATCTGGCCACTGGCGGCGAGGATGCCCAGCGCGATAGCCAGGTCAAATCGCCCGCCCTCCTTGGGCAGATCGGCCGGGGCCAGGTTGATGGTGATGCGCCGCTGTGGAAACTCGAACCGTGCGCAGATCAGGGCGGCTCGCACGCGGTCGCGCGATTCCCGCACGGCGGCGGCAGGCAGCCCCACGATCTGGGTATGCGGCAATCCGCCGGACAGGAATACCTCGATCCGTACGGCCGGCGCTTTGACGCCGGCGCGGGCACGGCTGTGCACCAGCGCAAGGCTCATGCAGTTGTTTCCAGGGTCTGCGGCATGCCGTGCACAGTGGCAGCACACGGAGCACCCGATCCATCAGCACTTGCCGCGCCGTGGGGTAGGCAATCGCCGCCACCGTGTCCGGTAGTGCCGCTAGACTGGATGCCCCCACGCTCCACGCCGTCGAACACCATGGATATGCACCACCGCTCCGGTCCCATCGAACTGGTCGCCATCGATATGGACGGGACCCTGCTCGATCCGTCCCACACGCGCACGCCCCGGGTCATGCACGCCATCGCGCGCGCCCGCGCGCAGGGCGTCCAAGTGGTGCTGGCCAGTGGCCGCCCGGTGTCGGGGATGGAACCGTTCCTGCAGCAGTTGGGGATCGCGAGCGAGCAGGACTACTGCATCGCCTGCAATGGCGCGGTGGTGCAGAACATCGGCAGCGGCCAGCGCGTCATCGAGTTTCCGCTGAGCTTTGAGGACTTCGTGTTCTGCGAGCGGATCTCGCGCGAGCTGGGCATCCATTTCCAGGCGCTTGATGGCCGGCGCATGTATACGCCCAACCAGGACATCAGCCTGTATACGGTGGCCGATTCGCACCTGTCGAACGTGCCGCTGTCGTATCGCCGGGTGGCGGACATGGACCCGGCGATGCAGTTCATCAAACTGATGATGATCGACGAGCCGGAGGTACTGGATGCCGCCATCCAGCGCCTGCCGTCGGAACTGACCGACCGTTTCGCGGTGCTCAAGAGCGCGCCGTTCTTCCTGGAAGTGTTCGATCACCGCGCCGGCAAGGGCCCGAGCCTGGAGAAGCTGGCCGCGCACCTCGGCGTGGACCGCGCCAACGTGATGGCCGTGGGCGACCAGGAGAACGACCTGACCATGCTGCAGTTCGCCGGGACCAGCGTCGCCATGGGCAACGCGATCCAGGCGGTGAAGCAGACGGCGCGCTTCGAGACGGCGAGCAACGCCGAAGATGGCGTGGCGTTGGCGATCGAGCGGTTCGTCCTGCAGGACGTGTAATCCTGCGCGTTACTCGCCTGCGCCGCTGCGACGCGGCTTTGCGCGCGACCAAGGCAAGACCATCATCAGCGCGAACACCAGCAGAGTCGGCAGGGTGAAGACCCACATCTCCCCGGTACCTTTGCCTGCGCCGATGGCGAGCAGGCCGAGCGCACCCAGCTCCAGTTCGCTGATGGAGGTCAGGTTGAACGCCAGGACAGGTATGCAGGCGATGAATGGAGCAGGCAGAACACCATGGCCTGCGACAATCAATGTCGGTGCGAGCAGGGCGGCCAACCCGGAGAACGCGATGCGGTAGGCGTTGCGCGAGCGCACACCGTCAATGCGCATCAACCGCATCAGGCACAGTGCGGCGATCACCGCCGCGAGGCTGGCACCGGCGATAGCCAGCATCTGGGAACCTTGTTCACTCATTCGGACGTCCTTGTCGCATCGTGGATGGAGGGCAGCCGCTGCTGCCTCCGCAGATCCTGGCGTTGCCTCACTCGCGAGGCGCAGCGGCCCCACGCGCTTCCAGCTCGGACACCACCTTCTCCAGCGCCTCCAGCTTCTCGCGGGTGCGCAGCAGCACGGCACGCTGCACGTCGAACTCCTCGCGGGTCACCAGGTCCAGCTTGCCCAGCCCGGCCTGCAGCGCGGTCTTGAAAGTAGCCTGCAGTTCTTCGCGCGACTGGCGCAGGCCCGGGGGGACCATATCGCTCAGGCGACGGGCGAGGTCATCGAGGTGGTTGAGGTCGATCATGCTGCGGCTCCGCGGGGTATGTGCCAAGGATAAGCCGCCACGCTGCCGGCGGCACGGACTGCGCGCATCGCGTTCACCGGCGGACAGGCGTTATCCTCGCAGCCTGGAACACAGGAGTGCAGACGGATGAAGATGGTCATGGCGGTGGTCAAGCCGTTCAAGCTCGACGACGTGCGCGAAGCGCTGGCCGAGCGCGGCGTCACCGGGATCACGGTCACCGAGGTCAAGGGCTTCGGGCGGCAGAAGGGCCACACCGAGCTCTACCGCGGGGCGGAGTATGTGGTCGATTTCCTGCCCAAGGTGAAGATCGAAGTGGCCGTCGTCGACAACCAGGTCGAGGAGGTGGTGGAAGCCATCGTCAAAGCCGCCGGCACCGGCAAGATCGGTGACGGCAAGGTCTTCGTGTACGACCTGGGCACCGTGGTGCGCATCCGCACCGGTGAGCTGGACGCCGACGCGCTGTAACGCGCGCCGGCTTTCCCGAGAGCACCCGCGATCAGGCGTGGCCCTTGAACCAGCGGTAGAAGCGCTTCCAGGCCACGCGCACGCCGGCCACCCAGCGCGGGTCGGCCACCTGGGCCGCCTCGGAAGCGCTGGGGCGCTCGCCGGTCAGGCGCTGGCGCATCTTCAGCAGGTTCTTCATGTCGCTGCGGCGCAGCTGGCGCGAGACCGGGTGCACCGGCAGCCAGCGCGGGCTGCGCCAGGCCGAGGTGAAGTCCACCAGCACCGGCACGCCCCCGCTGACCATCACGTTGGTGCCATGCAGATCGTTGTGGGTGATGCCGGCGGCATGCAGGCGGGTGAGCGCGTACTGCAGCTGCTCGAAGACCTCGATGCCGACCGACTGGGCCGCGCTCAGGGTCTGGCCGGGAATGAACTCCATGCCCAGCGCGAGGCCACCGATGGTGCCGAGCAGGGCCGGGGCGTGCTTCCAGCCGCTCAGGCGCTGCAGGATGCGCGCTTCGCGGCGGACCAGCAGGCGCGCGATCGGCGACAGCGGGGTGCCGCGATACCGGGTGTAATCCTTGACCACTGCGGGCTGGCCATTGAGGCAGGTCCGGTAGACGTCAGGTTCCAGGAGGCGTTCGCCGCGCTTGAGCAGCTCGGCGGGGGCGGTGTCATCGACACACGAGGCAACAATTGTGTTCATAGGGGTCTGTGCGACCCGGCGGTCGGCGCAATGCGTCAGGCGTACCGGTGCTGCTTACTGTGGGGAACTAAAGATTTCGTTAATTTTAGTACTCGCCAGTACACGAATCCAGATGATGTCGGAGAAATGTCGTCGCCCGGGGTGGAACAGTTCGTCACGCTGAAGCGGACAATCTTGTATCGCTTGGAAGAATTTCGTTTTCAATCAGCGGGTTGGCTGCTAGTTCTGGAGAGTGCAGGGCAAGCATGGCTGCCGTGCGCCCTGTGCAGGAGGCCGTTCGATGGACCTCAGGGGCTCCGCGCGCCTGCCTGCTCCCAGCGCAGGCAACCAGCCGCAGGCTTCCGCTGGGGTGGTCCGTTGAGCCACGCCGCGCTGAACATCGCTCAGCCCATGCTTGACCGCGACGCAGGCGCTGCCGACCATATGCTGTTGCTCGCGACATCGGCGGCCGCCCCTCTCCGGCACGTCCCCGCCTTCTGCCGCCCTTTCGATGCCGGTCGCTACCGTGCATCGCCCCCACCATTTCGGGTCCGGCCATGCCGGAGGAAGACTGATGATCAAGATCGTGCTGGCAGGGCTGTTCATCGCCTGCGTGCTGTACATCCATTACCGCGGCAAGGTGCGCGCGCGCTGGTCGCGCCAGCTGCTGGACCACTCCAGCTTCATGGCCCCGATCAACGTGATCATGTACGCGTTCTCGAAGGTGCCGACCACGCCGTTCCTCGACCCGGGCAAGGAATTCCCGCAGCTCGAGCCACTGCGCCAGAACTGGCAGATGATCCGCGACGAAGCGCTGGCCCTGCGCGATGCGGACAAGATCGCCGCCTCCAGCACCTTCAACGATGCCGGCTTCAACTCGTTCTTCCGCCGCGGCTGGAAGCGCTTCTACCTGAAGTGGTATGGCCCGTCGCACCCGTCGGCCAAGGCGCTGTGCCCGAAGACCACCGCGCTGCTGGAATCGCTGCCGGACGTGCGCGCGGCGATGTTCGCCCAGCTGCCCTCCGGCAGCGAACTGCGCCCGCACCGCGATCCCTTTGCCGGCTCGCTGCGCCTGCACCTGGGCCTGGCCACGCCGAACGACGACGCCTGCTATATCGAAGTGGACGGCATCCGGAAGAGCTGGCGCGATGGCGAGTGGATGATGTTCGATGAGACCTACATCCACCACGCACACAACGAAACACCGGACGACCGCGTGATCCTGTTCTGCGATATCGCCCGCCCGCTGCGCTTCGGCCTGCCAGGCCTGTTCAACCGCGCGGTGGCCTCCACACTGCTGGCCGGTGGTGCTTCGCCGAACCTGCCGGGTGACCCGACCGGTGGCGTCAACAAGGCCTTCGGCAGCGTCTACAAGGTGCGCCTGAAGGCCAAGGCGCTGCGCGAGCGCAGCGTGGTCGCCTACCAGGTGATCAAGTGGGGCCTGGTGGTGGCGGTGATCGCCGGCATCTGGGCGATCTGAGCCGTTGGTTTGATGGGGTTGCCGGCCAGCGGCCGGCACTACCAGGCATAAAAAACCCGCGCTGTTGCCAGCGCGGGTTTTTTGTTGCCGCATCCTATACCGGTAGGTGCCGACCGTTGGTCGGCACGCCTTCGATCAGCCCTTAAGGGCTGAAGCCACGAACGGCGGGGTCACCAGCACACCGGTGTGCAGCGCGGCGGTGTAGTACAGCGTATCGAACGACTTGCCAGCCGAATCGGCCTGGCGGAAATCGAAGCTGCTCTCGCCCTTGCGGGCCAGGGTCACGCTCCACCAGCCGGTCGGGTAGCACGGCTGCGGGAACGGCAGGGTCTTGAACGAACCAAAGCCCGCCTTGCCCATCTCGGCGCGCATTTCGTTGATCAGGTCCAGCTGCATCAGCGGCGATTCGGACTGCTGCACCAGGATGCCGTCGTCCTTCAGGGCCTTGAAGCAGCTCTCGTAGAAGGCCTTGTTGAACAGGCCTTCGCCCGGGCCGACCGGATCGGTGGAGTCCACGATCACCACGTCCACGCTGCCGGCCGGGCAGTTGGCCATGTAGGCCACGCCGTCGTCGAACATCAGCTCGGCGCGCGGATCGTCGTTGGAATCGCACAGTTCCGGGAAGTGCTTGCGGGCCATCACGGTGACCTGCTCGTCGATGTCGCACTGGGTCACGCTCTCCACGCCTTCGTGCTTGAGCACTTCGCGCAGGGTGCCGCAGTCGCCGCCGCCGATGATCACCACGCGCTTGGGCGCGGCATGGGTGAACAGCACGGGGTGGCTGATCATCTCGTGATAGAAGAAGTTGTCCTTGCTGGTCAACATGATGGCGCCGTCGATGGTCATCAGGTTGCCCCAATCGGTGGTCGCGAAGATCTCGATCTTCTGGAACGGCGACTGCACTTCATCCAGCTTGCCGGTCAGGCGGTAGCCGATGGCCGAGCCGGTGCGCTCGAAGTGTTCGATGTACCAGTTGTTGTTGTCAGTCATGGAATAGCAGTCCTGTTCGGAAGGGTGTTGGAGCCGGGCTGGCGGCGGTGCCGCGTGGCGCAAGCCACGTCCGGACGGGTTGGCCCGTTCAGGTTTCAAGCCTGAGCACGGGCGCGGGCGCGCATGATAACGGAGCTGTCGCCACATAGGCGTTATCATGCACCCCCTTTTTTACCAACCAGGCCCACTGAAATGACCGATTGGTCCCTCGACCAAGCCCGCAAGACCTACTCGATTCCGCATTGGGCGGATGGCTACTTCGACGTGGATCAGGCAGGACACATGGTGGTGAGACCGACTGGCCAGGACGGCCCGGTGGTATCGCTGCCGAAAATCGTCGATGCCGCTCGCGAGGCCGGCGCCAAGCTGCCGCTGCTGGTGCGCTTCCCGGATATCCTGGGCCAGCGCCTGGGCAAGCTGCAGGCCGCGTTCGCGCAGGCGCAGACCGACTGGGAGTACCCGGGCGGCTACACCGCCGTGTACCCGATCAAGGTCAACCAGCACCGTGGCGTGGCCGGCACCCTGGCCAGTCACCACGGCGAGGGCTTCGGGCTGGAAGCGGGCAGCAAGCCCGAGTTGATGGCCGTGCTGGCGCTGTCGCGCCCGGGCGGGCTGATCGTCTGCAATGGCTACAAGGACCGCGAGTACATCCGCCTGGCCCTGATCGGCCGCAAGCTGGGCCTGCAGACCTTCATCGTGATCGAGAAGCCTTCCGAGCTGAAGCTGGTGCTGGAGGAATCCAAGGCGCTGGACGTCAAGCCGGGCCTGGGCGTGCGCATGCGCCTGGCCTCGCTGGGCGCGGGCAAGTGGCAGAACAGCGGCGGCGACAAGGCCAAGTTCGGCCTCTCGCCGCGCCAGCTGCTGGACCTGTGGAAGTCGCTGCGCGATACCGAGTACGCCGACTGCCTGAGCCTGCTGCATTTCCATATGGGCTCGCAGATCTCCAACGTGCGCGACATCGCCAACGGCATGCGCGAAGCCACCCGCTACTTCGTGGAGCTCTCGCGCCTGGGCGCGAAGATCACCCACGTGGACGTCGGCGGTGGCCTGGGCGTGGATTACGAAGGCACCCGCTCGCGCAGCTTCTGCTCGATCAATTACGGCCTGAACTCCTACGCCAGCAACATCGTGCAGCCGCTGGCCAATGCCTGCGAGGAGCACGGCCTGACCCCGCCGCGGATCGTCACCGAGTGCGGCCGCGCGATGACCGCGCACCACGCGGTGCTGATCGCCAACGTCTCCGAGGTGGAAGAGGCGCAGGAAGGCCGCGTGCCGGACCAGCACGACGACGAGCCGGCGGCGATCCGCCACCTGCGCGAGATCCACGCCGAGCTCGATGAGCGCCCGGCGGTGGAGCTGTTCCAGGAAGCGCAGCACTTCCATGCCGAAGGCCTGTCCAGCTATGCGCTGGGCCAGATCGACCTGCCGCAGCGCGCCCGTATCGACGATCTGTTCTACGCCATCGCCCATGCCGTGCGTGCCCGCCTGAGCTATGACGAAAAGAGCCATCGCCCGGCGCTGGACGAGTTGAACGAACGCCTGGTCGACAAGTACTTCGTCAACTTCAGCGTGTTCGAATCGATTCCCGATGCGTGGGCGATCGACCAGGTGTTCCCGATCGTGCCGATCGAGCGCTTGAACGAGCAGCCCGAGCGCCGCGGCATCATCGCGGACATGACCTGCGATTCGGACGGCATGGTGAAAACCTATGTCGAGAACGAGAGCCTGGATACCTCGCTGCCGCTGCATGCGCTGAAGTCCGGGGAGAGCTACCGCATCGCGTTCTTCATGGTGGGCGCATACCAGGAAATCCTCGGCGATATCCACAACCTGTTCGGTGATACCGACGCGGTGGAAGTGCTGGCCGATGCCGATGGCTACGCGATCACCCAGCAGCGCCGCGGTGATACCACCGATGTGATGCTGGACTACGTGGGCTACAGCCTGGCCGATCTGCGCGCCAGCTATGCCGAGCGCGTGGCGGCGGCGAAGCTCTCGCCCGAGCGCGCGCAGGAACTGGCCGAGGCACTGGAGGCCGGTCTGACCGGCTACACCTACCTGTCCGACGAGCCCCTGGCGTAAGCCGGTGGCGACGGGTGATGGCCTTCGGGCCTCACCCGGTCGTCGGTAGCGTCGGGCACGGCCCGTCGGTTCCTTCAAGGCACCTGGAAACCCCATGAGCGCCCGCGCGATCTTTCATCTGTTCCTGCATGCGGCCGTACCGGCGGTGCTGGCGTGGACGTTCTGGCGCAGGCGTTTCATGTCCGCCTGGGTGCTGATGCTGCTGGGCTGGATCATCGATCTGGATCACCTGCTGGCCGACCCGATCTACGCCCCGAACCGCTGCAGCATCGGTTTCCATCCATTGCACACGGCGCCAGCGATCGCGGTCTACGCGGGGTTGTGTGTGCCGAAGAAGACGCGGCTGTTCGGTATCGGTCTGATCATCCACATCGTGCTGGATGCGATCGACTGTTGGTGGATGCACGCCGGCAGGTAGATCCACGCCATGCGTGGATGACGTGCAGCCTCCGATCCGCTACACATGACCGGTAGTGCCGGCCAGCGGCCGGCACTACCAACGGCACAAGCAATGCCGTCAGCGAGGGCAGCTCTTACCCTGCCGGCAACGTCAACGTCGCCTGCAACCCCGGCGCGCCATTGGCCAGCACCAGCGTTCCACCGTAACTCTCGGCAATGTCGGCCACGATCGACAATCCCAGCCCACTCCCGGCCGCGCGCTCATCCAGCCGCACGCCGCGTTCCAGCACGTGCTGCAGCTGCTCCGCGGGAAGCCCGGGACCGTCATCACTCACCGTGATGCGCAGCTGACCCTCCCGTGGTGCCACCTCCATGCGCACTGCGTGACTGGCCCACTTGCCCGCATTGTCGAGCAGGTTGCCCAGCATCTCTTCCAGATCCTCGCGCGCACCGGCGAATACCCCCGTGGTGTCACTGTCGCACGTAAAACGCAGCCCACGCGCGGCATGCACGCGCTGCATCAGCCCGCACAGCGCACTCACCACCGGCGCCACCGGCGTGCGCTGCTGGCTGTCGGCGCCCAGACCTGCAGCGAGGTAACGATCGATGCTGGCCTGCATGCGCGCGGTCTCGCTGCGCAGGGTCTGGCGCCAGTCGCTGCCGTCGCCCTCGGCCTCGGTGGTGAGCACGGTCAGCGGCGTCTTCAGCGCGTGCGCGAGGTCCTCGGCGCTGCGGCGTGCGCGTACCACCATGCGCTGATGATGATCGAGCAGCGCGTTGAGCTGGCCAGCCAGCGGCGCGACTTCTTTCACCAGGCCCTGCTGCGGGAAGCGCACGTTCTCGCCGTTGCGGACCTGCCCGGCAATGCGGCCCAGCTCGGCCAGCGGCCGCAGGCCGTAATGCACCTGGGTCACCAGTACGCCGAACCACACAGCGATGAGCACGGCCAGTGCGAGCGCGGTGCGTTGCCGGAAACTGGCGACCTGGGCATTCAGCGGGCTGCGGTCGGTGGCGACCATCACGATCACCGGCGCGGCGGCGCGGGGCAGGGTGACCTGCTGGGCCAGTACGCGCAGGGATTGCTGCAGCGGGCCGGGAGCATCGAAGGCCTTGGCCGGCCCCGGCTGCGGTGCGCTTGGCGCGGCCAGCGAGCCGTCCCACAGCGAGCGCGATTGCCCGAGCGGGCGGCCTTGTTGGTCCAGCACCTGCCAGTAGTCGCCGGAGAACACGCGGCGGTAGCGCTCGTCAGCCAGCGTGTCGCGCCACTGCAGCTGGCCGTTGGCATCGCTTTCGGCCAGTGCCAGTACCGCGATCAGATCGTTGCCCAGGCGCTCATCCATCGCGGTCCGTGCTGAACGCTCGAACATCGCGCCCAGCCACCAGGTCGCCAAGGCCGACACCAGCACCAGGCCCAGGCCACCGGCCACCAGCAGGCGGGTGCGCAGCGAGCCGGTGGTCATGGCGTTGCCGAGAGGCGGAAGCCCTGGCCGCGATGCGTGTGGATCAGCTCGCTGCCGAGCTTGCGGCGGATGCGGCCGATCAGCACATCCAGCGTGTTGGAGTCTGGATCGAAGCCGTCTTCGTAGACGTTCTCGCCCAGCCGCGAGCGGCTCAACACGGTATCAGGGTGATGCATGAAGTAGCTGAGGATGCGGTGCTCCTGCGCGCTGAGCGCCAGCGGCGCGCCGTCCAGCTCGAAGCGGCCGGCGTTGACGTCCAGCACCAGCGGACCGCACTGCAGGCGCGGATGCGCGTGGCCGGCGCTGCGGCGGATCAGGGCGCGCAGGCGCAGCAGCAGTTCTTCGGGCTGGAAGGGTTTGGTCAGGTAGTCATCGGCGCCGGCATCGAAGCCGGCCAGTTTGTCGTGCCAGCGGGCGCGGGCGGTCAGCACCAGCACCGGGAAATCGCGCCCGGCCTGGCGCCAGCGTTCGATCACGCTCAGCCCGTCCAGGCCCGGCAGGCCCAGATCGACCACGGCCGCGGCGATGTCCTCGATCTGCCCCTGGTACTCGGCATCCCGCCCCTCCGCACTGTGGATGACCACATAGCCGGCCTCTTCCAGCAGCGTCTGCAGCCGGCGGGCGAGCAGGGCGTCATCTTCGGCAAGCAGCACGCGCATCAGTCTTTTTCCATTTTCAGCAGGCGGCCTGTCGCGGCATCGTAATCCAGCTCCATCACCACGCCATCCGGGCCGAGGATCTCGACCTCGTATTTCCCGTCATCCAGTTCCACCTCGATCAGCTTGCCGGGGTAGCGACGCAGCGCATCGGCGACTACCTGTTCCAGCGGCACGAAGCGACCCTGGCGCACCGCCTGGCGCACGCTGTCCTGCTGGCGGCTGCCACCGTCGAGCACCCGCATCGGGTCCTGCGGGGCGAGGGTCAGCAGCAGGGGCAGCATCAGGGACAGGGCAGACATGCGGGCACGCAGGCGAAGGGCAGGCCACCGGTATACCGGGGCGGTCTAAACAGTATCTAACAGTCGCCCTCATGGTCTGGTTAGGCGCGGTGACCAGACTGGCGGTGCCGGAATGGACCGGTGCCCCCTCAAGGATTCCCATGAAGACGATGATTGCCGCTACCGCCCTGGCCGCTGCGCTGTTCGCCACTCCGGCCTTTGCCGCCAACCTGTCGGCCGCCCAGGTCCAGGCCAAGCTGAGCGCGGCCGGCTACACCCAGGTGCATGAGCTGGAGCACGACGATGGCGTGTGGGAAGCGGACGTGACCCGCAAGGACGGCACGGTCGATGAAGTGATCATCGATGACACCCAGGGCGAGATCTTCGATCCACGCGATGGCCGCGCCGTGCTGGACGCCGGGCAGATCCTGGCGCTGGCGGGCAAGGCCGGGCTGACGCAGATCGAATCGATCGAGCGCGATGGCGCGACCTGGACCCTGGATGCGCGCAACGCCCGCAACCAGCGCGTGGAAGTGCGCATGAGTGGCTACGATGGCCGCGTGCTCGCCAGCAAGCGCGATGGCTGGTGGGATTGATCCGGCGCTACCGCGCACTGGATGTACGAACGGCCGGGATTCCCCGGCCGTCCGCGTCATTGCCTGGGGGCTGCAGCGCTTAGCGCTTACCAGCGCGCCGGGTAATCCCAGTAGCCCGGGCCACGGCCGTAACCGCCATAACCCCCGAAGCCGTCATAGCCATACGGACCGAAGAAGCCGGGGCCCTTGCCCTCGCTCACCCGGATATTGACGTTGACGTTGCGGGTGTTGCCCTCGTCCGTGGTGTAGTTCTTGCTCAGATTGAGCTCGGCCGCGTTGTAATGGCTGTTGCCGTAATTCTCGGAATAGCCGATGCCGGTGGTGAAGCTGCCGTTGACCCGCAGCTTGTCATCGGTCACGTGGGCGATGCCGTTGGCGGCCCGCTCGGTGGAGCGCCGGCCGGTGCGGTCGCCGTAGAAGGTGCCGGGTGGGTCGCCGCGCAGCGACTGATCGCTCAGGTACTGCAGCGGGGCGTCCGGGATGCTCAGGTCCAGCCCGGTCGAGGACTGCGGGCCGGTGGCGCCTGCGGCAGACTGGGCCAGCGCCACACCGGGCAGGGACAGGCACAGCAGCAGGGGAAGCAGGCGGGTCATGAGAGGCTCCGGAGCAGACAGGCGGGACGGCCGACAGCGCTGACGCTAGCAGCCGTAGTTTGAATGATGCCTGTCATGGCGTGCGTTGCAAGGGGAACTCAGCCCAACCGGTCAAATCCGAACAGCGTGGACAGCGGATGCCGGCGGCGTTCGATCCGCGCCCGCAGCAGTCCGGCGCCGATCATGGAGTAGGTGATCCCGTTGCCGCCGTAAGCCATCGCGAACAGTACCCGTGGCCCCCATTGCGGGTGCGGGCCGAAAAACGGCAGGCCATCGTGGGTCTCGGCGAAGGTGCCGCCCCAGGAGAAGGCCGGCTGCAGCGGCAGGTGCGGGAACAGTTTGGCGGTCTTCCTGAGCAGCTTGCCGGTCTTGCTCTCCACCCGCCGGTCGCGCCGGGCCGGGAGATCGATGGCATCGTCCTCGCCGCCGATCAGCAGCCGGTGGTCACCGGTGCTGCGCAGGTACAGATACGGCCGCGCCGATTCCCATGCCATGGTCTCGCGCAGGGGGCCGAGCAGGTCCGGATGGATCGGATCGGTGATGAAGGCGTAGCTGCTGCGGTTGCGGGCCACCGAGGGCTTCAACCAGCGCTGCCCGGCGTAGCCAGTGGCCAGCACCACATGGCGGGCACGGATGCGGGCGCCGCCCAGGGTGGTGGCGGTCACGCCGCGCGGGGTCGGGGTGAGCGTATCGAGCACGGTGCGGTCGTAGACGCCGCAGCCGCGCGTGTGCAGCCGCATCAGCAGCCGGTAGGTGAGCCGGTAGGGGTCGATGCGTGCGGCGAGCGCACTGAGGATCGCGCCCGGTGCGCGGATGCCGTACTCGGCCTGGACCGCCTCGCTGTCCAGCCAGCGCACATCGAAGCCGTGCTTGGCACGCAGTGCGCACTCTTCGGCCAGTACCGCCTGGTGCCCGCGCTTGCTCGCGTAGTACAGGCTGGCCATGCGGTGGCAGTCCACATCGCGGAACGGCGCGGCCACCTTGCAGATGGCCGGGATCGCCTCGGCACAGGCCTGATAGGCCAGCACCGCCGCGTCCTCGCCGTAGCGTTGGGCCAGGTCGATCAGGTGCGTGTCAATCTCATACTGCAGCAACGCAGTGCTGGCCGCGGTGCTGCCCCAGCCGATGTCGCGCTGTTCGATCAGCGCCACATCATGGCCGTGCGCGCACAGCTCGTCCGCAATCAGCGCGCCACTGATGCCGCCGCCGACCACCAGCACCTCGCAGTTGAGATCCTTCTCCAGCGGTGGGAAGGCATGCATCAGGCCGTTGCGCACGGCCCAGAACGGATACCCGCTCTTCAGATCCATGGCAGCCTCAGGCGGTGGGGTGGCCGGTGTGCGGGGTCTGGATCAGTTCGGTCAGGTCGAAGCCCTGCAGCCGTGCCTGGGCCAGGTAGTGCTCCTGCGTGGTGCGGTCGAGCGTGGGGGTGCGCGCCAGCAGCCAGAGGAACTTGCGGTCCGGGCTGCCGACCAGCGAGACGCTGTAATCCGGCGCGATCTGGATCACCCAGTAGTCGCCCTTGGTGAAGGGCAGCCAGCGCAGGCCTTTGGGCAGGAAGCTGACCTCCAGCCGCGCAGTGTCGTTGTCCACGGGGCAGGCTTCGCCATCGGCTTGCTCGATCTCGCTGCCCATGCGGCAGCGGTTGACCACGGCGACGTGGCCGTTGTCTTTCAGGCTGTAATGCGCGGACACATCGGTGCAGCCTTCCGGCTCGTGCTTCATCGGCAGGCGGGCGATCTCGTACCAGGTGCCCAGGTATCGCGGCAGCTTCAGGTCGGGAACGGTTTTCAGGTCGGGATGTGGGGTCATGGGCAACGGCTGGTGGGAATGCGATCCCACGATGCCGGGGCTGCTGCCACGGCCGGGTGAAGCCGGGGCGACTGCGGCGTCGAGACAGTCCGTTGTGGTCGCGTCATGTCCCGCTTGCGGTCGCAGCGCTATGCTGGGCCGGAGCGCCATCAGCGCTTCTTTCAACAGCGATGGAGATGCGGATGTACCAGGTGATTCTGCTCAAGAGCGAAACCGGCGTTGCCCGCCAGCAGCGCGAGACCGCCGACGATGTGCTCGACCACGAGGGGGTGACCTACACCCTGCGCGCTGGGCCGCGGCAGCCGTTGCCGACCGATCACGCCTGGGATGAGATCGCGGTCTACGCGCCCGAGGAGATCACCGAGGAAGAGTTCCAGGACTGGTATGCCCGCCTGCAGCCGCAGGTCGAGGAGCTCCGCCTGAAGTACTGAGCGCCCGCATACCTGTTCTGAACGGGGCCCGGTTTATAGTCGCGGGCAGGCGCGGTGGTCCGCGCGAACCGTTGGTGCTGGCGTGTCGCTTCGTCATTCTTCGTTTGTGGTGCGGTCGCTGGGCTGGCTGCTGTTGTTCACCTGGCTCGGCGCCGCGCCGGTCGCTCTCGGGCAGGCCACGGATCCGCCCCCGGATCCGGCCAAACAACTGATCCAGGCCGAAAAAGAGCTGCGCGCCACCAGTGACGCGCTGGAGGATGCGGGCACCACTGAAACCCTGAAGGCGCTGTCCGACCGCGCCCTGGCCGTCCAGCGCGATGCCGACGGCCTGCAGAGCGCCCTCGACCCGCAGCGTCAGCAGGTGGATGCGCGGCTCGAGCAGCTTGGCCAGGTCGCCGAAGGCACCGTCGAGCCGCCGGAAGTGAGCCGGCAGCGCAAGGCGCTGAACCAGCAGAAGGCTGACATCACCGCGCAGATCGCCCGCGCCAAGCTGCTCTCAGTGGATGCCAAGCAGCTCGGCGAGCGCATCGAGAAGATGCGGGTCACCCAGTTCAGCGAACAGCTGAGCCGCAAGGTCGCCTCGCCGCTGTCACCTGCGCTGTGGCGCAGCTTCGCCAAGGATGTGCCGGACGATGTGCACCGCCTGGCCATTCTTTACCGCCTGGGCGAAGACGCGGCCCGCAAAGCCATTGCCAAGCATGGCTGGAACTCGCCCTTGATCGGCCTGGCGGTCGCACTGGTGCTGTTCTTCCCGTTGCGGCTGTGGCTGCGCGCGCTGGGGCGCCGCTTTGCCGCCTCCGAGCGTGCACCCGATGGACGCCTGCGCCGCTCCGGCCTGGCGGTGTGGCTACTGCTGGTCGGCACGCTGTTGCCGGGCCTGGCGGCGGTGGCCCTGGTGGAATCGCTGGACGCGATCGGCGCGATCCCGCCGCGCCTGCAGCAGGTGGCCGAGACCTTCGAGGTAGCCACCTTCGTGGCCGCCTTCATCGCTGCGCTCAGCGCCTGTCTGCTGGTCCCCAAGCGCCCGTCGTGGCGGCTGCTGTCACTCGATGACAGCGCGGCGTTGCGCCTGCGCAAGTACGCCTGGGGCGCGGCCGGCCTGACCTGGCTGAGCATCATGCTGGTCGCCCTCGACCGTGCAGCCCGCACCAGCGAGGTGACCACGGTGGCCGCCGATGGGTTGATGGCGCTGACCTACCTGGGGCTGATCATCGCGATCCTGACCTCGCTGGCGCGCATGCACAACCGTCAGGCGGCCGAAGCCGCCGAGGCCGAAGCACGGGCCGATCCCCGCGCCGGTGGTGATGGCAAGGTGCGGGGGGCGCCTCGCCGCAGTGGCTGGATCGTGCTGGCGCGCCTGGTCGGCCACATCGCCGTGGCCGCGGCGGTGATCGCCACACTGCTGGGGTATCTCAACTTCGCGCTGTTCGTGGCCCAGCAGCTGGTCTGGGTCGCGGTGGTGTTCATGGCGGTCTCGCTGCTGCTCAAGTTTGCCGATGACCTGGCCACCTGGGTGCTCGCGCCCAGCAGCCGCGCCGGACAGACCATCGTATTGACCACCGGGCTCAGCGAGGCGCGGGTGGAGCAGGCCGGCGTGCTGCTCTCGGCGGTGCTGCGTGTCGGTGTGATCGTGCTTGGCCTGCTGGCGCTGGCGGCACCGTTCGGCAATCTCAACGCCTTCCTCGGTGGGCTGGATTCGCTGTCCGGTGGGCTGAAGATCGGTGAGACCACGCTCAGGCCGAGCAGCGTGATGTACGCGGTGCTGGTGTTCCTGGTGGTGTGGGCCGTGATGCAGGCGTTCCAACGCTGGCTCAGCGATACCTACCTGCCCAAGACCGAACTGGACGCCGGCGCACGCAACTCGATCAGCACCGTGACCCGCTACCTCGGCATCATCGCTGCGGTGTTGTGGGGCCTGACCGCGCTGGGTATCGGCTTCGAGAAGCTGGCGCTGGTGGTCAGCGCACTCTCGGTCGGTATCGGCTTCGGTCTGCAGGCGATCACCCAGAACTTCGTCTCCGGCCTGATCCTGCTGGCCGAGCGGCCGGTCAAGATCGGTGACTGGGTCAAGCTGGGCGACCAGGAAGGCGACATCAAGCGGATCAGCGTGCGTTCGACCGAGATCCAGGTCGGCGACAAGTCCACCTTGATCGTGCCCAACTCCGAGCTGATCACCAAGACCATCCGCAACATGACGATGGGCAACGCGCAGGGCCGGATCCAGATCCAGTTCTCGGTGCCGTTGAACACCGATGTGGCGGCGCTGCGGCAGATCCTGCTGGATGCCTACACCGATCACCCGGGCGTGCTGAGCGACCCGGCACCGTCGGTGTTCATCGACTCGATCGCCAATGGGCAGATCGCGATCAACAGCTTCGCCTACGTGTCAGGCCCGCGTGCGGTGTACGGCGCACGCAGCGAGCTGTACTTCACGGTGCTGCAGAAGTTTGCCGAGGCCGGGATCGCGCTGTCCTCGCCGACGGATATCCATCTGGTGCGGGATCCGGCGGCCAAGCCGGACCCGGACGCGTAAGCGCAACCGATGACGGACGGATGCCGACCGATGGTCGGTACCGTCCCGATGCAGGTAGTGCCGGCCGCTGGCCGGCAGATAGACGATGCAGAAAGAACCGGGAGCCGGCCAGCGGCCGGCACTACCGATAGGGACAGCCGACGGTCGCCGAGGCCGGCCGGGTTACCTCATCAGCCGCGGTTGCCGCGGCGCGACGGCACCAGCGCGAAGGTATCCACGGCCAGCTTCTCGGCGTGGTTCAACCAGGCGCGCACTTCCAGATCATCGACCTCGTGGTCCAGGCCGAAGCTCAGGTTGATGCGACCCTCGGCATCCGGCTGTACCCACTGCTGGGCGACCACCACCTTGCGCTGCGAGGAGACCGCTTCGATCCAGAAGCCGCGGTCGGGTGACTGCTTGGTCACCAGCTGCACCATGTACTGGCCGGCGCGGGTGCGGCGGCCCTTCTGGGTGATCATGTGCGCCTGGCGGATGCTCGGGCGCGGGCCGTTGAACGGATCCAGCGGGCCATCCACCGCCACGCCACCGCGCAGCTGGTCATCGCGGAACAGCTTGATGCCCTTGTCCTGGTTGACCAGCATCGCGCACCAGTCGCCATCGGCCGAGCCATCCTCGAACGCGGTGCAGCGATCCACGTAGGCCAGCGTATTGGACGGATCGGCCAGATCGAACTGCTTGGAGGTGTTCTCCAGGTAGACCGATTTCAGATCCCAATGCTTGTCGTACTCCAGCAGCACCGGCGGCTGCACATGCTGCAGGCCGATCACCACCTGGTTGTCGTCATCGATGCGTAGCTGGCGGGTCTTGTCGCCCAGCCACAGCGAGCGCGAGAACGCCAGGTAACGCGGGTAGTCCTTGCCGTTGTCGCGGAACACCGCCGCACTCGCACTGTCCGAACGTTCCGGGTGCAGCAGCGAGCGGCCGAAGCCGATCGAATCGATGGCCGGATCGATCAGGCTCAGCAGGGTGGCGCCCGAATCCAGCGTCGAGCCGGCCGGCGCGGTCAGCTGGCGCGGGGCGATGTCCTTGCCCAGGAACAGCAGCAGATTCTCGCGGTCCTGCTTGGCGAGGATGTGGCTGAGATCATTCGGCATGGCCAGGTGATCGGAAGCGATCACGATCAGGGTGTCTTCGCCGTACGGGCTGGCCTGGATACGGTCGACCAGCTTGGCGATCAGCCCGTCGGTGCACTTGAGCGCATTGAGCATGCCGATGTTGCCGTGCTCGCTCTGGTAGCGGGTGCCTTTGCAGGCCACGGGCAGGTGACCGGCCGGGTGATGGGTGTCCATGGTCAGCGTGGTCAGCATGAACGGCTCGCCCTTGCGCGAGAGCTGCACGAAGCGGTCGTACGCCTTGTCCAGCAGCACGTCGTCATGCACGCCCCACGGCGAGAAGTGCGCGCGGGTGATCTTCTGCTGCTTGAACCAGGCCAGGTCGTCCACGGTATCGAAGCCATGCGTGGCCAGGAACTGGCCCTTGCCGGCGAACTGGCCGTTGGCCCCGCCCAGATAGTGATTGGTGTAGCCCTGCTGCTTGAGGTAATCGCCCAGGCAGACCGCTTCGGGCAGGAAGCTGCCCATGCGGCCCATGCTGTTCTCATCTTCCTTGGCGGTGGTCAGCGGCACACCGCACATCGAGGAGACCAGCCCGGCGATGGTCCAGCCACCGCCCTCGGCCGAGACCAGCCCGCGCACATCCAGCGACTGCGCGGCCAGCCGGTTGATGTTGGGCATCAGGTCCGGGAAGGTGGTTTCATTGAGATAGGTGCGTTCCAGGCTTTCGCCGTAGATCCACACGATGTTGCGCGGCTTGGTCAGCGGCTGCTGTGGCACGCGGTACTCGGCCTTGACCATGCTGTAGTCGACCGGGCGCATCTGCTGGTACAGGCGCTGACCATCGCTGTAGAGCGGGCTGACCACGATCGCGACGAACCACATCGCCATGAAGCCGGCGAACACGGCCTTGCCATGTGCGGGGCGATCCCGACGACGGAAGCGCGCCAGCAGCAGCGGGGACAACGAGAGCAGGGCCAGTGCGATGAAGCCGGCGATGTAGTGCTTGAAATCGGCGATGCCGGCGCCTTCCATGTCCGCACCGAGGTGGTACAGGGTGGCGGCATTGAGACCATCACCGGACAACTTGTTGATCAACCACCACGCACTGAGGGTCAGCAGCAGCAATGACATCAGGCTTGCCTTCCACCACACCCATGTGTCAGATGCGAGGAACAGCCAGGCGAGCAGCAACAGAGACAGCAGCAGGATCCAGAGCATAAGCACTTTTGGCAGTGGAGACAGGTGGTGATGGACGTCATGACGACGTATGTCCCATCCGACCGGCTGTCCCAACCACACATGCATGACAAGCCGATGACTCGATCATGCCTGCACGAACCTGACTGAAATGTTTGTTGAAAACGACATTCGTACACACGCATCGCACCGCGATATGCGACGTAAAACACGCGTGAAGAAGCGCGCACGATGCTGCAGTGCATCGTGCGTTATCCGTGGTGTTTTCCGTTGGGTCTGAATGCGTGGTATGCGCGGCAGGTACGTCAGCGGTGCCCGCGTTCTTCCTTCGAGCGCGCACGACGATCGAAGATCAACGCACTGAGGATGATGCCCAATCCCAGGAACACACCGATCAACATCAAGGTGAATGCGATGGCCGGATAGCCGAACAGATGCCAGCCGGTATCGACCTTCATCATCATCGCCGCAGCAAGTATCAGGGCGGCGGTGACGATGCCGGCAGAGACACGGTTGGCGATCTTCTGCAGATTTTCCATCAGGCGTGATTCTTCCAGCCCGGTGACCTTCATCTGCAGGCGGTTCTCGGCGAGCAGCGCGAGGATGTCGGTCATCTTGCGCGGCCCATCGCGCAGCAGCTGCTGCATCTCCATCGCCTCGCTGGCGAGATTGGCGGCGGACAGTGATTTCTTCAGGCGTGCGCGCATCACGTGCTGCAGCTGCTTCTCCACGATGCGGCGCGTATCCAGGTCCGGTGACAGCAGCCGGCACACGGTTTCCAGATTCAGCAGCGCCTTGCCGAGCAGGCTCAGCTCCGGCGGGGTGCGCAGGCCACTGGCGGTGGCGATGCGGACCAGGTCCAACACCACGCGGCCCTCGGAGAAGCTACTGTTGGCGGCATATCGCGCAATGATCTGCCCGGTCTCGCGCAGATAGCGTTCCTCATCGAAGAACTCCAGCCGTGTGCTGATGCCGATGATTTCATCGGCGACTTCTTCGCCGCGCCCATCCACCGCCGCGAACAGCAGTTTCAACAAGCGCTCGCGCAGGCGTGGCGGCATGTGCGCGACCATCCCCAGATCGAAAATCGCCAGGCGACCGGCCGGCGTGACGCGTAGATTGCCAGGATGCGGATCGGCGTGGATCTCGCCGTGCACGAAGATCTGGTCGACATAGCCACGGATCAATGCCGCGGCGAGCGGCGCCATCGGCTGCTCCGTGCGGCGCACATCGGGGATCATGTCCACGCGCACGCCCTGGGCCAGCTCCATGGTCAACACGCGGTGGCTGCAGTAATCCCAGATCGGCTGCGGCACCCACAGTGGTTTGAACGGCTTGAGGTGCTGGCCGAAGCGTTGCAGGTTTTCGGCCTCAGCCTGGTAGTCGAGCTCCTGCATCAGGGTTTTGGCGAACTCATTGAGCCAGTCGCGCAGGCGCACGCGGCGGCCGACCTGAGTGAGGTGGTCAGCGGCCAGCGCGAAGCTGCGCAGCACCTCCAGATCCGAGCGCAGCTGCGCGGCGACCTCCGGCTTCTGCACCTTGACCGCCACCTGGCGGCCATCGTGCAGCTCGGCGCGGTGCACCTGGGCGATCGAGGCGCAGCCCAGCGGGACGGGGTCGAAGCTGGCGAACAGCTTGGATACCGACGCGCCCAGTTCCTTTTCGATGATCGCCGCGACGCGCTCGACCGGAATCGGCGCCACGTTCTCCTGCATGCGCTCCAGGGCCGTGGCGAACTCCACCGGCACCATGTCCGGGCGGGTGGAGAGCATCTGGCCCAGCTTGACGAAGGTCGGCCCCAGCGATTCCAGGTCGGTGACGAACTGCTCCGGGTTGCCGTCCGGCGGCACATCGTGGACCGCGCGTGCGTCCAGGTTCATGCCGGAAAACACGCCGGAATTACGGTAGCGCAACAGCAGGCGCAGGATCTGGCTGCGGCGGTTCATGCCCTTGACCAGCGACGGCGAACCGGTAACGACGGGCGTGGTATTCAAGCAGGACTCCGGGGCGACGATCACCGGCAGTGTGGCCGGGCGGCAGTGGTGGGCCGGTGAATCCGCCCCCGCTACCGCGACAGGGGCCGGATCGGTCAGAATCGGCGCTCCCGCTTCCTCCTTTGGATCCACCATGGCCGGTGCCAGTCTGTTCGCGTTGCTCGATGACATTGCGTCCCTGCTGGACGATGTGTCGGTGCTGACCAAGGTGGCGGCCAAGAAGACCGCCGGCGTGCTCGGCGACGACCTCGCGCTGAACGCGCAGCAGGTGACCGGGGTCAGCGCCAACCGTGAGCTGCCGGTGGTGTGGGCGGTGGCCAAGGGCTCGCTGGTCAACAAGGCGATCCTGGTGCCGGCGGCGTTGGCGATCAGCGCCTGGCTGCCCTGGGCGATCACCCCGCTGATGATGATCGGTGGCGCCTTCCTCTGCTACGAGGGCGTGGAGAAGCTGGCGCACCGCTTCCTGCATTCGCGCGATGAGGATGAACAGCGCAAGGCCGAGCGGGCCAAGGCCCTGGCCGACGAGAAGGTGGACATGGTCGCGTGGGAGAAGGACAAGGTGAAGGGCGCGATCCGCACCGACTTCATTCTGTCGGCCGAGATCATCGTGCTGTCGCTGGGCGTGGTCTCCAGCGCGCCGTTCCTCAACCAGGTCAGCGCGCTGGTGGTGATCGCGCTGGCGATGACGGTGTTTGTCTACGGCCTGGTCGCCGGCATCGTAAAGCTGGACGATCTGGGCCTGTACCTGTCGCGCAAGGGCGCGGCGCTGGCGGCGGTCGGCCGGGGCCTGCTGGTGGCCGCACCGTGGCTGATGAAGTTCCTCTCGGTGGCCGGTACCGCAGCGATGTTCTTGGTCGGTGGCGGCATCCTGGTGCACAGCATCGCGCCGCTGCATCACGCCATCCTGGCAATGGGCGGCGATGGCAGCTGGGGCTGGTTGATCAACGCGCTGGGCAACGTGATCGTCGGCGTGGTGATCGGCGCGGTGGTCCTGGCGGCGGTGACCGGGTTCCAGAAGCTGCGCGGGGCCAAGCCCGCGCACTGAGGGGCGACCCCATCAGGCCGGCTCCCAGCCGCGCAGGGCCTCCAGCTCGGCGTGTGCGTGGGCCAGCCGGCGGCCGGACAGCGCATCGATCACGCGCTGCAGCCACGGCGAGGCCGGTGCGCGCTGGGCCCAGCGGCGGGCAAGGATCAAGGCGGCCAGCATGGCCAGCGTCCCCGCGCCCAGCGAGGCGAGCAGCCACGGCGCGGCAAAGGCGCCCAGATCCACGCCCCAGGCCTGCCAGGCCACCAGCACCGGCACGGCCAACCATAGCCAGCACCACGGCAGGCCGAGCAGCAGCTCGGTCAGCGCGGTGTGGCGACGCAGCGCGGCCAGCTGCTGCGATTGCGCCAGCACCGTCTGCGTCGGCTGCAACTGCCGGCGGCGATGCAGGCGGGTGATGCTGGCGATGATCACCGCGATGCAATAGGCATGCAGCGCCACCGCGCTGAGCATCACCGCCAACGGAGGTTGCTGCCACCACTGGCTGCCGCAGTACACCGCCACGGCCAGCCAGACCACCAGTTGCAGCCCCTGCCACAGGCTGAAGAGGCCGAGCTGGCGTTGAACGCTGCGTTGCCGATGGCTGCGCCACGCTTCCAGCGCGAAGGTTTCCTGCGCATCGGTGGGGGTGCCGACGCTGTTCCACAGGTGCTTGAGGTCATCCGGTTGCATGGCGGGGCTCTCAGTCGGTGGGGTTCAGGCGCGTGCGCAGTTGCTGGCGCAGGCGGTGCAGGCGGGTGGAGACGTTGGCGACGCTGATGCCCAGCACCTCGGCGATCTGCCGGTGGTCGTGATCGTCCAGGTGCAGCAGCATCAGGGCACGGTCCAGTGGCGGCAGCGCATGGATGGCCACCTCCAGCTGATGCAGGGCATGGCGTTGCTCGGGGGGTGCACGGTCGTCCGCGGCGGGCAGGTCGTCGGCCAGCGCGGCGTGGTGGCGCTGCCGATGCTGCTGCCGGCGCCATTGCGAGATCGCCACGTTGAGCGCAAGCCGGTACAGCCAGGTCGAGAAGCGCGCCCGCGCCGGGTCGAATTCCTCGAATGCCGCCCATGCCTGCACGCTGATCTCCTGGACCAGATCGAGCCGATCCTCAGGGTGGCGGCAATAGCCGCGCGCCACCTTCAGCACGATGCCGCGGTGCTGCTCCAGCAGCGCGGCGAAGCGCGGGCGCAGATCAATGTCGGTAGCGGGCCGTGTCATGTCCATACCCGGGTGATTCGCGCCGGTGCGCGGAATATCACAGGCGCGGGCTCAGCGCGGTGGCTCGGCCGCCAGTACGCGGTTCTTGCCGACCCGCTTGGCCGCATACAGCGACGCATCGGCACGCCGCAGCAGCGCCTCGGCTGGCTCGCCCGGCTGCCATTGCGCCAGCCCGGCGCTGAAATGCACCGGCACGCGCTGTTCGTCCAACGGCAGCGGCCGCTGCGCCAACGAACGCTGCAGCCGAAGCAGGGTGGACATGCTGTCCGCTGCAGGTGTTTCCGGCAGCAGCAGGACGAACTCATCGCCGCCGAGCCGGGCGATGGCATCGCTGCTGCGCAGGTGCAGCTGGCAGACGGTCACCAGGTGGCGAAGCACCGCATCGCCACCGGCATGGCCATGCAGGGTATTGGTCTGATGGAAATCGTCCAGGTCCAGCAGGGCCAGCGCCAGCGGATGGCCGTGGCGGGCGGCACGCGCCAGTTCGCGCTCCAGCAGCTCATCCAGACCGCGGCGGTTGAGCGCACCGGTCAGCGGATCGGTCCGGATCAACCCGGAGACCTCGCGCAGCTCCTGCTCCAGCTCGGCGATGCGCTGTTCGGCCTGTTCCACTTCACGGCGTGCATTGCCCAGGTGGTCGCGCGCCTGCAGGGCCTGATCCTGCACCCGGCCGGTGTCCTGCAGCACGTCCTGCAGCAACTGGTTGAGGTCGGCGATGCTGCGCGCTTCCTTCAGGGCCAGCGCGTAGCTGCTGATCCGGTCATGGTATTCGCCCGTGCTCACCGCCATGCCGTCCAGGCGCTCGATGAAGCCCCCCATGACGTTCTTCATCGCCGCCTTGGATTCGACGATGCCCTGCTTGAGCAGCCCCTGCTTGTAGATCACCTCGCGCAGGTTGGCGCGCGCCTGTTCGACCGAATCGCGATCCAGCGGGCCGCCGATCAGCGAACGCACCGCGTGGACCTGGCCGTGCAGCCAGCTGCTGTCATCGAGCAGCTCGCTGATATTGTCCAGCAGCAGATCGAACAGGCTCAGCAGCAGCTCCTGCTGTTCCTGCCAGCCATCGCTGCGCACGCCGATCTGGTGCGAGAGCTCGCGCAGCCGTTGTTCGATCGGCTGCAGCGGCTGGCCGGGATGCCAGTGGCGCAGTTCACCGGCCAGCTGCACCGGCTCCTCGCGCAGCTCGGGCATGTTCTGCAGCAGGCTGGCCACGGTCACCCCGACGGTATGCCGCAGCAGCTCGCGCAGGCGCAGGCTGTCGGGCTGGCCATCCGGGGTTTCCTGTTCGATGGTGCGGATGTACTTGTCGATCAGCTGGCGCATCGCGCGGCCATAGCTGACCCAATCCGCGCTGCGCTGCGCCGACTGCAGGCGCAGGCCCATGTCGCCCAGCTCGCCGGGCAGGGTGGACATGCCATTGGCGAACGCGGCCAGCAGCGGCTCGGGCGCATCGATGCCGGCGAACAACCGTTGCAGCATCGCGCTGCTGCCCCCCTTGGGGCCGGGCGCCGGCTCGCTGGCGGCCTCCACCCCTGTGCCCACGCTCTGCCGCCGCGACAGCAGCCGCCCGACGGCGGTGCCGGGGCTGGGGGGAGCGTCGTGCGGGTCCGTCATGCGGCAGATCCTTGCAGGGCACGGCCGGAGCCGGAGCGGTGGAGAGGTGGGAACAGTATCGGCGCAGTGGGGCCGGCCTTGAACCGGTCATGCATGGCAGGATGGTAAGCACGGCGACGGCAGGAGAGTGCGATGAAGGTGATGCTGGTGGGGGCGACCGGACTGGTCGGCAGTCATGTGCTGCGGCAACTACTGGACGACCCCCGTTGCGATGCGGTGATCGCCCCGACCCGCCGCGCGCTGGATACCACGGATGCAGCGCTGCTCAACCCGGTGGTGGACTTCGCACAGTTGCCGGGCGAGGCCGACTGGTGGGCGGTGGATGCCGTGATCTGCGCGCTCGGTACGACGATCAAACAGGCCGGCAGCCAGGAGGCGTTCGCACGGGTCGACCATGATTTTCCGCTGGCCGTGGCACAGCAGGCACGCGCCCGCGGCGCGCATGCCTTCGCGTTGAACTCGGCGATGGGCGCCGATGCGGGCGCGCGGCTCTTCTACAACCAGGTCAAAGGCCGGCTGGAGCAGGACCTGCGGGAGCTGGGCTACCCGTCGCTGACCCTGGTCCGGCCCGGACTGATCGGCGGCGAACGTGCCGAGCGGCGTACCGGCGAGCATCTGGCCAGCGTGGTGCTGGGGGTGCTCGGTCCGGTCCTGCCGCGCGCCTGGCGGATCAATCCGGCCGGGACGATTGCCGCCGCGCTGGTCGAGGCGGCGTTGGTGCCGACGCCCGGCGTCAGGATCGTGGGTTCGGCCGATCTGGCGGCGCGCTGAGCCGCTGACGGCCGGATGCGCGGCCCCCCGGCCACTGCGCTACCCTTTCAGCCCCTTTAGCGGTCCCTGCCATGTCCGTCGACAAGAACCAACGCGATCTCGAAGCTGGTATCCACACCGATCTGGAGGGGCGGCTGACCTACGGCGGCTACCTGCGCCTGGATCAGCTGCTGTCGGCCCAGCAGCCGCTGTCCAACCCGCCGCACCACGACGAAATGCTGTTCATCATCCAGCACCAGACCTCCGAGCTGTGGCTGAAGCTGCTGGCACACGAGCTGCGCGCGGCGATCGGCTTCCTGCAGCGCGACGAGGTCTGGCAGTGCCGCAAGGTGCTGGCGCGCAGCAAGCAGGTGCTGCGCCAGCTGACCGAGCAGTGGTCGGTGCTGGAGACGCTGACCCCTTCGGAGTACATGGGTTTCCGCGATGTGCTGGGCCCGTCCTCGGGCTTCCAGTCGCTGCAGTACCGCTACATCGAGTTCCTGCTGGGCAACAAGAACGCGCAGATGCTGCAGGTGTTCTCGCATGACCCGGCCGGCCAGGCCCAGCTGCAGGAGGTGCTTGATGCCCCCAGCCTGTACGAGGAGTTCCTGCGCTACCTGGCCCGCTTCGGCCATCCGGTCCCGGCCGGCTATCAGGGGCGGGACTGGCAGCAGCCGCACGTGGCCGACGATGCGCTGCACCCGGTGTTCGAGCGGATCTACCAGAACACCGACCGTTTCTGGCGTGAGTACGCGCTGTGCGAAGACCTGGTCGATCTGGAAACCGCCTTCCAGCTGTGGCGGTTCCGCCACATGCGGACCGTGATGCGGGTGATCGGCTTCAAGCGCGGCACCGGCGGCTCCAGCGGGGTCGGCTTCCTGCGCCAGGCGCTGGAACTGACCTTCTTCCCGGAGCTGTTCCAGGTGCGCACCACGATCCGCAACGACGACCCGATGCCGCCGGACGCCTGATCCGGCATCGGCCGCAATAAGCCTATTCATATTTACCTGCCGCATCCGCCGTACGGTGCGGCAGGCCCCGCCGTTGCTGCGCTGCCGGGTTTTGCCCGGAAGTTGCAGATGCAAGTTCAGCGACCATGCTGCCAGCGGTCCACATCAGCGTGTATTTGACGTGAACGTGGTTGGTCTGGGATTCTCCCGCGCTGCTTTCGCACATCGGACGTGCATGTCTTCCACCGAACCCAGGAATCCCGCATGAGCGTAGACGCCGCCGCGAAATCCGTTCCCGATCCGGCGCTGCCGGAGTTCAAGACCACGCTGGGCCATCCGCGCCCGTTGTGGATGCTGTTCATGACCGAATTCTGGGAACGCTTTGCGTTCTACGGCATCCGTTGGGCCCTGGTGCTGTACATCGTCGCGCAGTTCTTCGACGGTGATTCGGCCGGCCAGGCCGCCGCCAGCCGGACCTACGGTGCCTATCTGGCGCTGGTGTACGCCGCCGCCATCTTCGGTGGCTACGTCGCCGATCGGGTGCTGGGCTACCAACGCTCGATCCTGACCGGCGCGGTGATCATGGCCGCCGGCCTGTTCATGGTCGCCATGCCCAACAAGGAAATCTTCGAACTGGGCCTGGCCACGATCATCATCGGCAACGGCCTGTTCAAGCCGAACATCTCCACCATGGTCGGCAAGCTGTACGGCCTGAAGGATGAGCGCCGCGATTCGGGCTTCACCATCTTCTACATGGGCATCAACATCGGCGCGATGATCGCCCCGGTGCTGACCCAGTACCTGGCCGAGCGCGTGTTCGGCACCCAGGCGATGCCGTCCTACAAGATGGTCTTCATCGCCTCGGGCATCGGCATGCTGATCAGCCTGGCCTGGTTCTACGTTGGCCGCGCCGGCCTGAAGGGCATCGGCGCCCCGCCGGCCGGTGCAGAGGGCTATGGCCGCATCGTGATGGTGTTCATCGGTGCGATCGTGGCGATCCCGATCGCGTTCTTCCTGCTCTCCACCGGCGCCACCGCGCTGGCCTGGATCCTGGGCGCGATGTTCATCGCGCTGGCGATCCTGCTGCTGGTTGAAGGCATCCGCGAAGGCAAGGTCCAGCGCGACCGCGTGATCGCGATGCTGATCATCTTCACCTTCAACGTGATGTTCTGGATGTTCTTCGAACAGGCCGGCAGCTCGTTCACCTTCCTGGCCGACAACATCGTCAACCGCAACCTGGGCGGCTGGGAATTCCCGACCGCCTGGTTCCAGTCGGTCAACTCGGTGGCGATCATCACCCTGGCCCCGATCATTGCCTGGATCTGGATCAAGCTGGGCCGCGCCAACCCGTCGATCCCGCGCAAGTTCGGCCTGGGCCTGCTGTTCAACGGTGCGGCGTTCGCGCTGCTGATGGTCGCCCTGTCGAGCATGGTCGTGGATGGCAAGATTCCGTTCTGGACGCTGTTCATGGTCTACGTCATCCAGTCCGTCGGTGAGCTGTGCCTGTCGCCGATCGGCCTGTCGATGGTGACCAAGCTGGCCCCGGTGCGCCTGGTTGGCTTCGGCATGGGTGGCTGGTTCCTGTCCACCGGCATCGGCAACAACATGTCGGGCATCTTCGCCGGCGTGGTCAGCGGCGAAGGCGGCATGACCGTGGAATCGGCGCTGAAGGGCTACACGTTCGGCTTCTGGGCGTTGATCATCTCCGGCGTGGTGCTGTTCCTGGTCGCCCCGCTGATCAACAAGCTGATGCACGGCGTCAAGTGAGGAAGGCGATGCGCATGAAAGCCGCGGGAATGTCGATGATCGTGGCCGGCCTGCTGGCCGCCTGTTCGCCGTCGTCGGCGCCTACCGCGGCGCCTGCGCAGCCGCTGGATACGTCCGAGCAGAAGGCCCCGGTCGCCGATCCCGGCGCACCGGTGGCCTCGGGCAACACCCCGGCCGCGGCGGACATCGCCGCGATCGCGGTGCTCAACGCCCAGTTCGATCCCGCCCGCGATCCGGTCGCCGATCTGGCCACGGCCAAGGTCGAGGCCCAGCGCGGGGGCAAGCGGATCATCCTGGATGTGGGCGGTGAGTGGTGCCCGTGGTGCCATCTGATGGATGGGTTCATCGAAGGGGATGCGGAGATCCGCCGCTTCCGCGATGCGAACTATGTCTGGATGAAGGTCAACTACAGCGAAGAGAACGAGAACGCGGCGTTCCTGTCGCAGTTCCCGCCAGTGAAGGGCTACCCGCACCTGTTCGTGCTCGATGCCGACGGCACGCTGCTGCATTCGCAGTTCACCGGTGAGCTGGAAGCGGACAAGGGGCAGAAGAAGGGCTACGACCGTGGCCGCTTCTTCGCCTTCATGAAGCAATGGGCGCCACCCAAAGCGTCGTGATCTGGAAAAGGCCGCGGATTCCGCGGCTTTTTTTTGCCCTCAATTTGTCCGCTGCCCTGCCGCTACCCCCAAGGACCTCATGCCGCGCTGTTCGTGGCGGACAACCGACGGAATCGACGCATGCAGCCGGGCACCAGCGACAGCACCACCGAAGTCTCTCTTGATGCGTCGGCCGGCGTGAGCCTGCCGCCGGTCGATGTGCTGCTCGATGACCACACCGCACCCGATGCGCTGGAGGCCGACACGCCGGCGCCGGGCGCGATCCGCTACCGCCTGCCGATGGTCTCCGTGCCCGACAACGTGCTGCTCAAGGCGGCCGTGCAGAAACTGGTGGAGCAGAAGGCGCAGCTGGACACGCTGGCACGCCAGGGCACGCTGCCGGGCCTGATTCCCACCGAGTGGCAGGGCAGCGGCCTGCGCGGCGTGGACCTGCAGGGCTTCGTGCTGAGCGTGGTGCCGTTCCTGCAGAACGCCAGCAAGGACGAAACCGCCCCGGCGCGCCTGCCGCTCAAACATGTGCTGGGCGACGCCGGGCGCTGGGACCAGCTCGATGTCGCCGAACCCAAATCGCTGGCGTTCTTCCTGGCCAGCGATGACCGCGCCACCGCCGGCACGAAGGATCCGGCCGAGGTGTATCTGGTCGGCGCGCTCGGCCTGGCCTGGGCGCACGAGGGACGTACCCGCCCGGGCTTCCTGCGTGAGATGGGCTACGACAGCATGGCCGCCCGCGTGCACCTGCTGCCTTATCCGGCGGCGGCGCAGCTGGCGCTGTACAGCGTCACCGCGCATGGCATGACCCAGATCTGGTGCGTGATGGACCGCCGCAAGGTACGGCCCTTGCTGGCACCCTGGATCAGCGTGCCGCTGCTGACTGCCTACGGGGTCAACGCCCCGCAGACCTGGCCGACCAGCTTCCCGGCGGTTGACGAGGTGGCCGCGATGCTGGCTGCCGCGCGTGGTGGCAAGGGGCCGGTCGAAGCGGACCTGGGCAAGGTGGCCGCGAAGGTTGCCCAGGACGCCTCAGGCGAAGCCTGGATGCCGGTCAGCCTGCTCCAGGTCGGTACGTGGTCACCGCGCTGGCGCTACTTCATGGCCACCTTCATCGGCCTGCCATCGCTGCTGCTGGTGGTCGCCGCGCTGGCTCTGCCGGGTGCGATCGAAGCGGCCGCCGTGGCCGCCTCGCTGGGGTTTGCCGGCGGTGCCATCGGCGCGCTGGCCGCGCCGTGGGTGCATGCGCGGCGCAAGCACCTGAGCTGAGCCGCAACGACCAACGGTCGCTGGCTACTCGTCCATCCGTTGCAGGCCTTCCCCGGCCAGGCGCAGGATCAGCGTCTCCAGCATCTGTTCTTCGTCCTCGCTGAGCACGGACATCAGCTTGCGGGTGATGTCGATCACCAGCGGCGCGATGGTCTCGTACACCTCGAATCCGGCCGCCGACAGCGCCAGCACCGAGCGGCGGCGGTCATCGCCATGGGTTTCACGCTTGATGAAGCCCCGTTCGAGCAGTCTGGCCACGGCGCGGCTGACCGCGACCTTGTCCATCGCGGTGCGATCGGACACCTCGCTGGCCGACGAGCCCGGATACAACGCCAGGACCGTGATTACCCGCCACTCGGGGATCGCCAGGCCATAACGGTCGCCGTACAGCTTGGCGATGTTGCCGCTGACGCGGTTGGACAGAACGCTCAGCCGGTACGGCAGGAACTGCTCCAGATCGAGCAGGGCGTGCGATGCGCGGATGCTGTGACTGCTGGGATCGGGCGGGCTCATGCTGCGGTGCACCTTGATGGTGGTTTCATGTGAAACTATAACCTACGTTCCGGACTCCGCATTCTCGCGGGTCTGCCTTCCTACCGCACCTGGTTTTTTCCGATGCGGACTGCTTTGGAGCCACAGCATGACCAGCCAAACGAGCACCGCGTCCTTCGCACCCGATCCGGGCATGCAGGTCACCACCTTCGAAAACCCGATGGGCATCGATGGTTTCGAGTTCGTCGAGTTCGCCGCCCCGGCCGGCCGTGGCGCGGAACTGCACGACTATTTCCGCAAGATGGGCTTCACCGCCGTGCTGCGCCACAAGCAGCGTGCGATCACGGTCTATCGCCAGGGCGACGTGAATTTCCTGGTCAACGAAGAGCCGGATTCGTTCGCCTCGGACTTCGCCGAGAAGCACGGCCCGTGTGCCTGCGGTTTCGCCATCCGCTTCAAGAAGCCGGGCGATGAGGTCTACCAGATGGCCCTGGGCAACGGTGCCGAAGCGATCGACTTCAAGCCCGAGACCCGCGCCGTCGCCGCCCCGATCATCAAGGGCATCGGCGACTGCATGCTGTACCTGGTCGACCGTTACGGCGCCAACGGCAGCATGTTCGATACCGATTACGCGCCGATCGAGGGTGTGGACCCGCGCCCGAAGGGCTTCGGGCTGACCTTCATCGACCACCTGACGCACAACCTGTACTTCGGCAACATGCAGCAGTGGTCGGATTACTACGAGCGCCTGTTCAACTTCCGCGAGATCCGCTACTTCGACATCAAGGGCCTCAAGACCGGCCTGGTGTCCAAGGCGATGACCGCCCCGGACGGCATCGTGCGCATCCCGCTCAACGAATCGTCCGATCCGAAGAGCCAGATCAACGAATACCTCGACGCCTACAAGGGCGAGGGCATCCAGCACATCGCCTGCTTTACCGAGAGCATCTACGACACCGTGGAGGCGATGCGCGCCCAGGGCGTGGAGTTCCTGGATACGCCGGACACGTATTTCGATGTGATCGACATGCGCGTGCCCAACCACGGTGAAGACGTGGCCCGACTGGCGAAGAACAAGATCCTGATCGATGCCGACCCGGAGACCAAACAGCGCAAACTGCTGCAGATCTTCACCACCAACTGCATCGGCCCGATCTTCTTCGAGATCATCCAGCGCAAGGGCAACGAAGGCTTCGGCGAAGGCAACTTCACCGCGCTGTTCGAAAGCATCGAGCGCGACCAGATGAAGCGCGGCGTGCTCTAAGGCACTCGGCCGCCACCCGCGCTACGCTTCAACGGTGGCATCCGCGCCCGCGCGGGTGCCATCGGCCGTATTCCCTTGCCATCCACGCCCCCGGCGGAGCAGGACCATGAACAACCCGATGTCATCGCGCGGCTATCAGACCGGTTTCGGCAACGAGTTCGCCACCGAGGCGGTGCCGGGTGCACTGCCGGTGGGGCAGAACTCGCCGCAGCGTGTCGCCCATGGTCTGTATGCCGAACAGCTGTCCGGCACGGCGTTCACCGCGCCGCGCGGGAGCAACCGCCGCAGCTGGGTGTACCGCATCCGCCCCGCGGTGACCCACGGCGAGTTCACCCCCTTTAGCCAGCCCCACCTACACGGCGACGTCGCGCAGGGCGCGGTCTCGCCCAACCAGTTGCGCTGGGATCCGTTGCCGCTGCCCAGCACGCCCACGGATTTCATCGAGGGGCTGTACACGATGGGGGGCAACGGTTCGCCCGACGCCCACCATGGCGTGGGCATCCACCTGTATGCCGCCAACCGCGACATGCAGGGCCGCTATTTCTACAACGCCGATGGCGAGCTGCTGATCGTCCCGCAGCTGGGTCGCCTGCGCCTGCTCACCGAAATGGGCGTGATCGAGATCGAACCGCAGCAGATCGCGGTGATTCCACGCGGTGTGCGCTTCCGTGTCGAACTGCCCGATGGCGACGCACGCGGCTACGTCTGTGAGAACTTCGGCGCGCTGCTGAAGCTGCCCGACCTGGGCCCGATCGGGTCCAACGGCCTGGCCAATCCGCGTGACTTCGAAACGCCGCATGCCGCGTTCGAGAACATCGACGGCGCGTTCGAACTGATTGCCAAATTCCAGGGCCAGCTGTGGCGCGCGGATATCGATCATTCGCCGCTGGACGTGGTCGCCTGGCACGGCAACTACGCGCCGTACCGCTACGATCTGCGCCGCTTCAACACGATCGGCTCGATCAGCCACGATCATCCCGATCCCTCGATCTTCCTCGTGCTGCATTCGCCCAGCGACACGCCGGGCACCAGCAACATGGACTTCGCGATCTTCCCGCCGCGCTGGCTGGTCGCGCAGAACACGTTCCGCCCGCCGTGGTTCCACCGCAACATCGCCAGCGAATTCATGGGCCTGATCCACGGTGCCTACGATGCGAAGGCCGAAGGCTTCGTGCCCGGCGGTGCCTCGCTGCACAACTGCATGAGCGGGCATGGCCCGGATGCGGCGACCTTCGAAAAGGCCTCCGCGGCCGACCTGAGCAGGCCGGACGTGATCAAGGACACCATGGCCTTCATGTTCGAAACCCGCGGCGTGATCCGCCCCACCGCACAGGCGATGGACGCGGCGCATCGCCAGCGCGGGTACCAGCACTGCTGGCAGGGATTGAAGGCGAATTTCTCGGGCTGACGCAGGCTCAAACCAGCGCGATCTGGAAGCGCTCGGCATGCTCCTTCGGCAGCACCTCCAGCAACCGCTGCCGCACCCGCTCGGCATAGCCGGTGGAGGTCAGGCCTGGCAGCGCGTCCAATGCGGTCTGCAGCGCCGCCATGACCGCGTCGTCGCTGCGGGCCTGCTGCAGGGTGTGGAACAGGGCTGCCGCCTGCGGATGACGCTGCAGTTCCAGGATGTCCAGCAGATAGATGCGGGCGGCCACCAGCGAGCGGCGGCGTTCGGTCACGGGCACCGGCGCCGCGGTCGGTGTCACCGCACTCAACACCAGATACCCGCTCTGGATCAGCTGGATCACCATCGCCGGGGTTTCCGGGCCCACCAGCTGGCCCAGCTGCACCAGGTCGCGCTGGCCGTCGCACAGGATCAACAGCCGGCGCTGGCGCATGTCCAGGGGCGCGCGGTGGGCCTGCAGGGCGGTGCGGGCGAGGTCGGTCTTCTGCGGTTGCATGGGGGCGGGGTCGATGCGGTGCAGGCCGAGCCTGAACGCGGCAGGTGAAACGCGGATGACAGCGACACTGTGCATGCCGCCCACACGGCGCTCGCGCTAGGCTGCGCCCATTCACCGGGAGGATGCAGGCATGAGACAGCTGGGAAGCGTGATGGCAGTGGGGATGGTGCTGGCCTTGGCCGCGTGCGAGCGCACGCCGGAGACGCCGTCGGCCGATGCCGAGGCGGCCGTGCCTGCACCGGCGGCGGACACCGCGCCGGCAGCGCCTGCCACGGCGGCCCCGGGCACGGTGACGCAGGGTCCGGCACGCCTGGATGGCTACGGCCCGGTGGCGCTGGGCAGCACCTTGGACGAGGTCCGGGCGGCCTGGAAGACACCCCTGCAGGGCGACGTCGCTGACGACTACTGCCATGCGCTGCGGCCGGAAGGCGCGCAGGCCGAGGACGTGATCTTCATGATCGAAGGCAAGCGTCTGGTCCGGTACGACGTGCGCAACGACCGCATCGTCGCCCCCGGTGGCGGCAAGGTCGGCATGTCGCTCGGCCAGCTGCAGACGCTGTACCCGGATCGCGGCGACCTGACCCCGCACAAGTACGACGAGCAGGGCCACAACCTGCGCGTGCGCCCGGCGACCGAGGGCGGCGCGCTGGTCAACTTCGAGATCAACGGCGATGGCAATGTGACCGCCTGGCGGGTCGGCAAGACCCCGCAGGTCGATTACGTGGAAGGCTGCTCCTGAGCCATCGGCACCGCGCCGGCCGCACTGCCGGGGCGGGCCTTCACTGTTTGGCGTGGGCTGGCCCTAGAATCGGCCCACATCTGTCACCGGGGAACACCAGATGATCGCTGCCACTGTTTGGTTCGTGCTGGGCCTGGTGCTGTTGGCACTGGGCGGCGACTCCATCGTCCGGGCCGCCTCGGGTCTGGCCCAGCGCTTCGGCGCGTCGCCGTTCGTGGCCGGGCTGCTGCTGGTGGCCTTCGGCACCTCGCTGCCGGAGCTGGTGGTCAACGCCCGTGCCTTCGTGGTCGGCGCGGAAGAACTCGCGCTCGGCAATGCGGTCGGCAGCAACATCGTCAACGTCGGCCTGACCCTGGGCCTGGCGGCGCTCGCTGCGCCGCTGCTGGTCCGTGCGCGGCTGCTCTCGCCCTTGCTGGTCTGTCTTGCCGCCGCCAGTGCGCTGCTGATCCTGTTCGGCCTGGATGGCGTGATCGCGCGCTGGGAAGGGGCCGTGCTGCTGCTCGCCTTTGTCGGCCTGCTGGTGTTCCTGCTGCGCCGCGCGCGGCTGGAAGTGGAGCCGGTGCGTGAGGGCATCGCCGGCTACGCCATGACCCGCACGGGACTGTTCCTCAACCTCCTGCGGCTGCTGTTCGCGGCGGTGTGCCTGTATTTCGGCGCGCGCTGGATCGTGCAGGCCGCGCCGGTGTTTGGCGCCGGGCTGGGCTGGTCACCGTTGCTGGTCGGCCTGCTGCCGGTGGCGATCGGCACGGCCTTGCCCGAAGTGGCTGCGGCGATCGCGGCGGCACGCCGTGGCCAGGGCGACATGGTGCTGGGCCACGTGATCGGCTCGAGCCTGTTCAACCTGCTGGTGGTGGTCGGCGGCATGGCCGCATTGCGCCCGCTGGCGCTGCCCGGATCGTTCGTGAAACTGGAGCTGCCGGCGGCGATCGCCTTCGTGCTGGTGCTCTACCCGATGCTGCGCGGTGACCTGACCATCAGCCGGCGCGAAGGCGCGGTGCTGGTGGTGGCGTTCCTGGGGTGGGTGGCACTGGAACTGGCGCTGGTCTGGGGCGGCTGAACGTCGCACTACGGAGCGCCGGCCGTGGGTCGGCTGCCCTCCGGCAGGATGCCTGCAGCCGACCAGCGGTCGGCTCTACTGGCTGTCCCGGGAAACGGGGGCCTTGGCACCCTCGGTGTCGCCCGGATGGCGCGGCTCCGGCGGCGGCAACTGTTCTTCCTTGGCGGTCTTGTGGCCCGGCAGGTCCGGCCGGGTTTCCATCAGCAGCGACAACGCGGCCTTGGCCATCATGTGCGCACTGATCGGTGCGGTGATGAACAGGAACACGGTGATCAGCAGCTCACGCGGCTGCGGGTCTTCGCCGAGGAAGATGTGATAACAGACCGAGCCGACCAGCACGCAGCCCACGCCCAGCGTGCTGGCCTTGGTCGGTGCGTGCAGGCGCTTGAAGAAGGTGGAGAGCTTCACCAGGCCGAGCGCGCCGACCAGGATGAAGAAGCAGCCGAACAGCAGCAGGATCGACAGCACGATCTGGATGAAGGTGATCATTCGACGATGTCCCGGCGCAGCACGAACTTGCTCAGCACCACCGTGCTGCCGAAGCCGAGCATGGCGATGATCAGCGCCGCTTCGAAGTACACCGCCGAGTTGAGGTACATGCCGAACAACATGAGTTCAGCGATGGCCGTCACCGACAAGGTGTCCAGCGCAAGGATGCGATCGGGCACGGTGGGGCCGCGCAGCAGGCGCCAGGTGGCCAGCAGCATGGCCAGGCCGACCACGTGCATGCACACCACCATCGTGGTCTGGATGAACATATATCCGGTCATGGGAAAATCTCCATCAGCGGGGCTTCGTAGCGGGATTTGATCTGCCGGATCAGTTCATCCGGATCATCCAGATGCAGCACGTGCACCAGCAGATACCTGCGGTCATCGGACAACGCGGCCGAGACCGTGCCCGGGGTCAACGTGATCATGCTGGTGAGCGCGGCGATGCCGTGGATGTTGGCGATATCCAGCGGCAGCCAGATGAAACCGGGGTGGATGCGGCGCTCCGGCCCCAGCACCTGGATCGCCACCCGGATGTTGGAGATCAGGATGTCCCACAGGGTCACGAACAACAGTTTGGGGAGGGGCTTGAGCGAGCCGATCCGCGCGAACTCGCGGTCCAGCCGGGCGGCGAACAGCGGCACCACCACGCCCAGGATCATGCCAAGCACGAACTGGCCCAGGGTGAAGCTGTCGGACATCAACAGCCAGAACGCCACGACCATCACGCTCAGCGAGGGCGAGGGCAGAATGCGCTTGTACAGGGAAGGCTTGCGCGTCATGGCTGGCGGATCTCCGGCGTGGTGGCGCGCAGTTCACCCACATAGTCCTGGGGCTGCAGCAACTGGGTGGCCATCGCATCGGTGTGCTGCATCAGCGGGCCGGCGAACACGCTCATCGCGATGCCATAGCTGAGCAGCAGCGCGGCGGCGAACAATTCCACGGTGCGCGTCGGCGCCTTGCGCGGCTTGGGTGCGCCTTCTTCGACCACCGGCACGCGCCAGAACAGGCGGATGCCGCCACGGGTCAGGCCGACGATGACCATCAGGCTGCTGCCCAGCACCGCGGCCCACACCGCCCAGGTGTACTGCGCCGGCATGCCGGCCAGCAGCGCAGCCTTGGCCAGGAAGCCGGACAACGGCGGCAGGCCCGCCACCGACACCGCACCGATCAGGAACAGCACCGCCGGCGTTTCCTTGCCCGGCATCGGCGCGATGACTTCCTTGCGATCGCTGGCACCGCCGCGGCGGCGGCGGATCAGATCGGCAATGAGGAACAGCGCGGCGGCCACGAAGGTGCTGTGCGGCAGGTAGTAGAGGCCGGCCGAGAGCACTTCGGGCGTACGCACCGAGAACGCGATGAACAGCGTCGCCGCCGAGACCACCACCAGATAGGAGATCAGCACGCGCAGGCGTGCCGCAGCGAGCACGCCCAGGCCGCCCAGCACGAGGGTGGCCACACCGGCCCAGAGCAGCCATTCGCTGCCGTAGCCGGCCATCGGGCCGGCACCCTCGCCGAACCACAGGGTGCTGACCCGCAGCACCGCGTACAGGCCGACCTTGGTCATGATCGCGAACAGCGCCGCCACCGCGGCCGGCGCACGCGCATACGCTTCGGGCAACCACAGGTACAGCGGCATCAGCGCGGCCTTGCTGCAGAACACCAGCAGCAACAGCCCCATCGTCGCCTTGACCAGGGTCAGGTGCGAGGCCGGCACTTCAGCGATGCGCTGCGACAGTTCGGCCATGTTGAGCGAGCCCAGCGAGGCGTACAGCAGGCCGAGTGCGATCAGGAACAGGGTGGAGGCGGTGACGTTGAACACCACGTAGTGCAGGCCGATGCGCATGCGCAGGCCGCGCCCGCCGCTGAGCAGCAGGCCGTAGGAGGCGATCAGCATCACCTCGAAGAACACGAACAGATTGAAGATATCGCCGGTCAGGAACGCGCCGTTGAGGCCGACCAGCTGGAACTGGAACAAGGCATGGAAGTGCGGCGCGCGGCGGTCCCAGCCCGAGCAGGCGTGCAGCAGGCAAGGGATGGCCAGCAGCAGTGTGGTCACCAGCATCCATGCCGAGAGGCGGTCGGCCACCAGCGCGATGCCCAGCCGCGAGGGCCAGTCACCCAGCAGGTACACCGCGATGCTGCCGTCAGCGGTCTGCGCGAACAGCAGCGCGACGGCTGCGGCGAGCGCGGTCAGCGTGGTCCACGCCACCGTGCGCTGCACCTTCGGCCCGTAGCGGCGATGCTCGACGAACAGGGAGCAGGCCGCGCCGAACAGCGGAATCAGGATGGGCAGGATCACCGCATGGTTCATGCGCCGCCCTCCCGGCCCGGCGCGGTATCGGCGGGAAGCTCTTCTTCTTCGTGCGCGTCTACGTGGTCGCTGTGGTTGTCGCTGCGGCTGCGCATCGCCAGCACGATGCTGACCGCCGTCATCGCGAACGCGATCACGATGGCGGTCAGCACCAGCGCCTGCGGCAGCGGATCGGTGTAGTTGCCCAGATCGCTGTCGATGCCCTCACGCAGCACCGGCGCCTTGCCCTGCACCAGCCGGCCGCCGGCAAAGATCAGCAGGTTGGTCGCATACGACAGGAAGGTCATGCCGAGGATCACATCGAAGCTGCGCGCGCGCAGCAACAGGTAGATGCCGATCGCGCTCAGCACGCCGATGGCGCTTGCCAGAGCCAGTTCCATCAGTGCATCTCCCCGGTTTTTGCCGAACGGCGGTTGGGATCGATTTCGCCTTTACGGGCATTGCGGGTGCGCGAGGGCTTGATCGTGCCCATCATCGAGAGCATCAGCATCACGCCACCAAATACCACCAGGTACACGCCGGTATCGAAGCCGATCGCGCTGGCCAGCGGTACCTCGCCGATCAGCGGAATGTGCAGGTCCAGATGGCCGCTGGTCAGGAACGGCACGCCGAACAGCATCGACGCGCAGCCACTGAGGATGGCGATCAGCAGGCCGGCACCGATGCAGCGGATGTAATCGAAGCCGAAGCGCGATTCCACCGAGGTGGTGCCCTGGATGACGTACTGGATCAGCAGCGGCACGGCCAGCACCAGGCCGGCGATGAAGCCGCCGCCGGGCGCGTTGTGGCCGCGCAGGAACAGGAAGATCGAGACGGTCAGGGTGAGCGGGAACATGATCTGGGCCAGATCGGCCGGTACGGGCAGCTTGATCGGCGGGCCGGGCATGATCTGTTCCGGCGCCATCCGCGAGCGGCGCAGCATGGCGTGCACCACCAGCGCGGCGATGCCGAACACGGTGATTTCACCGAAGGTATCAAAGCCACGGAAGTCGACCAGGATCACGTTGACCACGTTCTGCCCATAGGCTTCCGGCAGCGCACGCGCCAGCAGTTCGCCGGCCATGGTGTTGGGCGGCAACGTCATGGCGGTGTAGGCCATCGCGGCCAGGCCGCCACCGGCGACGATCGCGATCACCGCATCGCGCCGCTTGCGCCAGACCGACTTCTCCGGTGGCGACTGGATCGGCAGGTAGTTCATGCCCAGCAGCATCAGCACCAGGGTGACCATCTCCACCAGCAGCTGGGTCAGGGCCAGATCCGGCGCGGAGAGGAACACGAAGGTCAGCGACACCATCAGGCCGACGCCGCCGACGACCAGCACCGCCAGCAGGCGCTGCCGGTAGACAAACAGTGCGCCCAGCGCGCAGGCCATCATCACCAGCCACAGGGCCCAGCCCAACAGCGGGATCGGCTGCGGCGAGGGCCAGTTGGGCGAGGCCGGATTGGCCACGAACGGTGCCACGGCGACGATGATCGCCACCACCACCAGCGCCATCAGCATGCGCTGCAGGCTGCCGTTGGCCAGGCCCTGGGTGAGGCGGTGGGCGAAGCCGAACACCAGGTCCAGCTGCTTGTGGAAAATATTGCGGCCGATGCTGCGACTGACCACCGCATGCAGGTTGATCAGGCGGCGCAGGCCGAAGTACAGCGCGATACCGCCGATCACGCCGGCGATGCTCATCATCAACGGGGTGTTGAAGCCGTGCCAGACCGAGAGGCTGTAGGCCGGCATTGCCGCGCCCAGGATCGAGGAGGCGGCCGCATGCAGCACCGGGGCGATGGTGATCGCCGGGGCGACGCCGACGGCCACGCAGACCACGACCAGGATCTCCACGGGCACCTTCATGAAGCGCGGCGGCTCATGTGGGACGCGGTCCAGATCGTGTGGGCCGTTGCCGAAGAAGGTGTCGTGCACGAAGCGCAGACTGTAGGCCACGCCGAACACGCCGGCCAGCAGCGCGGCGATCGACATCACCACGCGCATGGTTTCCGGGCCGCCCGCGGTCAGCGCTTCGGCGAACAGCATTTCCTTGGACAGGAAGCCGTTGAGCAGCGGAATACCGGCCATCGCCAGCGAGGCGATGATCGCCAGCGCGCTGGTGATCGGCATCAACCGCCGCAACCCGCCCAGCTTGCGCATGTCACGGGTGCCGGTTTCATGGTCGATGATGCCGGCGGCCATGAACAGCGAGGCCTTGAAGGTGGCGTGGTTGAGGATGTGGAACACGCCGGCCACCACCGCCATCGGCGTGGACAGGCCGAACAGCATGGTGATCAGGCCCAGATGGGAGATCGTCGAATAGGCCAGCAGGCCTTTGAGGTCATGCTGGAAGATCGCGTTCCAGGCGCCGATCAGCAGGGTGATCGCCCCGATGCCGCTGACCGTATAGAAGAACAGATCGGTCCCGGCCAGCGCCGGGTGCAACCGCGCCAGAAGGAACACGCCGGCTTTGACCATCGTCGCCGAATGCAGGTAGGCCGAGACGGGCGTCGGCGCGGCCATCGCGTGCGGCAGCCAGAAGTGGAACGGGAACTGGGCGCTCTTGGTGAAGATGCCGGCCAGGACCAGGAACAGGGCATACGGGTACAGCGAACTGGCGCGGATCAGATCGCCGGCGGCGAGCACCGCATCCAGCTCGAAGCTGCCCACGATGCGGCCGATCAGCAGCACGCCGCCGAGCAGCGCCAGACCGCCGCCGCCGGTGACCACCAGGGCCATCCGGGCGCCCTCGCGGGCATCCTGGCGGTGCGACCAGAAGCCGATCAGCAGGAACGAGCTGATGCTGGTCATTTCCCAGAACACCATCAACAGCAACAGGTTGCCCGAGAGCACCATGCCCAGCATGGCGCCCATGAACAGCAGCAGGTAGCAGTAGAAGCGGTGGGCGCTGTCGCGGGCACTGAGGTAGTAGTGGGCGTACATCACCACCAATGCGCCGATCGCCAGCACCATCCCGGCGAACATCCAGGCCAGGCCATCCAGGCGCAGCGAGAAGGCTAGGCCGATCTGCGGTATCCACTCCCCGTAGCTGCGGACGATCCCGCCGTCCATGATGGCCGGGGTCATCGTCGCCAACAGCGCCAGTCCTCCCAGCGGAGCGGCCGCGGCTACCCAGGCGGCCGTGGAGCGGGAGGTGCGGCGGAATGAAGCGACGGCCACTGCCATCAGGAAGGGCAGGGCGAGCAGCAGGAGCAGACTAGGATTCATGCAGGGAATGCGGGATTCACGAGCAGGTCGTTCAGTCTAACAGGCAGGCAATTGCTGCCGATACACCCGAATACGCCCTCAATTGCATGTAACGTGCGCTGATTCATTTTTTCAGGGCGGCGCGCGGTCCCATTCGGGCGCGTCGGCGGCCGTATGGAGACCCGCTGGCGACTTTGCCGACTGTGGCCTCCCGGCGCCCGTCGAAACGGGTCTGGAACCAGTCGTCGCAGGGCCTGCGGGACCGCGTGGATGTGCACGAAGATGAACGGTGACCGTCGCTCGAAAGGTCACTGGGCACGATGCTGGACGGTCCGGCGTGGACTGCTGGTGAGCGTCCTCGCTCGTTCAGGAAAAAGCGGTCAGTAGCGCCAACCCATCCGGCGGTAGAGCTTGGCCAGCACCCACAGCGGGCCGATCAGCAGGTAGACCAGATCGGTCAGGAAGCTCGGCTTGCGGCCTTCATGCTTGTGGCCGATGAACTGCGCGACCCAAGCCACGGCGAAGACGCCCAGGGCCAGCCAGAACAGGTTCACCAGCCCGATTTCGGCTTCCAGCAGCCGGCAGACGCAGCCGCTGACGAAGAAGAACGCCAGCATGCCGTAGCCCAGCGTGCGCGACAGGCGGTTGTAGAAGCACCAGGCGGCGAACATCGCCAGGCCGGCCCAGATTCCGTTCTGGAACCAGGTGATCAGCGGCGGCAGGCACCACAGCAGGGCAATCGCCGACCATGCGATCGCCGGGACGGCCACGACGTGGATGCGCTGGTTCAGCGCATTGCGGTGGTCGTCGGAATAACTGGCGAAATAGCGGTCGATCGGGCGTGCGACGGTGGTGGTGGCCATGTTCCCTCCCAGGATCTGCAGAGCATACCGCCGGTAGAGCCGACCGTTGGTCGGCTGCCTTCCATCGGCTGCCCGACATGGCCGCGGCATCGGAGACCGCGTTCCCCGGCGCAGGGCCGGGGAACGCCGTGCCGGTCAGTCGACCGAGATGCCGGCCAGGCGCTGCAGCGCCTCGGCGTACTTGGCGCGGGTGCGCTCGATGATCTCGGCCGGGATGCTCGGGCCCGGGGCGGTCTTGCCCCAGTCCAGCGTCTCCAGGTAGTCGCGGACGAACTGCTTGTCGTAGCTCGGCGGGCTGGTGCCCACCTCGTACTCGTCGGCCGGCCAGTAGCGCGAGGAATCCGGGGTCAGCATCTCGTCCATGATGTACAGACGGCCATCGGCATCGGTACCGAACTCGAACTTGGTGTCGGCCAGAATGATCCCGCGCTCGCGGGCGTAATCGGCGGCGAAGGCATAGATGCGCAGGGTGGCATCGCGCACGCGCTCGGCCAGGTCCGCACCCACCGCCTTCACCATCGCATCGAAATCGATGTTCTCGTCATGGTCGCCGACGGCGGCCTTGGTCGAGGGGGTGAAGATCGGTTCGGGCAGCTGTTCGGCCTGGCGCAGGCCGTCGGGCAGCTCGATGCCGCTGATCTTGCCGGTGCGCTGGTAGTCCTTCCAGCCGCTGCCGATCAGGTAGCCGCGGGCGATCGCCTCGACCGGAACCGGCTTGAGCTTGCGGGTGACCACCGCGCGCTTGGCGTACAGGGCCGGATCGACACCTTCGGGCAGCACGCTGGCGACATCGATGCCGGTCAGGTGGTTGGGCATCAGGTGCGCGGTCTTGGCGAACCAGAAGTTCGAGACCTGGCAGAGCATCTCGCCCTTGCCGGGGATCGGATCGGGGAGCACCACGTCGAAGGCTGACAGACGGTCGGTGGCGACCATCAGCAGGTAGTCCCCCGGCGGAGTGCCGGCGGGGAGCCGGTCGCGCGGAATGTCGAAAACATCACGCACCTTGCCGCGATGGCGCAAGGGCAGGCCGGGGAGATCGGATTGCAACAACGTGGTCGGCACGGGCACTCCTGAGGCTTCGTCATGACAGCTGTCCAGGGGACCCGGAGGGCCCGCACAGACAGCGGGCGGCCTAGTGTAAAGCGGGTTGGGCCCGCTGTGACGTAAAATGAGGATCCTTTGTCGCCTTGGCTGCCCAGACCACCATGCGCTGGTACGGAAAACTGCTCGGATTCATCGCTGGCGCCCTGCTGTGCAGGCCCAATCCGCTGTTCGGGGCCGCGTTCGGGCTGTTGCTGGGGCATGCCTTCGATGCCGACTGGTTCCGGCTGAACAGGGAGAACCCCTACCGCGAGCTGGGGCTGACCTCCGAGGCGACCGATGCCGAGATCGACCTGGCCTACCGCCGGCTGATGTCCCAGTACCACCCGGACAAGGTGGTCGGCGCTGCCCCGGAGCTGCGCCAGCAGGCCGAGCGCAAGTCGCGCCAGCTCAATGCCGCCTACGACCGCATCAAGACCCTGCGCAAGCGCTGAGTCCGCGCGGCGCCCCCTTTCAACCTCCTGAAGGCCCCGGCCATGTCCAACTGCATCATTGCTCCCTCCATTCTGTCCGCCGATTTCGCCCGCCTGGGCGAGGAAGTGGACAACGTGCTCGCGGCCGGCGCCGACTGGGTGCATTTCGATGTGATGGACAACCATTACGTGCCGAACCTGACCATCGGCCCGCTGGTCTGCCAGGCGCTGCGCAAGCACGGCGTGACCGCGCCGATCGACGTGCATCTGATGGTGGAGCCGGTGGACCGGATCATTCCGGATTTCGCCGAGGCCGGCGCGACGTACATCAGCTTCCATCCGGAGGCGAGCCGCCACGTGCACCGCACGATCCAGCTGATCCGTTCGCTGGGCTGCAAGCCGGGCGTGGTGCTCAATCCGGCCACGCCGGTGGACATCCTGGACTGGGTGCTCGATGACCTGGACCTGGTGCTGGTGATGTCGGTCAATCCGGGCTTCGGCGGCCAGGCGTTCATTCCCTCGGCGCTGGACAAGGTGCGCGCGATCCGCAAGAAGATCGATGCCAGTGGCAAGGACATCCGCCTGGAGATCGACGGCGGGGTGAAGGCCGACAACATCGGCGCCATCGCGGCGGCCGGTGCGGATGCGTTCGTGGCCGGCTCGGCGATCTTCAATGCGAAGACCAGCTACCAGGACATCATCGCGCAGATGCGCGGCAACGTCGCCGCGGCGCGGGGCTGAGCCATGGGCTCGGTGGCTGCCGTGACCATCCGCGTGGCCACCGCCGAGGATGCGGGGCTGATCCTGCGCTTCATCCGCGAGTTGGCGATCTACGAGAAGGCCGCGTCGTCGGTGCAGACCGACGAAGCGGGCATCCGCGCGAGTCTGTTCGGGCCGGCGGCGAAGGCGCACGCGCTGATCTGCGAGGCCGACGGCGTGGCGATCGGGTATGCGGTGTATTTCTACAACTACTCGACGTGGCTGGGCCGTAACGGGATCTATCTGGAAGATCTGTACGTGAGTCCGGAGCGCCGCGGCAGCGGTGCCGGCAAGGCGCTGCTGCAGCACATCGCACGTATCGCGGTGGCGGAAAACTGCGGGCGGTTCGAGTGGTCGGTGCTGGACTGGAATGCACCGGCGATACAGTTCTACGCGGCCGCAGGGGCGAAGCCGCAGAGCGAGTGGACGGTGTACCGGATGGAAGGCGAGGCGTTGCGGGCGTTTGCCGCAGGCTGAGCTGTCCTCAAAAAAAACCGCACCATTGCTGATGCGGCCCTGGGAATAGCGGGAGGCTGATCCTGCCTCCATCCATCTTCCTTGCTATGGCCTTTCATTCTCCGGGCCATCGGTGACGCTTTGATGACGTTCACCGGCGGCCACGCCGTCCGCTGCTAGCCTTCGCTTCCCCACTCCCTGGAAGTACCGCATGAGCCGTCCCCATTGGCGTTTGATCCTCAACGGCAAGGCCACCGGCAATGAGGATGTGCGCGAGGCGGTGGCCGCGCTGCGTGAGCGCGGGGTGCAGCTGGAGGTGCGGGTGACCTGGGAATCGGGCGATGCCGAGCGCTATGTGGCCGAAGCCATCGCGCATGGGGTCGACACGATCATCGCGGCCGGCGGCGACGGCACCCTCAGTGAGGTGGCCGAGACACTGGCCCACCGGGAAGAGGGGGCCGATGCATTGCCGTCGCTGGGGCTGCTGCCGCTGGGCACGGCCAATGATTTCGCCACCGCGGCGGAGATTCCCGATGCACCGCTGGCGGCGCTGGAGCTGATCACGCACGCTCCGGCACGCCCGGTCGACCTGCTGCGCATCGATGCCGATGGCAAGGTGTGGTGGTGCGCGAACGTGGCCAGTGGCGGTTTCGGCACCGAGGTCACGGTGGAGACCGATGAGGGCTTGAAGAAGGTGCTCGGTGGGCTGGCCTACCTGGTCACGGGGGTATCGCGGCTGCGGCGGATCGATCCGATCCAGGCACGGGTGCGGGCGCCGGGGTTCGAATGGGCCGGTGGTTTCATCGCACTCGGCGTGGGCAATGGCCGTCAGGCCGGCGGCGGGCAGGTGCTGTGCCCGGAGGCGTTGATCGACGATGGTCTGCTCGATATCACGGTGATCCCCGAGTTGAGCGGGGAGGTCGCCTCCACCTTTGCCGCGCTGGTCAAGGGCGGCAAGCGCGGCGCGCTGGAGCAGGTGGCCGAGCGTGTGCAGGCGCCGTGGGTGGAGATCGAGGCCGACGTGCCGCTGACGCTCAATCTGGATGGCGAGCCGGTCCAGGCCCGGCACTTCCGCATCGACTGCGTGCCGGGCCGGGTCAACCTGCATGTGGCGCTGGACAGCCCGCTGCTGTCGCGGGGCTGATGCCATGGGCGGCGCCGGGTTCCATCCGGTGCCGTCAATGCGGTACAGTCGCCGGGTGTCCATTCTGACGACCCCGCATACCCTTTCTTCCGCTCGCCGTTGGTGGCGATGGTGGCCTGTTGCCGTCGTCCGTCCCGCCACCGCCGTTTCCCGGAAGGAAAGTCGTCTTGATTACGCTCGAGCAGTTCCAGCAGCAGGCCGCTGAAGGCCACACCCGCATCCCCGTCGTCCGTGAAGTGCTGTCCGACCTGGACACGCCGCTGTCGGTCTATCTGAAGCTCGCCGACGGCCCGCATACCTATCTGTTTGAATCGGTCGAGGGCGGCGAACGCTTCGGGCGCTATTCGATCATCGGCCTGCCGGCACGCCGGGTGTATGCCTTCCACGGCCATACCCTGACCATCAGCGAGTCCGGCGCCGTGGTGGAAACCCGCGAGGTCGCCGATCCGTTCACCGAGGTGGAGGCGCTGCGCAGCGCCCACTCGGTGCCCAAGCTGGCGGGTCTGCCGGGCTTCACCGGTGGCCTGGTCGGCTGGTTCGGCTTCGAGTGCATCGGTTACATCGAACCTCGCCTGGCACCGCCGCGTGGCCGCGACGAGCTGGGCACGCCGGACATCCTGCTGCTGCACTCCGAAGAGCTGGCGGTGTTCGACAATCTCAAGGGCCGCCTGTACCTGATCGTGCATGCCGACCCGGGCCAGCCCGGTGCATGGGAGGACGCCCAGGCCAAGCTGGATGCGCTGGTCGCCAAGCTGCGCGCCCCCGGCGCCGGCTACCCCGCGCCGATCACCCGCGATGTGCTGGACGAGAACGATTTCGTCTCCGGCTTCACCCGCGAAGGCTTCATCGCCGCGGTCGACAAATCCAAGGAATACATCCGCGCCGGCGACATCTTCCAGGTGGTGCTGAGCCAGCGCCTGAGCGTGCCGTTCAAGGCGCGCCCGGTGGATGTGTACCGCGCGCTGCGTGCGCTCAATCCCTCGCCGTACATGTATTTCCTCGATACCGGCGACGTGCAGGTGGTCGGCTCCTCGCCGGAGATTCTGGTGCGGCTCCAGGATGGCGAAGTCACCGTACGCCCGATCGCCGGCACCCGCCCGCGTGGCGCCACGGTGGAAGAAGACAACGCACTGGAAGTTGAGCTGCTGGCTGATCCCAAGGAGCGTGCCGAGCATCTGATGCTGATCGATCTCGGCCGCAACGATGCCGGCCGCGTGTCCAAGGCCGGCACGGTGGAAGTGGGCGAGCAGTTCGTGATCGAACGCTACAGCCACGTCATGCACATCGTCAGCGAAGTCACCGGTCAGCTGCAGCCGGGCCTGAGTTATGCCGACGTGCTGCGCGCGACGTTCCCGGCCGGCACCGTCAGCGGTGCGCCGAAGATCCGCGCGCTGGAAGTGATCCGCGAGCTGGAACCGATCAAGCGCAACGTCTACGCCGGCAGCATCGGCTACATCGGCTGGCATGGCGATGCCGACACCGCCATCGCGATCCGCACCGCGGTGATCAAGGACGGCCGCCTGCACGTGCAGGCCGGCGCCGGCATCGTCTACGACTCGGACCCGGGCAAGGAATGGGACGAGACGATGAACAAGGGCCGCGCCCTGTTCCGTGCCGTGGCGCAGGCTGCCAAGGGCCTGTGAGTTTCCCGCGCCGTGGCCTGGCCGCGGCTCCCTTTGCACCCTTCTGACAAGGAATACCGCATGAAGCTGCTGAGCGCATTGCTGTTGTCGTCGACGTTGGCCGTGGTGGCCGGGTCCGCATGGGCGCAGGCCAATACCATTCCCTCGCAGCCCCATCTGCTGGTCAAGGGCAGTGCCACCCGCACGGTGATGCCGGACCGCTTCACGGTGAAGGTGGCGCTGGAATCGATCGACATGCAGACCGACACCGCCCGCGCCCGCGTACAGGCCAACGCCGAGCGGGTGCTGCAGCTGTTTGCCCAGCATGGCGCCATCGACGGCAGCGTCCTCGCCGCCAACCTGAGCATCGCGCCCTCTACGCGCTATCGCAACGATGAGGAGGTGTTCAACGGCACCGCCGCCCGACGCGACCTGAAGGCCGAGTTCCCGGACGCGCAGGCGCTGAAAGCCTTCCTGGGCGAACTGAAGGCCAGCCGCGAGGTCCAGGTCAGTACCGCTGAACCCACGTATTCGGGTGAAAGCCGCCTGCGTGGCGACCTGAAGGCCGAGGCCGCCGCGCAGACGCGCGAATCGGCCAAGGGCCTGGCTGGCGCCTACGGCACGAAGATCACCGGTCTGTACAGCATTTCCGACGTCGCGCCGAACTTCGCTTATGGCGTGCAGGCCGGCACCTGGGGCACGCCCGGCCGGGATGGCTTCGGCTACGGCGGGGAAAGCGCAACGCTGGACAAGGTTGCTGTGACCGGATCGCGCTATCGCGCGTCGTCGGGCGGCGAACTGCTCACCGCCGCGCCCATTACGTACACCGAGAACGTGTACGCCATTTTCCTCATTCAAGACGGACCCTGACCATGTTGTTGATGCTCGACAACTACGACAGCTTCACCTACAACCTCGTGCAGTACCTGCAGACGCTGGGCGCCGAGGTGAAGGTGGTGCGCAACGACGCGTTGAGCGTCGATGAAATCGCCGCGCTCGCGCCCGAGCGCATCGTGATCTCGCCTGGCCCGTGCACGCCCAACGAAGCGGGGGTGTCGCTGGAGCTGATCCGTCGGCTTGGCCCGACCACGCCGATCCTGGGCGTGTGCCTGGGCCACCAGAGCATCGGCCAGGTGTACGGCGGCGATGTGATCCGCGCGGGCAACATCATGCACGGCAAGACCTCGCCGATCCGCCATGAAGGCAGGGGCGTGTTCGCCGGCCTGCCGGACCGCTACCAGGCCACGCGCTACCACTCGCTGGTGGTGGACAAGACCACGCTGCCGGCGTGCCTGGAAATGACCGCCTGGACGGAGAACGCGGACGGCTCGATCGAAGAGATCATGGGCCTGCGCCATCGCGAACATCCGGTCGAGGGCGTGCAGTTCCATCCCGAGTCGATCCTCACCGAGCATGGCCACGCCCTGCTGAAGAACTTCCTGCAGCGCTGAGCGCGCCGCACCTGCATCACAAAGGACCCCGCATGACCTTCTCCCCCCAGGAAGCCCTGCAGCGCACCATCGAGCACCGCGAAATCTTCTTCGACGAAATGGTCGACCTGATGCGGCAGATCATGCGCGGTGAAGTCTCGCCGGTGATGACCGCCGCGATCCTGACCGGCCTGCGGGTCAAGAAGGAAACCATCGGCGAAATCGCCGGTGCCGCCACCGTGATGCGCGAGCTCGCCCGCGCGGTGCCGGTGGAAGACAGAACGCATCTGGTGGATATCGTCGGCACCGGTGGCGATGGCTCGCACACCTTCAACATCTCCACCTGCGCGATGTTCGTGGTGTCCGCGGCCGGGGCCAAGGTGGCCAAGCATGGCAACCGGAGTGTCTCTTCCAAGTCCGGCAGTGCCGATGCGGTCGAGGCGCTGGGCGCGATCATCGATCTGCAGCCGGAGGACGTCGCGCGCGCGATCACCGAAACCGGCATCGGTTTCATGTTCGCGCCGATGCACCACCCGGCGATGAAGGTCGTCGCACCCGTGCGCCGCGAAATGGGCGTGCGTACGATCTTCAACATCCTTGGCCCGCTGACCAATCCGGTCGGTGCGACCAACGTGTTGATGGGCGTGTTCCATTCGGATCTGGTCGGCATCCAGGCGCGCGTGCTGCGCGAACTCGGTGCCGAACGCGCGCTGGTGGTGTGGGGCCGCGACAACATGGATGAGATCTCGCTCGGCGCCGGGACGCTGGTGGGCGAACTGCGCGACGGCAAGGTGCGCGAGTACGAGATCCATCCGGAAGATTTCGGCATCGCGATGTCGGCCAGCCGCAACCTCAAGGTGGACAGCCCGGCGGAATCCATCGCGATGCTGCGCGGTGTGCTCGACAACCAGCCCGGCCCCGCGCTGGATATCGTGGCGCTCAATGCCGGCGCCGCGCTGTACGTGGCCGGTGTCGCCGACAGCATCGCCGATGGTCTGGCCCGTGCCCGTGCGGTGCTGGCCGATGGCAGTGCGCGCTCGCGGATGGAGCAGTACGTCGCCGCCACCCGCCGCATCCGCGGGGCCGTCTGAGCCCGCGTTTTCCGAATTCAGCGGGGCTGGTCGATAATGGCCGGCCTCCAGGACCCCCAATGACATGAGCGACATCCTCGATACCATCCTGGCCCGCAAGGCCGAAGAAGTCGCCGCACGCCGGGCCCAGGTGCCGCTTGAAGCACTGATCGCGCGCGTGGAGCAGGCGCCGCCCGTACGCGGCTTCGCTGATGCGCTGCGCGCCTCGATCACCGCCGGCAACCCGGCCGTGATCGCCGAGATCAAGAAGGCCAGCCCGTCCAAGGGCGTGATCCGCCCGGACTTCCATCCGGCCGACATCGCGGTGAGCTACGAATTCGGCGGCGCCAGCTGCCTGTCGGTGCTGACCGACGTGGATTTCTTCCAGGGCAGCGACGCCTACCTGCAGCAGGCGCGTGAAGCGTGCACGCTGCCGGTGCTGCGCAAGGACTTCGTGATCGACGCCTATCAGGTGTATGAGGCGCGCGTGCTCGGCGCGGACTGCATCCTGCTGATCGTCGCCGCCCTCGACGACCGCCAACTGGCCGAGTTGTCCGACCTGGCCATGCAGCTGGGCATGGACGTGCTGGTGGAAGTGCACGACATCGACGAGCTCGAGCGCGCCATCCAGGTGCCGGTGCCGCTGATCGGCATCAACAACCGCAACCTGCGCACCTTCGAGGTGTCGCTGCAGACCACGCTGGACATGCGCCAGGCCGTGCCGCGCGACCGCCTGCTGGTCACCGAAAGCGGCATCCTCGGCCCGGCCGATGTCAGCGTGATGCGTCAGGCCGGGGTCAACGCCTTCCTGGTCGGTGAGGCCTTCATGCGCGTGGAAGAGCCCGGCGAGGGCCTGCGTCAGCTATTCTTCAGCGCATGACAGCGATCTACCCAACGCCGCGCGACGACGCCCCGCTGGTGGTCTTCGATTTCGATCACACCCTGTATGACGGCGATTCCGGCAGCCATCTGTTCGCCTGGCTGATCAAGCGCAACCCGCTGCGGCTGCTGGCCGCCCTGGTCGCCACGCCGCTGCTCGGCCCGCTGGTGGCCTTCCTGCCCACCCGCCGCCGCGGCATCTCCGGCTATGTCTGGATCGCCACGTTTGGCCTGCATCGGGCGCGCGAGTTCAACAAGGTGATCGACCGCTACGTCCTCAAGCACGAGGCCGATATCCGCCGCCGCCTGCTGCCGGTCGCGCTGGAGGTGTTCGCGCGTCACCGCGCCGCCGGCGACCGCGTGGTGGTCGCCACCGGCGCACCGCCGGAACTGGCCCGCGCGATCCTGGCCTTCGTGGCGCATCAGGGCGTGCCGGTGATCGGCAGTGAGGTCGGCCCGTTCCTGGGCGCGGTCATCGCCACCCGCCACTGCCACAACGAAGAAAAGATGCGGATGCTGCGCGAGCGCGGCTACGGCGAGATCGACGTCGCCTACTCCGACAGCAGCGCCGACCTGCCGCTGCTGCTGGCCGCGGCGGCGCCGGTGGTGGTCAATCCGAAGGCGTCACGGGTGGACTATTTCCGCCAGGTGCTGCCGCCGGGCACCCCCGTGCTCAACTGGGGCTGCGTGGATCGCGCCGGCGATCCGGTCTGAGGCCGCGCTGAAATAGCCGGAAACTGCGTGAAATAGTGTCGCGTCCGGCTCAGCCTGCGCGCCACTGCACGATGGCATGGCCGATCTGGAACACGCTGATGCCCAGCACCAGCACGCCAACGGCCACCAGCACCCAGCGTTCCTTGACCTTTTTGACCAGGATCGCGGCCACCGGTGCGGCCATCATCCCGCCGATCAGCAGGCCGGCCACGATGTTGAGGTACTGCAGGCCCATGGTCAGCAGGAAGGTGATCGACACGGCGAGGGTCACCACGAACTCGGCGGCGTTGACCGTGCCGATGGTGGTGCGGGCCTGGCCGCCGCGAGCGAGCAGGGTGGATGTTGCTACCGGTCCCCAGCCGCCGCCACCGCTGGCATCCAGCAGGCCGGCCACGAATCCCAGCAGGGGCACCCGCTTCACTTCCTGGGCTGGCAACAGCCGCCCGGCCGCGCGCAGCAGGATGAAAATCGCCAGCACCAGCAGATACATATAGATAAGCGGGCGGATCACGTCACCGGGTAGCTGGGTCAGCACGTACGCGCCGACCACGCCGCCGACCGCACCGGGCAGGGCCAGGCGCAGGAACAGCCGCCGGTCCACATTGCCCGCGACCAGGTGCGAGACCCCGGAGGCCCCGGTGGTGAAGACCTCCGCGGTATGGATGCTGGCGCTGACCGCGGCGGGCGGCAGGCCCATGCTGAGCAGCACCGAAGAGGACACCAGCCCGAAGGCCATGCCCAGCGCGCCATCGATCAGCTGCGCGCCGAGGCCGATCAGGATGAACCAATAGAATTCGCTGCCAAGCTCCATGCCGACAGCCTAGCGGCAAATGGGCGGGGTTGCCGGCCAGCGGCCGGCACGACCAAGGCCCGATCAGCGGGTGCCGTACAGAACGACGGTCTTGCCGCGGGCATGCAGCTGCCCGTCGGTCTGCAGCTTCTTCAGCACGCGGCCGGCCATTTCACGCGAGCAACCGACCAGGCGGGCCAGTTCCTGGCGCGAGACGCGCAGCTGCGTGCCCTGCGGGTGGCTCATCGCCTCCGGCTCGCGGGAAAGATCGTGCAGGGTCCGCACGATGCGGTCGGTCACATCCAGGAAGGCCAGGCGGCTGGCTTTCCTGCTGGTGTCGAGCAGGCGCTTGGAGAGCTGCTGGCCGATCGAGTAGAGCAGGCGCGGCGCATCGGCCGAGAGCGGGCCCAGGAACAGCTGATGCAGGCGCTCGTAGCTGATCTCGGCCAGCTCGCACGGGGTGCGGGTGCGCAGGATCACCTCGCGCCGGTCCGATTCGACGAACAGCCCCATCTCACCGACGAACTCTCCCGAGCCGAAGTAGCCCAGCACCAGCTCACGATCGTCATCTTCCTCAGCCATTATTGAGACTGAGCCACTGATCACGTAGTAGAGGGTGCCGGCCGGATCGCCTGGACGGAACACGTCGGTACGGGCGGGGTAACGGCGGCGGTGGCTGTGGGCCAGGAAGCGATCGATTGTTGCGATATCCAGGGCCAATGGACTTGTGGCAAGGCGCACAGTTGACACGTTGAGGCGCTCCGATTGCTCATGAAGAATTCACGGCTATGTGCCGGGAGCTTAACGATCCGAATTGTTAAGGGCAAACCGAGCACAGGTACTCGTTTCAATGCAAGTTTCGCCCCCGATCACTTTGCCCCATAATTACTTCTTTCCCACCACACACAGGATCGACCGCCGTGGTCAAGCCGTTGCCTCGCCTGAGGTTGCAGGGTTTCAACAACCTCACCAAGGCGCTGAGCTTCAACATCTATGACGTCTGTTACGCCCGCACCGAAGAGGAGCGTCAGCGTTACATCGAATATATTGATGAAGAGTACAACGCCGATAGGCTGACTCAGATCCTGACCGACGTTGCCGAGATCATCGGCGCGAACATCCTGAACGTGGCCCGCCAGGACTACGACCCCCAGGGTGCCTCGGTGACGATCCTGATCTCGGAAGAGCCGGTGATCGACAAGAAGCAGGCCGGCAAGGAGCTGATCTCCGACGCCGTGGTTGCCCACATGGACAAGAGCCACATCACTGTCCATACGTACCCGGAAACCCATCCGCAGGAGGGCATCGCCACGTTCCGCGCGGACATCGATGTGGCCACCTGTGGCGTGATTTCCCCGTTGAAAGCGCTGAACTACCTGATCGAGAGTCTGGAATCGGACATCGTGATCATGGATTACCGCGTGCGTGGCTTCACTCGTGACGTGAAGGGCAAGAAGCACTACATCGATCACAAGATCAACTCGATCCAGAACTTCCTGGCCAAGAACATCAAGTCGCGTTACGAGATGTTCGACGTCAATGTCTATCAGGAAAATATCTTCCACACGAAGATGCACCTGAAGGACTTCGATCTGGACCAGTACCTGTTCGAAGAGAAGGCCAAGAACCTGTCGTTCAAGGAACGCATGAAGATCGAGGCGCTGCTGCGTCGTGAGATCGAAGAGCTGTTCCATGGGCGCAATCTGGCCGAGTAAGGCACGTCGCGATGTCGTCCGGGCTTGGCCCGGGCAACCTCGTCCAGGCGGGACGGCCCGCCCTGTGAAACCGGTGTTTGCGCAAAACCCGGTTCCACGGCAGCTACCGACGACGGTCCGGTGTGAAAACACCGGGCCGTTTTGCTTTTGTTAACCCAAGGAATCCCCCCCATGCCCTGGATCTATCTCCTGGTTGCCGGTCTGTTCGAGATCGGCTTCGCCATCGGAATGAAGTACTCCGAAGGCTTCAGCAAGCCCCTTCCCACGCTGGCCACCGTTGCTGCCGCCCTGATCAGCCTGTACCTGATGAGCCAGGCCATGAAATCCATCCCGGTCGGCACGGCGTACGCGATCTGGACCGGGATCGGCGCACTGGGCGTGGCGATGCTGGGCATCTTCCTGTTCGGCGACAGCGCCTCGCCGTCGCGGCTGGCCTGCATCGCGTTGATCGTGGCCGGTGTGATCGGGCTGAAGCTGGTCTCTGCCTGATCGTCGCCCGACCAACGGTCGGGCGCTACCGGTGGCAAGCCGGCCCGCAACCCATGCCGCGCGCGCCGTTCCGGTAGGTATCGACCGTTGGTCGATACGCCGTTACAAGTTGGTCGATACGCCGTTACAACCGGTACGCGATGGTCTTCATGACCTTGGAGGCCAGCGCCATCACCGACGGGATCGGTGCGGGCAGCTTCCGCGCGCCGGCATGCTCGGCGTGGTCGGCGTGGCGGGCCTCGTCGATCTTCATCACCTTGATCACCTCACGGCTGCGCAGGTCGGCCGGGGGCAGGGTGTCCAGGTGTTCGTCCAGATGGGCTTCGACCTGGCGTTCGGTCTCGACCACGAAGCCCAGGTTCCAGCCATCCCCACGCAGGCCGGCCAGGGTGCCGATGGTGTAGCTGCCGGCATACCAGATCGGGTTGAACAGGCTGGGGCGGCTGTCCAGCTCGCGCAGGCGCTGGGCGCACCAGGCCAGATGGTCGGTCTCTTCCTGGGCGGCATCGAGCAGGTGGGCGCGGGTTTCCGGCTCACGGGCAACCGCGGCCTGGCCGAAGTACAGGCCCTGGGCGCAGACCTCGCCGACATGGTTGATGCGCATCAGCCCGGCCGCGTGGCGGCGCTCGGGGTCGGCCATCTGCACGTCCGGGGTGGCCTCGGCGGGGTAGGGGCGGCTGGCCGGCGGGTTGCCGAACACGGTATCCAGGGCCCGCTGGGCTTCGGTCAGCAGGTGGTCGAGCGGGGTGATCTGGCGGAGCGCGGTCATGGCAGGTGGTGTCGCGGCGGGGGACTGTCGATTCTCGCCCCCGCGGACCGGTGTGCCAAGCCGGGATCCGGTCAACTTGCATGTGGCGGGCATGGCCAGTACAATCCCGCCTCTTCACAACGCGTGGCAGAGTTCCGGCCGTACTGCGCCGTAATGAGCCCGACCTACTAGAGTTCTTTCATGAGCACTTTCACTGCAAAGTCCGAGACCGTCCAGCGCGACTGGTATCTCGTCGACGCATCCGGCAAGACGCTGGGCCGTCTGTCCACCGAGCTGGCCCGCCGTCTGCGCGGCAAGCACAAGCCGGTTTACACCCCTCACGTTGATACCGGTGATTACCTGGTTGTCATCAATGCAGAAAAGATTGTCGTCACCGGCAACAAGCTGCAGGACAAGCTGTATCACCGTTTCACTGGCTACATCGGCAACCTGAAGACCGAAACTCTGGCCCAGGCGCTTGAGCGCCATCCGGAGCGTGTCATCGAGACCGCCGTCAAGGGCATGCTGCCGAAGGGCCCGCTGGGCCGCGCCATGTACCGCAAGCTCAAGGTGTACTCGGGTTCCGAGCACCCGCACGCCGCTCAGCAGCCTCAGGTTCTGGATATCTAATCATGGCTATCACGCAAAACTACGGCACCGGCCGCCGCAAGTCCTCCACCGCCCGCGTGTTCCTGCGCAAGGGCGCCGGCAACATCACCGTCAATGGCCGTCCGCTGGACGAGTTCTTTGGCCGTGAGACGGCGCGCATGATCGTGCGTCAGCCGCTGGAACTGACCAAGAACACCGAAACCTTCGACATCATGGTCACCGCCGCTGGTGGTGGTACCACGGGTCAGGCCGGTGCGATCCGTCTGGGCATCGCCCGCGCGCTGATCGAATACGACGAAACCCTGAAGTCAGAGCTGCGCAAGGCTGGCTTCATGACCCGTGACGCCCGTGAAGTCGAGCGTAAGAAGGTCGGCCTGCACAAGGCACGTCGCGCCACCCAGTTCTCCAAGCGCTGATCCATCGCGCCTGGCGTGGGATCCTTCGGGGTCCCGCTGGGAGGTACGCAAAAGCCCGGCTTCGGCCGGGCTTTTGTCGTTTCCGGGGGGTGGGTTTCGTCCCCGCAGATCGCTTGGTTGTCAGGTGGATGCAGCGAGGGATGGCGACGCTTCCGGCGGCACTGCTGCGCTCGCCGCTGTTTCATAGGGGCGGTAGTGCCGACCGCTGGTCGGCTACTCTCGCGGTCCGGCATGGGCGGGGTGTCGGCTGGCCGTCCTCTCTCTGGTGAAACAGCCCCCTTGGAGTACAAGGGGGCGCGCCGTCAGGCGCGGGGATGTGGCAGGGGAGGGCTGGCGCCCACACCGTGCTGCGCAAGGTGTGGGGTCCGGGCGCTTCGCGCCCGGACAAACGCCCAAACAAACAGAAAAGGCCGATCTTTCGATCGGCCTTTTCTGTTTGTTTGGCTGCCCCGGATGGATTCGAACCACCGAATGCCTGAGTCAGAGTCAGGTGCCTTACCGCTTGGCGACGGGGCAAAATGTGCGTGCAATTATTGCACTTTCTCCCTGAAAAACCAAGCGAACTTGGTGGCTATGGGTGGACTCGAACCACCGACCCCAGCATTATGAGTGCTGTGCTCTAACCGGCTGAGCTACATAGCCTCAGGGAGCCGGCAATTCTGGAGATGTATTCGGAATCTGTCAACACTTTTTCACCGCGCTTGTGAGTGGGCAGCGGGCGTGGCACAGTCCCGATCAGTAGATTTTTCTAGGAGTCCGCATCGTGATCGATCCGGACGGCTATCGACCGAACGTCGGTATTGTGCTGATGCGGCAGGATGGGCAGGTTTTCTGGGCACGACGTGTGCGCCGGGATGGCTGGCAGTTCCCGCAGGGCGGCATGAACACCGACGAGACGCCTGTCGAAGCCATGTATCGCGAGTTGCAGGAAGAAACCGGGTTGTTGCCGGAGCACGTTGAAGTGCTCGGGGCGACGCCGGGTTGGCTTCGCTATCGGCTGCCGGCACGGGCCATCCGCCGCAATGAACGGCAGGTCTGTATCGGCCAGAAGCAGGTGTGGTTCCTGCTCCGGCTGGCCGGGGACGAATCCCACGTCACCCTGGACCATACGGACAGCCCCGAGTTCGACCAGTGGCGTTGGGTCGATTTCTGGTACCCGGTGGAGCATGTGGTGATGTTCAAGCGGGGCGTCTATGCACGTGCCCTGCGCCATCTGGCGCCGCTGGCACGGGGGGTGGCCGGGACGGGGGTGGAAACGATGCCCAAGTCCGCCCAGGAAGCCTGGATGCCGGGCAACGCCGCCGGTCATGATCGGCCGCGCAAGCGCACCACGCCCAAGCGGGGGGGCGGCTACTGGCCGCGCAGCAAGGCCAAGGGCGAGCCGGGCGCCGTCTGAGCGCTGCTGGCGGCTCTGAACCGTATCGAGAATGATTCAGGTTCGAAATTGACAACCATTCGCATTTCGATTGGAATAGCAGCAGGCCGATCCGGGCCTGCCTGCCGAGTCCGCACGTGTACGTCTGCATCTGCAACGGGGTTACCGACCATCAGATCCGCGAAGCCGCCCAGAGCGGTGTCGTGAGCGTGTCCGAGTTGACGATGCGCACCGGCTGCGGCGCCACCTGCGGTTCCTGCCTGGACATGGCGGCCGACCTGCTGGTCAAGTTCAGCGCCACCCACGACCTGCCACTGCCGGTTCTCGGCCTGCAAGCCGCCTGAGCTCGGCCCGCCCGGTTGCGGGCCGCAACTGAGCACGATTCGCGTTCCTTCATGCCTGCGCGCGACGCGCTACAGTGCCCGCGATTCCACGCAGCAGGAGCACGCTCATGAAGGGCGACGCCAAAGTCATCGAATTCCTCAACAAGGTCCTCTACAACGAGCTGACCGCGATCAACCAGTACTTCCTGCACGCCAAGATGCTGAAGAACTGGGGCCTGAAGGAACTCGCCGATCACGAATACAAGGAATCGATCGAAGAGATGAAGCATGCGGACATCCTGTCCGACCGCATCCTCTTCCTCGAAGGCCTGCCGAACTTCCAGGCGCTGGGCAAGCTGCGCATCGGCGAGAACCCGGCTGAGATCCTGCAGTGCGACCTCAGCTTGGAACGCGACGGCGTGGTCACGCTGCGCGAGGCTGTGGCGTATGCCGATTCGATCGGCGATTACGTCAGCCGCCAGCTGTTCGTGAAAATCCTCGCGTCCGAGGAAGAGCACATCGACTGGCTGGAAACCCAGCTGGATCTGATCGAGCGCATCGGCGAACCGAACTACCTGCTGACCAAGATCGAAGACTGAGTCAGCCCTGCAGCGGGGCGCGCAGGCGGGCGTGATAGCCGGCCAGCGCGATCCGTGCACGCGCGAACTCGGCGATCAACAGCGCCACCGCCACGGCGGGGCGCTCCAGCGTGCCGGCGCGGGCATCGTGCTCGATCCGCCAGGCCGCTGCCGACAGCGCCATCGCACCCACATTGGCGCTGGCCGACTTGAGGCTGTGCGCCAACGCGCGCAGCTGGTCCAGGTCCGCTGCGACCGAGGCGTCCTGCAGCTGGCGGATCAACGGTGGCGTGTCATCCAGGAACACGCCGATGATGCGCGCGGTATCGGGACCAATAACCTCCAGCAGTTCATCCAGCACGTCCTGATCAAGCACCGGGGCCGGCGCCTCGTCGCGTGCTGGCGGCGCCGCGGGCGGTGAAGGCTGCTGCTCGGGCAGGGACGGTGGCTGCACGGCCGGGTCGTCGGCCATCACGCTTCCCCAGCGAGCCAGCACGGCCTGGAGTGTTTCGCGGTGGATCGGTTTGGACAGGTAATCGTCCATGCCGGCCTGCAGGCAGCGCTCGCGGTCGCCGGCCATCGCATTGGCGGTCATCGCCACGATCGGCAGCCGTGCCGCGCCCCGTGTGGCCTCGTGCGCGCGCCAGCGGCGGGTGGCGTCGTAGCCATCCAGCACCGGCATCTGGCAATCCATCAGCACCACATCGAACGGCCGGGCGTGCAGTGCCTCCAGTGCCTGCTCGCCCTCGGTGGCGGTCTCCACCTCGCAGCCCAGCACCTGCAGCAGCCGCTGCGCGACCAGCAGGTTGACGCTGTTGTCTTCCACCAGGAGCACGCGCAGCGGGAACTGCGGCAGTGCCGTGGGCGAGCCTGCGTACTCCACCTCGGCCAGCAGCGCGGCCGGGCGCGCGCTGGGCACCACCGGGCGCAGCAGCGCGTGCAGTTCACTGTCAGCGCCCTGCCGCGACAGGGCGGGTCCCGGGCCAAGCGCCTCGGGCGCGGGCGCCTCATCGCCATACAGCCACAGCAGCTGCGCAGCGGGATGCTGTTCGTTCCCGGCCACCGCCTTCTGCAATGCCTGGGTGCCATGGCGCAGGCCGTCAGTGTCGGCGATCACCCAGGCCAGGGCCGGGTCGATACCGGGGCGCTGTGGGGCGCGCAGGGCGTCGATCGCTTCGGCGCTGGTCTCCACGGTGTGCAGGCGCAGATCATGGAGCTGGGTCACCCGCTCGATGCGCTGGGCGAGCACCGCATCGCGGGTGATCAGCAGGGCGCGCCGCGTGTTGCCGACGGCAGGCAGATCACCGATCACCTTGAGCAGCGGAATCTCGAACCAGAACGTAGCACCGCGCCCCACGGTGGACTGCACGCCGATGCGGCCATGCATCAGGTCGATGATGCGCTTGCAGATGGCCAGGCCCAGCCCGGTACCGCCATACAGGCGCGTGGTCGAGGCATCGGCCTGGCTGAAGGATTGGAACAGGCGCGCCTGCAGGGCGTCGTCGATGCCGATCCCGCTGTCGGCGATCTCGAACCGCAGTTGGTGCTGCGCGTTGGTCTCGCCCTGGCGCAGCACGCGCAGCCGGATCTGGCCACGCTCGGTGAACTTGATCGCGTTGACCAGCAGGTTGCTCAGCACCTGGCGCAGGCGCACCGGGTCGCCACGGACGGACAGGCGTACCGCCGGGTCGAGTTCGAGCAAGAGCTGCAGGCCTTTCGGATCGGCGGCGCGCTGCATCAACTGCACCAGCCCTTCGAGCAGCTCGCGCAGGTTGAACGTGGTGATCTCCAGGTTCAGGCCCTTGGCCTCGAGCCGGGAGTAATCGAGGATGTCATCGACGATGCGCAGCAGCTGCTGCGAGCTGGTCGCGGCGGTCTGCAGCATCTGGCGCTGGTCGCTGCCGAGCTGGCCGCGCGCGATCAGATCGAGCATCGGCAGGATGCCGTTGAGCGGCGTGCGGATCTCGTGGCTCATGGTGGCCAGGAACTCACCCTTGGCCAGCGCCGCGGCTTCGGCGGCCTGCTTGGCGCTGAGCAGTTCCTGTTCCAGCTGGTTCTGCTGCTGACGGCGCTGCTGCAGCTGATCGCGCTCGAGCACCAGCGCCTCATTGCCCCGCTGCAGCCTCTCCAGCTGGTCCTGCGCGTCACGCCAGCGGCGTACCGCCTGGATGCCGGCGATCAGTGCCAGCACGCCGGTGCCGGCGGCAATGTCGATCCATGGCCCATTGGCACCGATGCGCGCCATCACCGCGGCAGTGGCACACAGGGCGGCCGCCGCAGCGCTGATCCACAGCGAGGCCGGGGTGGAGGAGGGGGCTGGCCGTCCGTGGCGTCCCATGCTCAGAGCACCGAGTTCTGGAAGTCGAAGTTCAGTTCGCTGCCGGCGGACTGGACCATGTTGCCCTGGATGAAATCGACCCCGCCGATCCACATCGCGGCCGCGGCCTGCGGGTCTTCGATCTGCTGGCCGATGATGCGCAGCCCGGCGCGGTGCGCCAGGTCGATCGCCGCGCGCAGTTCGTCGCGCGTGTGCTGGTTGGTGTGGCTGTTGGAGAAGCGCGCGGCCATGCGCACATAGGCCAGCGGCAGCTGCGCCATCAATGCATTGGCCTCATCGCCCGGCTCGAACTGGCTCAGGCAGAAGCGCACGCCGGCCGCATGCATGCGCGTGCAGAACTGCTGCAGGGTGACGGTGTGGATCAGGGCATCGGGCAGACGCACGTCGATGACCAGCGCGCTGCCGTCGATCTGCCGGCTCGCCAGCGATTCCAGCAGCCAGTCACCGAAGGCATCACGGGCCAGTGTGCGCAGCGACTGCGAGACGAACAGGTGCAACGGCTGCGCGGCGTGGCGATACAGATCCAGCAGCCCCAGCGCATGGTCGAGCACCTGCTGGTCCAGATCGGCGATGCGCCCGGCCGCTTCGGCGGCCGGGATCACCTGCCCGGCGGCCAGCACGCTGCCATCGGCCTGGCGCAGCCGCAGCAGCACCTGGTACTGCGCGGTGTTGCCACCGGCCACGGCGACGATCGGCTGGTAGGCCAGTTCCAGCTGCCCTTCAAGCAACGCCAGGTGTTCCTGCGCGGCCACATCTTCGCGGCGCACGTAGGCGGCCACGCCGGCGGTCAGCAGGCGTGCCTGCAGGGTGGTGCGTTCGACCGCTTCCAGTGCGCTGCCCGCATCGGAGAAGCCCGGCGAGAGCTGGGCATGACCGACCACGCCGCGCAGGTGCACGGATTCGTCATCGCGGATCACGAACGCGCGCGTGGACAACTGCTCGCGCAGGGCATGCGCCATCGCATCCAGCGTGGCCTCGTCGGCCCCGCGGGCCAGCACCAGGAAGCTGTTGTCGTTCAAACGTGCCAGCAGGTGGGGCTGGGCGGCATCGGCCAGCCGCTGGCCGGCCTGGGTCATCAGCCGTTCGAACGCGGCATAGCCGTAGCGCTCGCGCAGGCCCAGCGCGCTGGCGATCTCGATGAAGAACAGACCGCCCTGATCGCGGTGCGCCAGCGAGGCGCCGAGCTGTTGCATCACATGATGGCGGGTCGGCAGGCCGGTCTCGGGGTTGTTCATCGCCGGTGCGCTGCCGTTGCCCGCCTGCGAGGCGGCCTGCGCACGTGCGCGGCGGATCCGGTTGGAGACGGCGGCGATCAGGTGGCGCGGGCGGATCGGCTTGCTGAGGAAATCATCGGCGCCGCTGTCGAGCACCTCGAACTGGCGCTCCGGATCCGGGTCGCCACTGAGGAACACGATGGGCAGCAGCTGCTGGCCGGGTTGCTGGCGGATCAGTGCGGTCAGCCGCATCCCATCCAGCCCGGGCAGGTGCAGGTCCATCAGGATCAGATCGGGGCGATGCTCGGCGATGGCCTGCTGCACCCCCTCGGCATCGCTGTGCACCAGCGCCTGCATGCCGGCGCCGTGCAGCACGCTTTGCGCGAACAGGGCCTGCGAGCGGTCGTCTTCGACGATCAGCACGCGGTACGCAGCGTCGATGGCGGCCGGCGGCAGGCTGCCGGTCTCGGCGTGCATCGGGGGGAGCAGGGGCGGCGGGCTGGCCGGCGCCGGCGTCAGTGCGACGACATTGCTGTGCATCACGGGTGCGGGTGAGCCCTGGCGTTGCCAGCGCTGCCAGTGGTCGGCCGGCGGCGTTTCAGCGCGCACGGCGCGGGCGGATGCAACAACGTTGTCGTGAACGGCCATCAGTACTCCCAGTCTGCGCCGCAATTATGCGATGAACACCCGAAGGCAGGGCACGCCTCACCGTGGCAGGGTTCCCGGTTTGACCTGCGTCTGACCACTGTCGGCCTGCCGCATCAACCAGCGCATGCCCTTCCACAGCGTCCGCCAGATCATCCAGACGATCAACGCGCCGATCAGGCTGCACGCCACCACCAGGATCAGCGCCAGCCATGGGTGCGCCAGCGCGAGCGCGAGCCCGCCGACCACCACGGTGTCTTCGGCGGCGGAGGCGATCCAGTTGCTGGCCGGTTCGGGCGAGGTGTTGAGCAGGGCGCGGGTACCGGATTTGAGCCCGTGGCTGGCCAGCGCGACGCCGGCGCCGGCCACCAGCGCGGTGCCGCTGAGCTCGCCGCTGGGCGAGAGCGTGGCGGCGGCCAGGAACGCACCGGCCGGGACCCGGGCCAGGGTCTGGACCAGATCCCAGACCGAGTCGACCCCGGGGATCTTGTCGGCGAAGAATTCGGCGATGGCCAGCACGGCCGAGGTGCCCAGCACCCACCAGGACTCCGTGGCCTGCAGCGCGGGCGGCAGGTCGACCCAGCCGAGCAGGCCGGCCAGGCCGACGCCGAACACGGTCAGGTACACGCGGATGCCGGCCAGCCAGGCCAGCAGGATGCCGATCACGAACAGGTGGGCTTCGGTCATGGCACGCGCTCCGGCTGCAGAATGTGCACAGGCGCACACTATCGGGGATGACGTCCATGAACGCCACTGCCTCGATCCCGGCCCTGCGCGGACAAGGTCTTTCCCCTGACTTACACTAGCCCGTCGTTCCAGACAGGGGCCGTTGCGACAGCGCCGGCAGGCGCGGTCGCCCAGGACTGCCATGAATAAACCCACACCTTCCCGCATCCAGATCCGCCGGCCGGGCGCGCCGCCCGTGCAGGACCGCAAGCGCCTGCTGGTGCTGGGCGGGGCCTGGCTGCTGTCGCTGATCCTTGCCGTGCTGCTTGGCGCCTGGCTGGGCTCGCCCGGCGGTGACGTCGGCACCCAGCTCAAGGCGGCCGAGACCCGCAACGAGCGCCTCCAGCAGCAGCTCATCGAACTGCAGCAGCGCCAGGCGACCCTGCAGGCCTCCGACCGCATCAGCCGCGCCGCCAACAACGAAGTCCAGACCTCGCTGGGCGAGCGCGATGAAGAAATCGCCGGCCTGCGCGCCGACGTGGCCTTCTATGAGCGCCTGGTCGGAGCGACCAGCCAGCGCAAGGGGCTGAACACCCATTCGGTGGAGTTCTCGCCGGAGACCGGCGGCACCTGGCAGTACGCCGTGGTGCTGACCCAGAACCTGAACCGCGGGGCGATCAGCCAGGGGCAGATGCGCTTCACGGTGGAAGGCGTCAAGGACGGCAAGCTGACCTCGGTCAGCTGGGACGAGCTGCACCAGCGCACCAAGGTACCGGGCCAGGACTATTCCTTCCGGTATTTCCAGCAGCTCACCGGCAGCGTGATGCTGCCACCAGGCTTCACCCCGCAACGTGTGCGGGTCACGCTGGGATCGGGCGCGGGGGGCGCCACCCAGGTATTCGATTGGAAGCAGGCCGGAGCACCGGCGGCATCGGCAAAAGAAGGGGAGTAAGCCCATGTTTGGCAGCAACAAATCCAACCGCGACGGACATCTGGTCGTGGACGCGCTGATCGGCGCGCAGGTGGTGATCCGCGGGGACGTGGAATTCAGCGGTGGCCTGTATGTGGAAGGCACCATCCAGGGCAAGGTGATCGCCCAGGACGGCGCCAGCAATGCCACCCTGACGGTGGCCGAGCACGGTGCCATCGAGGGCGAGATCCGCGCCCAGGTGGTGGTCATCAGCGGCCGCCTGGATGGCGATGTGCACGCCACCGAGCGGGTCGAGCTGACCCCGAGCGCCCGCGTGACCGGCAACATCCATTACCAGGTGGTGGAAATGCACGCCGGCGCCCAGCTGACCGGCCGCCTGATCCATACCTCGGCGCAGATGGCCCTGCCGCCGCCGTCGGGGGATGCGGACCAGGGCAAGGGCAAGGACACTGCGGCCCGCAAGAAGCTGGCCGAGGCGATGGCCTGAATCGCGCCCGCGCGACAACTTGAAACCGTGCTCATGCACCCCCATGCTGGGGGCATGAGCACGCTTGTTTCCCTGCCCGGCGCTCCCGCCGCCGCGCCGAACTACCAGTCCCTGGACCGTCCGCTGAACTTCACCGAGGCCGCTGCGGCCAAGGTCAAGGAGCTGATCCAGGATGAGGGCAACGCTGCCCTCGCCCTGCGCGTCTACATCGAAGGCGGCGGTTGTTCCGGCTTCCAGTACGGGTTCGAGTTCGATGAGAACCGCGCCGAGGACGATCTGGCGGTGGATACCGCCGGCGTCACGCTGCTGGTCGATCCGCTGAGCCTGCAGTACCTGATGGGCGCCGAGGTGGATTACACCGAAAGCCTGACCGGCGCGCAGTTCGTGATCCGCAATCCGAACGCCAAGACCACCTGCGGCTGCGGCAGCAGTTTCAGCATGTGATGTGCGCGCAACCGGCCTGACGGTCGGTTGCCGCTTGCCAGTCCCGCCGAATGTGGGCAGGCTCTTGCGATGTCCAAATTCTCTTCGCAGCTTTCCGGTTTCGCTTTCGTCAGCGAGCCGCTGGAGCGCGCCGATACCCTGCGCGATGACGCCGATGCGTTGTTGCGCCTGTGGCCGGACGCGCGTGTATTGGTGCTCGACCAGGACGGCACCGCGCTGGCCGGCCACGATGGTCAGCCGCTGCCGCTGACCGGCGCGGATCTGGGCGGTGGCCCGGGCACCGCGATCTTCCTCGGCCTGCGCGGCGAGCAGGCGTGGTTCTCGATGGAGGCCGCCGGGCTGTCGGTGACGGCGCCGCAGCGGGTCGACCTGCGCCAGTCCGCCGCGACCTGGTCCATCGCCGATTCCACCGCCTTCTGTTACGCCCGGGGCATGTCCTACTGGCAGTCGCGCACCCGCTTCTGCGGGGTGTGCGGCGGCGCGGTGACCTTCAGCCGCGGCGGCTTCGTCGGCCGGTGTGGCCAGTGCGCCACCGAACACTACCCCCGGGTCGATCCGGCGGTGATCGTGGCCGTGGAGAACCAGGGCCGGCTGCTGCTCGGCCGCCAGGCGAACTGGGCCCCGCGCCGTTATTCGGTGTTGGCCGGCTTCGTCGAGCCTGGTGAATCCCTGGAGCAGACCGTGGTCCGTGAGGTCTTCGAGGAGAGCCGGGTGCGCGTGCGCGAGTGCCGCTACCTGGGCACCCAGCCATGGCCGTTCCCGGGCGCGCTGATGCTGGGCTTCGCCGCCACGGCCGAAGACGACGTACCGACCGTGAACGGCGAGCTGGAAGATGCGCGCTGGTTCACCGCCGAGGAAGTGGGCGCCGCCCTGGCCCGGGATGTCGAGGATGACGGCGAAGGCATCCGCCTGTCCCCGCCGATCTCGATCTCGCGCAGCCTGATCGAGCACTGGTACCGCCAGCAGATCGCCTGACCGTCGCCTGCCGTTGCCGCAGGCTGAACACGCGGCGCGGTACATTACCAACGGCCCGGGGAATTGCCGGGCCGCAAGGCATAGTAGCGGCGCGTCCCACGTCCCGAGCCGGAGGCTTACATGTTCACCACCCTGGTCGCCGTGCTGGTTGCCTTGGCCCTGGGCCATGTCGCGCCGGGCGCGGCCGTCGCGCTGCGGCGTTTCGGCCTGTACCGGCGCTGGCTGCAGTGGCTGGGCCGGCACGCCGCCGAAGACGGGGTCTGGCGCGGCCGCAAGGGCGCCTGGCTGGCGGTGCTGCCGTTCGTGGCAGCGCTGGGCCTGCTGCAGTGGCTGTTCGATGACCGCGTCTACGGCCTGCCGTCGCTGTTGTTGGGCGTGCTGGTGCTGGTGATGTGCTGGGGCCCGCGCGACCTGGACCGCGATGTCGAGGCGGTGATCGACGCCGATGACCCCCACGCACGCCACCTGGCGATCGCGCAGTTGCAGTCCGCCGGTGGCAGCCTGCAGGAAGACGTCCCCTCGCTGGTCGAAGCAACCGTGCTCAACGCGCTGAGGCGCTGGTTCGCGGTGCTGTTCTGGTTCCTGCTGCTGGGCCCGGTCGGCGCGCTGCTGTATCGCCTGCTGGCCTCGCTGGCGGTTGGCCCGATGCGCTCGCTGGCCAGCGTGGAAGCGGTCGCCGGTGCGCGCGGCGTGCTGGCCTGGCTGGAGTGGCCGGTCGCGCAGCTGATGTCGCTGTCGATGGCGCTGGTCGGCAATTTCGATACCGCGTTCAAGGCCTGGCGCGAGGCGCACGGCAATCAGTGGTCGGCCTCGACACACTTCCTCGGTGCGGTCGCGCGGGCAAGCGTGAGCGCCGAGCTGCGCGAGGATGCGCACGATTACAGTGATGCGGGGATGGTGCCGGTGTGGCGTCGTCTGCCGGAGCTGCGCGATGCGATGAGCCTGGTGTGGCGCATGCTGCTGCTGTGGATGGCGGTGCTGGCGCTGCTGGTGATCGCCGGTTGGGTCACCTAGCGGTAGGCTCAGCCCGGCGCCAACCAGGTAAACGGCACCCACGGCAGGTTGCGTGCGATCCAGTACGCGGGCAGCAGGATCAGCCAGAAGGCGGGCTTCATCAGCAGCGTGATCAGCGGCTGCAGCGCGCGTGGCCGCCAGCCCAGTGCCCAACCAAGTACCAGCGGGGCGATGGCCAGCATCAGCATGGCCAGCGGATTCATCGAGAACGCGGTGACCACATCGCCGTGGGCCAGCGCGTGCAATGCACGCGTCAGCCCGCAGCCGATGCAGTAATACCCGGTGACCGCCAGAAAGCTGCACGGCGGGAACGGACTGCTGGCGCTGTTGGGGTCGTAGTGCCGCAGCACCCAGACCCCCGCACCGGCCGCCAATGCGGCCGGCGGCAACGCCGCCAGCAACCAGCGCCTGCCGTGCAGCGCGATCATCAGCTGGCGCTTTCGATCTGCTGCTGGAACTGCTGCATCTGTTCCATGTAACCGTCCACGCCCATGAAGGCCAGCGAGATCACGAACAGCACCACGCCGGCGATCAGGAAGCCGGTGGTGACCCAGGCCCAGATCTTGGCGTTCTTGGAGGCACGACGTGCGCCTTCCAGGTCGCCCTGGTTGAGCAGGCCGTTGACCTTGCTGGCGAACACGATTGCGACCACACCGGTGACGATGCCCGGGAAGCTCAGGCACGACAGGCAGCACACGAAGAACGCCAGGATGGTGACGACGATCGACCAGATCAGGTGATTCGGGATGCTGCCCGGGGCGGGCGGCAGGGGGGCGGTGGCATTCATCAGCGAAACTCCATTTGCTTGGGTGGGTGGGTGCGTACGAGGTGTCCCGGGCGGTAATCTAACCGATGTGCCTGCCTCTATGTATACGGTTACATGCAGGCAGGGCAGGGCTCATGCCTGATCGCCGCGAAGTTGCCTGACCTGGGTTTCCAGCATCGGCGCGGTGGCGACCTCGCCGGCGATCGGCGCGGATGCGACGACCTCGACATGCGCGCGGAAACGGCGTGGCACACGCATGCGGCCCAGGCGCGTGTCGCGGCGGCTCCACATGCTCGACCACATTCCGCGCAACGCCATCGGCACCACCGGTACCGGGCGACGCGCCAGGATCTTCTCCACGCCCGATTTGAACGCGCCCATCTGCCCATCGCGGGTCAACGCGCCCTCGGGGAAAATGCAGACCAGCTCGCCCTCGGCCAGCGCCTTGTCCACCTCATCGAACGCGGCCTGCATCAACGCCGGATCCTCACGTACGCCGGCAATCGGGATCGCCTTGGCGGTGCGGAAGATCCAGCGCATCACCGGGATGTTGAAGATCTTGTAGTACATGACGAAGCGCACGGGGCGCGGAAGGGTCGCCGACAGGATCAGCGCGTCCATGTAGCTGACGTGGTTGCATACGATCAGTGCCGCTCCCTCGTCCGGCACGTTGGCTTCGATGCCGTGCGGACGCAGCCGGTACAGCGCGCGCACCATCACCCAGCTGAGGAAGCGCATCAGGAACTCGGGCACGATCGTGAAGATGTAGATCGACACCACGGCATTGGCGATCGCCAGGGCCAGGAACAGCTGCGGGATGGTCCAGTCCAGCACGCGCTGGGTGAGCAGGCCCAGGCCGGCGGCCAGGACGATGAAGCCCGAGTTCTGGATGTTGAGCGCGGCGAACACGCGCGACATTTCCGATTTGGCCGTGCGGCTCTGGATCAGGGCGAACAACGGCACCACGAAGAAGCCGGTGAACAGGCCGATGCCGATCAGATCGATGATGATGCGCGCGCTGCCCGGGGCCTGCACGAACTGCCAGATCGACAGCCCGGCCGCGGCGGCTTCGCCGACGCGGGCGAAGTACAGGTCGAGCATGAAGGCGGTCATGCCGAACGCGCCCAGCGGCACCAGGCCGATCTCCACGGTGCGCCCGGACAGCTTTTCGCACAGCAGCGAACCGGTGCCGGTACCCAGCGAAAACAGCGCCAGCGCGAAGATGTAGAGCAGGGAGCCGCCACCGAGGTTGACCTCGGCATAGGTCGGCAGCTGTGAGGTCAGCATCGTGCCCACGAACCAGAACCAGGACACGCCGAGAATCGCGTTGCGCACGGCCTTCTGCTTCTTGGCCATGCGCAGCACCGCCAGCGACTCGGGCAGCGGATTCCAGTTGATCTTCAGATCCGGCGCGCCGGCATCGACCTTCGGGATCATCCGCGCGGTGAGGTTGCCCGCCACGGCCAGTACGATCACGGCGGTCGCGGCGACGATCGGGCCATGGCTGCCGGACACCGCGAAGATCAGGCCCCCGGCGATCATCCCGGTGAGGATCGACAGCGAGGTGCCCATCTCGACCAGGCCATTGCCGCCGGTCAGCTCCTCGGGCTTGAGGATCGAGGGCAGCACCGAGTACTTCACCGGCCCGAACAGGGTGGACTGCATGCCGGTGCAGAACAGCGCGACCAGCAACACCGGCATGCTCTCGGTCAGGAAACCGAGTGCGGCCAGCGACATGATCGCGATTTCCATGGTCGTGGTGATCACGATCAGCCGCGATTTCTCCAGCTTCTCCGCGATCTGCCCGGCCAGCGCCGAGAACAGGAAGTACGGCAGGATGAAGATCGCCGGCGCCAGGTTGGTATACAGCGAGCGCTCTTCGATCGGCGTGCCGAGGAAGAACAGCAGCGCGATGATTGCCTGGCGGTAGACGTTGTCGTTGAACGCGCCCAGCGACTGGACGATGAAAAACGGCAGGAAACGGCGTTGCCTGAGCAGAGCGAACTGACTATGGCCGGACATGGAGACTCCTTGCGAACCGGCGCAGCCTAGCATTCTCCCTGTTGGCGCAGCATGGCAGCGGCGCGCGTCGCCCCGGGGCGGTCGCTCACGACCGTGGGTCGTGAGACGTTCAACATCCGTAGCGGCCAACGGTCGATACCTACCCCAGCGTGCGCGCGGCCTCGTTGGCGGCACTGCGCAGCTTGGGCAGCAGGCGCAGCATCAGCCCCATCTGGGTGCGGATCAGCTGCAGCTTGGGCGGCATGTCGTCCGGGATCTGCTCCAGCTGCTCGGCCAGGGCCCGGTCGCCCTCGTTGGCGTCTTCGGCCACCGGTTCGCGCTGCTCCAGCGCGCGCGCGATCTGCTGCATCGCCTGCTGCACCCGTTCGCCGCCAGACAGCGCGAGCGGATCCTGGCCGTAGCTGTCCAGCTGGGTGCGGTGGGCGCCCAGTGCGGAGAGATGGCCGAGCAGGGTGTTGGACAGCGCCAGGAAGCGGAAGCCGGCATCCAGATTGCGGCGCACGTGACCAGGCTCGCGCAGCATGTTCGACAACGCAGTGGACAGCGCCGCATCGGCGTTGTGCATGTCACGGCGCGCGATACGGTACGCCAGGTCGTCCTGCATGCCGCTGCCGTACTGGCCGAGCACGGCGTGCAGGTACTTGGCGCAGTTGTCGAGCACACGCGCCATCACCAGGTTCAGTCGCCGGCCTTGCCAGTCGGGCAGGATCAGGAAGGCGGCCGCCGCGGCGATCGCGCAGCCCAGCAGCGTATCCACCAGGCGCGGCCAGATCAGCAGGAAGCCATCGCCGATCAGGTTGAAGCAGGTCAGTGCCATCACCGTGATCGCCGCCGAGGCCACCAGGTAGCGATCGCTGCGGGTGAAGAAGAACAGCAGTGCCGAGAGCAGCGCGATCAGCAGTTCGATGCGCAGGTCCTGGAACAGCTGCATCAACGCCCAGGTCAGCACCAGACCGATCAGCGTGCCGGCGATCCGTTGCGCCAACCGCTGGCGGGTCGCACCGAAGTGTGGGCGGCACACGAACACGATGGTGAGCAGTACCCACGAGCCGTTCTGGGCGTTGAACAGGCGGATCGCGGCGAAACCGACGATCAGCGCCAGCGCCATGCGCAGGCCATGCCGGAACAGCACCGAGCCGGGCGTGAGCTGCTGGCGGATGCGCACGCCCATCTCGCGCAGGGTGTGCGGGTTGGTATCGCGCAGGCGGGTATCGACGTTGTCCAGGGTGGACTCGGATTTCTCGGCCTCGGACAGGCGACGTTCGATGCTCTGCAGGTTGTGGCCGAGCAGTTCCAGCGAGGCCAGCAGACGCTGCCACTGCGGGTTGTGCTGGGCGCGCAGCCAGGTGAGCGAATCGGTCAGGTCGGCGGTGGCCTGCTTGGTGCGCTCGCCGTACTGGAACGGCTGGCGCAGGCGGATTGCCTGGCCGAGGTTGGCGCAGGCCTCACCCTGCAGCGCAAGCAGGCGCTGGCAGCGGTACAGCACGTCGCTGTGGAAGAACGCTTCAGTCAGGGCGCCGTAGGGGTAGTGCGAGGAGCTGGCGCGTTCGTGGAAGTCCTGGGCCATGTAATACAGGCGCAGGTACAGGCCGGACTGCACGCCGGGCCGGCCGGAGCGGCCAAAGCGCGCCAGGATCGCGGTCTTGGCGATGTTCAGCGCCTCCACCACGCGCCGGTTCTGCTCGGCCAGGGCCAGCTGGCGCTTCTGCACGTCGGCATCGCGCACCGGTTCGAACAGATCGGCCTTGAGCTGCAGGTAGCGGCCCAGCTCCAGGTACAGGCGCGCCACCCGCTCGCGAACGGGGCGATTGGCGAACAGGGCGGTCCACAGGATCGAGAGCAACGCGTACCAGACCGCACCGGCCAGCAGGTGACTGACCGCATTGATCGCCTGGGACAGATCGGCCGCGCCGTGCTGCTCCAGCCCGATCATGGTGTAGATGGCCAGCGTTACCGTGGCCTGCGCGATCGAGGCATAGCGCTCGCCGAGCGCGCCGAGCAGGGTCAGCCCGAAGGTCGCGACCGCCAATGCGGTGATGAACCACCACGGATGCGGGAACAGCAGCACGACCGCGGCGGCGGCGGCCACGAAGCACAGCAGCGACAGCGCCACCGATTTGATCCGGCCCCACCAGTTGTCGTCGGTCTCGGCGATCGCGCTGGCGATGATGCCCAGGAACACGCCGGGCAGCGCAGGCAGCTGGTCCAGATACCAGCACAGCCCCATCGCCGCGGACAGCGCGATGAACACCCGCAGGCCATAGCTGGCCTTCTCATGCGCCCACAGGCGGCTGACGCGGGTTTCGAACGAAGGCATGGCGACTCGGCGGAAGGCAGGCCACCATTATTGCCGGAGCGGGGTGAAGGGGACACCTCTGTCTGCGGGGCTGGGTCGGCGTGGGTGGGTTGCCGGGACACGCAGCAAGTACGTCCTTGTAAGCTCGATTCGCGCCATCCATGGCGCGAAACGGTCCCGTCCACCCACCCACGCCGACCCTCCGACAGTGGGTCGGTGCGCATCGAAAAGCGGGACCGGTGCAATTTACATATCGAACCGCACGCTCACCGCGAAGGTGCGCGGCAGGCCCACGCCTGCGTTGGACCAGTACTTCTTGTTGGCCAGGTTCTCCACGCCGGCGCGCCAGGTGACCGGATGGCCGGCGGCCTGCATGCGGTAGCCCACGCCGGCGTTGACCAGCGTGTAGTCGGGCAGCTTGAGCGTGTTGTCGGCGTCGTAGTAGACGTCGCCGTAGTAGCGGGCCAGTGCGTACACGCTCAGGCCCTCGATCTGCGGGATGCTGTAGTCGGCGTGCAGCACGCCCTGCCAGCGGGCCGCGCCGGCGGTGCGGTTGCCTTCCTGGCTGGCGCTGCCCGGGGAGAGTTTGTCGTAGGTCGGGTCCAGCCAGGTCACGCCGCCACCGAGGGTGAAGGCATCGGTCAGGCGCACATCGCCACTGACTTCCACGCCTTCGTACAGGGTGATGCCGTCCTGCACCAGCAGCTTGCCGGCGGACGTGATCAGGTCGATGTTCGCGCCGCGCTCCAATCGGAAGGCGGCCGCATTGGCGCTCCAGCGCGGGTACTCGATCTTGGCGCCGATCTCGTACTGCTTGCTGATGGTGGGGTCGAGCACGTCGCCGGCGTTGATGTAATCGCTGCCCACGCGGCTGCCGGCTTCCAGCGATTCGACGTAGCTGGCATACAGCGTCACGGCATCGGTCGGCTTGTACATCAGGGCGTAGGTCGGGGTGACCGGATAGGTGTGGTACGCGCCCTTGTTTTCGAAGTCGTTGTAGCGCGCGCCGGCCAGCAGCGACCAGCCATCGGCGAAGCTGACGGTGTCGCTCACGAACACCGCCTGCTGCACGGTTTCGCTGCCGCGGCTGAGCACGCGTGAGCCGACCGCATCATGGCGCAGCGTCGGACGCTGATAGATGTTGCCGCGGCCGAGCGTGTTCCATTCGTACGGGCGGTCCCAGCCCAGGCCCGTCTGGTGGGAGACGCCGGCAACGACCTGGTGCGACAGCGGGCCGGTCTGGAAGCGGCCCTGCACGATGGCCTGGGCCAGCTTCCACTCGCTCTTGCCGCCGAGCTCGTAGGTGTTGATGTCGTAGTCGCCGTTGACGTCATCGATGTAGGCGAAGATCTTGTTGACGTCATTCCAGGAGGTGGTCACGCCATAGCTCAGGCTGGCCTTCCAGTCGCTGTTGATCTGCCAGTTCAACGCGGTGGAGAGCAGGCTGGAGCGGGTGTCGTAGTAGCTGCCGTCGATGCTGTTGTCGATGTCGCCGGCCAGCGGGCGCGGCAGCTCGGTCAGGCCGATGAAGTAGTACTGCGGGGATTCGTTGCTGAGATCGCGCGACTGGAACACGCCGTCGAAGGTCCAGGTGAGGCGGTCGCTCAGGCGTGCATCCAGCGACAGCGCGCCGACCTTGCGGTTCACCTCGCCGCCGTTGAAGGTCTCGCCTTTCTCCTGGTACGCATTGAAGCGGTAGCCGAACATGTCTTCGTTGCCGAAGCGCCCGCCCACATCGACCTGGCCGCTGACGATGCCCGCCTCGCGCCAGCCGAGCTGCGCCGACAGCGTGGTGACCTCGGTCGGCTTCCTGGTCACGTAGTTGACGATGCCGCCGGGCTGGCCGAAGCCATACATGAAGCCACCGGGACCCTTCAGCAGTTCCACCTGCTCCATCACTTCCAGCGGCCACTCGGTGCCCCACGAAGAGACCTGCAGGCCGTTGACGCGGTAGCTGTCGTAACTCAGATCGATGCCGCGGTTGCGGATCGGCGAGCTCCAGCCGCTGGCGTAGGCGCTGACCTGGGTGACCACGGACGGATCGGTGAGGAAGGCCTCGCCAAGCGAGACCACCTGGCGCTTCTCGATGTCCTCGCGGCCGACCACCGAGATCGCGAAGGGGGTATCGCGCACGGCACGGTCGCCCAGGGCGCCGGTGTCGGTATGGGTGCGTTCGGCGGTGACCTTGATCGCATCCAGGTCGGTGGCCGAGCGCGTCCGGACGCCGCCATCCGGTGCGGACTGGGCGTGGGCGGTGCAGGCCGCGGCCAGGGAAAGAGCGAGCAGGGCCGGGCGCAGGGCACGGCGGCCCGGCACCACGGCCGGGAGCGAAGACACAGACTGGCGCATGTTGTGGGGGTCCTCCGCGGACAGCAGCACACCGTCCGCGATCAGAAGAAGGCGGAAATAGAGGGGTGGCTGAGTCGTCAGGCGTGCCGCGTCAGCGGCAGCGGGGCATCGCGGGGGGCAGTGCAGGACCGTGGCTGATGCGAATTGTTCTCTTTTGGGCCGGAGGCGTCAATCCGGCGGGATGCCGACCCACGGTCGGTACCCCGCCGCGCAGGGGCCACTCACTGCAGACGCACTGCCTTCATCGCGCGGCAGCGGCCCGTTTCAACGCACGCTTCTCACGGCGCCGCGCCCGGCGAGCCACCCAGCGCTCGCGCAGGCACGAGAAGATCACGTACAGCGCCGGGGTGCTGAGCAGGGTCAGGCTCTGCGAGAACAGCAGGCCGCCGATCATCGCGATGCCCAGCGGGCGGCGCAGTTCGGAGCCTTCGCCCAGCCCGATCGCCAGCGGCACCGCGGCCAGGATCGCCACCATGCTGGTCATCATGATCGGGCGGAAGCGCACGATGCTGGCTTCGCGTGCGGCTTCCAGCGGCGTCTTGCCATGCTCGCGCTGCGCCACCACCGCGAAGTCGATCATCATGATCGCGTTCTTCTTGACGATGCCGATCAGCAGCACCAGCGCGATCATCGAGATCACCGACAGCTCGGTGTTGGTGCCATACAGCGCCAGCAGCGCGCCCACGCCCGCCGCCGGCAGCGTGGACAGGATGGTGACCGGGTGGATCAGGCTTTCATACAGCATGCCCAGCACCAGGTAGACGGTGATGATGGCCGCCATCACCAGGATCAGCATCGCCATCGGGTCCGAATCGAAACCGAACCCGGCATCCTCGGCCAGGCGGATGTCGCCAGGCATGCGCATGCCATTGACCGTGCTGTCGATGATCGCCTTGGCCTCGCCCATGCTGGTGCCGGGGGCGAGGTTGTAGCTCAGGTCCATCGTGGTGTACTGGTTTTCGTGGGTGATCTGCGACGGCGCCAACCCTGGCACCTGTTCGGCGACCGCTGTGATCGGCACCATCTCGCCATTGCCGGCCCGCACGTAGATCTGGTCCAGCGCGCCCGGTGTCGCGGTCTGCTCGGGCAGGGCGTTGACCACCACGCTGTACTGGTTGATGTCCGAGTAGATCGTGGAGATCTGGCGCTGGCCGAAGGCGCCGTAAAGCGCGCCATCGATGGCACCGACCGACACACCCAGGCGAGCGGCCTTGGCGCGGTCGATCACGATGTTCTGGCGCAGGCCGGCGCTGTCCACGTCGGTGCCGACGTCGGCCAGCTTCGGGTTCTTCTTCAGCGCGGCCTGCAGTTTGGGCAGCCACTCCTGCAGCTGGGCCAGGTCGTTGCCCTGCAGCGAGACGCGGTACTGCGCGCCCTGGCTGGCCCCCCCGCCGTCATTGCTGGGCAGATCCTGGATGGCACGCAGGCGCAGCTGCAGATCGGGGTAGCGGTCGGCCTTGGCGCTCAAGCGCGCCAGGGCCTGAGCGGTGGTTTCGCGGCGCCCGTCCTTGCGTGATTTCAGTTCAACGTTGAACTGCGCGCTGGAGCCCTGGCGGCCACTGCCCAGGCGCACGCCCACGGTCTTCACCGCCGGGTCGGCCATCAGCATGTCGGTGATGCGCCGCTGGCGGTTGACCATATCCTCGAAGGAGACCGTGGCGCTGGAGTTCGCGCGGCCCCAGATCAGGCCGGTGTCCTGGGGCGGGAACGCGCCCTTCTTGACCGCGCCGAACAGGAAGATGGTCGCGCCGATCAGCAGCAACGGGGTCAGCGACAGCAGCAATGCATGACGCAGCGAGAAGTCGAGCAGCTTGACGTAGATCCGCAGCATGCGGTCGTGGCCGGCATCGAGCAGGCGGCCGAAGCGACTGGGTGCGCCGGCGTCGGCATGCGCGCTCAGGAAGCGGCTGCACAGCGCCGGGGTCAGGGTGAGCGAGATGACCATCGAGACCACGATGGCCGCCACCAGGGTGACGGTGAACTCGCGGAAGAACGCGCCCATCATGCCCTTGGCGAACAGCAGCGGGATGAACACCGCCACCAGCGAGGCGGTGATCGAGACGATGGTGAAACCGATCTCGCGCGCACCGGTGAGGGCGGCCTGCATGCGCGTCATGCCTTCATCGAGGTGGCGCATGATGTTCTCGATCACCACGATCGCATCATCGACCACGAAGCCGATCGCGATCACCAGCGCCAGCAGGCTCAGGTTGTTCAGGGTGAAGCCCAGCACGTACATCACCAGTGCCGCACCGGCCAGCGACAGCGGCACGGTCACTGCCGCGATCAGGGTCGGTGCCAGCCGGCGCAGGAACAGCGCCATGGTCAGCACCACCATCGCCAGTGCGATCAGGAGGGTGATCTGCACTTCATGCAGCGAGGAGCGGATGGTCGGGGTGCGGTCGAAATAGGGGGTGAGCGTGGTGCCCGGTTCCAGGTAGTCGCGCAGGGTCGGGATCTGCGCCTTCACCCGGTCCACGGTTTCCACGATGTTGGCACCGGCGCGGGTGAACACGTACATCACCACCGCCGGTTTGTGGTTGAACCACGCGGCCTGGTAGGCATCCTGCTGCCCGTCGTAGACGTTGGCGATGTCCTGCAGGCGGATCACGCGGCCGTTGTCGGCGGTCTTGATGACGAGCTGGGCGAAGTCGGCTGCGCGCGCCACCGAGTCGTTGGCGATGATCGCGGTGGTGGTGTTGCCATCGGTGAGGAAGCCGGTCGGCGAGGTCACGTTGGCCGCGCGCACCGCGTTGCGCAGGTCATCGGCGGTCAGGCCGAGGGCGTTCATCAGGCGCAGGTTGACGTCCACGCGCACGGCCGGCGTGGAGGCACCGGCGATATCCACCGAGGACACGCCGGTGATCTGGCGCAGGCGCTGGGCCAGCAGCGAATCAGCGACGTTGTAGAGATCATCAGCCGACTGCGTTTCCGAGGTCAGCGCGATCGCGATGACCGGGTCATCGTTCGGGTTCGCCTTCTGGAACATCGGCGTGCCCAGCCCGGCGGGCAGGTCGGCCTGGGCCGAGTTGATCGCGGTCTGCACATCCAGCGCGGCCGAATCGATGTCGCGGTCGCTCTGGAAGATCATGAAGACCAGCGAGCTGCCTTCCGAGCTGGACGAGCGCATGCGGTCGATGCCCGGCAGCTGGCCGAGGTGGCGTTCCAGCGGCGCGGTCACCGTGGAGGCCATGGTCGTGGCATCCGCGCCGGCCTGGTTGGCGTGCACGAAGATCACCGGGATCTGGATGTTCGGCAGTGCCGACACGCCCAGCTGCAGGTAGCAGATCACGCCGACCACGAACAGGCCGATGGCCAGCAGGGCGGTGCCGATCGGGCGGCGGATGAACGGGCCGGAGATGTTCATCGAACGCCTCCGCAACGGCCTGCGGTGCTCATCATCACGCTTGCGGCTCCTGCACCGGGCCATGGCCATGGCGCAGCGCACGCTGTTCGCGGCGCTGGCGCAGGCGCTCGGAGAAGCGCTCCATGTACAGGTAGATCACCGGCGTGGTGTACAGCGTCACCAGCTGCGAGAGCAGCAGGCCGCCGACGATGGCGATGCCCAGCGGGCGGCGCAGTTCCGAGCCGATGCCGGTGCCCAGCGCCAGCGGCAATGCGCCGAGCATCGCGGCAGCGGTGGTCATCATGATCGGGCGGAAGCGCAGCAGGCAGGCACGACGGATCGCTTCATGCGCGTTGGCACCGGTGCGGCGGGCCTCGATCGCGAAGTCGACCATCATGATGCCGTTCTTCTTGACGATGCCGATCAGCAGCACGATGCCGACGATGCCGTCCACCGACAACGGCAGCCCGCACACCATCAGCGCCAGCAGGGCGCCGACGCCGGCCGGGGGCAGGGTGGAGATGATGGTGAACGGATGGATGTAGCTCTCATACAGCACGCCCAGCACGATGTAGATCAGCACCAGCGAGGCCAGCAGCAGCCACACCACGTCGGTCTGGCTGCCCGTGAACTCGGCGGCCTTGCCGATGAACTGCGCATGCACCTGCGAGGGCATGTCCAGGCCGGCCTTGGTCTCTTCGATCGCCTTGACCGCATCGGACAGGGAGTAGCCCGGCGCGATGTTGAACGACACCGTGACCGCGGGCAACTGCTGCTGGTGGCTGACCACCAGCGGGGTACTGGTGACCTTGCCCTCGGCCAGCGCCGCCAGCGGGATGATGTTGCCGGCGCCGACCGGAATGCCGGTGTTCTGCGCGCCGATGCCGGTGGCGGTGGACGAGTTGGACGAGGTGACCTGGCCGAAGTTGGTGGCATTGCTGCCGGTCAGTGCGCCAGCGCCATTGGAGGCCACCGCCAGCTGGTTCATCAGCGCGGTGCTGGTACGGAACTCCGGGGCCACTTCCAGCACCACGCGGTACTGGTTGAGCTCGGTGAAGATGGTGGAGATCTGGCGCTGGCCGAAGGCGTCGTACAGGGTGTCGTCGATGGTCTGCATCGGCACGCCAAGCACGCTGGCCTTGTCGCGGTCGATGGTCAGCTCGAGCGCGCGGCCCTGGTTGGACAGGTTGTTGTCCACGTCGGCCAGTTCCGGCCGCTGGCGCAGCGCCTCGGTCAGGCGGGTGGCCTGCAGCGCGACCTGCGCGCTGTCCACGTCCGACAACGAGTACTGGTACTCGGTCGCGGCCACGCGGGTATCCAGGGTGACGTCCTGCACCGGCTTGAGGTACAGCGCCACACCGGGAATGCCGGCGACGGCCTTCTGCAGCCGCGGCAGGATCTTGTCGAGCCCATCGCGGTCGCCGCGCTCCTTGAGCACGATCGACAACTGGCCCTGGTTGAGCGTGGGGTTCATGGTGCCGGCGCCGATGAAGGCCGAGACACCGGTCACTGCCGGATCGCTGCGCAGCGCTTCGGCCACGGCCTTGGTGCGCTGCTCCATCTGCGGGAAGGCGATGTTCTGGTCGGCCTGCACCACGCCGGTGATCAGCCCGGTGTCCTGCTCGGGCAGCAGCCCCTTGGGGATCACGATGTACAGCACCACGGTCAGTACCAGTGCGCCGGCGGCGACGGCCAGGGTCAGCGGCTGGTGATCCAGCACCCAGTCCAGGCTGCGCTCGTACAGGCCGACGGTGCGCGACCACACGGTGGTCCTGCCCGCCGCGGCGGCGCGCTCGTGCGCATCCTCGCCTTCGGGCAGCGCATCGGGCTTGAGCAGGTAGGCGCACATCATCGGGGTGAGCGTCAGCGAGATCAGCATCGACAGCGTCACCGCGATGCTCAGCACCCAGGCGAATTCGTGGAACAGGCGGCCGGTGACGCCGGGCATCAGCAGCAGCGGCAGGAACACCGCCACCAGCGAGATGGTCAGCGAGAGCACGGTGAAGCCGATCTGCTGCGCGCCGATCTCGGCCGCTTCCGGCCCGCTCTTGCCCTGTTCGATGTAACGCACGATGTTCTCGATCATCACGATCGCATCGTCGACCACGAAGCCGGTGGCCACCACCAGCGCCATCAGCGAGAGGTTGTCCAGCGACATCCCGGCAAACGCCATCACACCGAAGGTGCCGGCCAGTGACAGCGGCACCGCCACCGAGGGGATGATGGTGGCCCACAAGCGGCGCAGGAACACGAAGATCACCGCGACCACCAGGCCGATGGTGAGGATCAGGGTGAACTGCACTTCATGCACCGAGGCGCGGATGGTCTCGGTGCGGTCGTTGAAGATGTCCAGGTGCACGTCGGCCGGCAGCACGTTCTGCAGCTGCGGCAGCAGCGCCCGGATGCGCTCCACGGTCTGCACGATATTCGCGCCCGGCTGGCGGCGCACTTCCAGCAGCACCGCCGGCTTGCCATCGGCCCACGCGGCCAGCTGGTCGTTCTCCACGCCGTCGATCACGTTGGCCACATCGGACAGGCGCACCGGGCGGCCGTTCTTGTAGCTGATGATGGTGTCGCGGTACTCGGCGGCGCTGGTCAGCTGGTCATTGGTGCCGATCGAGTAGGACTGGGTCTTGCCGTTGAGCGAACCCTTGGGCGCGTTGACGTTGGCCTGGGTCAGCGCGCTGCGCAGTTCTTCCAGGGTCAGGCCCATGTTGGACAGCTGCGCCGGGTTGACCTGGATGCGCACGGCCGGGCGGACGTTGCCGGCGATGGACACCAGGCCGACGCCCTGCACCTGCGACAGGCGCTGGGCGAGGATGGAGTCGGCGTAGTTGTTGACGTCGCGCAACGGGCGCGTGTCGGAGGTGAGCTTGAGGGTAACGATCGCCGCGTCGGCCGGGTTCACCCGGTTGTAGACCGGCTGGTAGGGCAGCGAGGAGGGCAGGGTGGCCTGGCGGATCGCGGCCTGCACATCCTGCGCGGCGATGTCGATGTCGCGGTCCATCGAGAACTGCAGGATGATCGTGGACAGCCCCGCCGACGAATCGGAGGTCATGATCTCCAGCCCGGATATCTGCCCGAACTGGCGCTCCAGCGGCGTGGTCACCAGCGAGGCCATGGTGACCGCGTTGGCACCGGGGTACTGGGTGGTCACCACCAGGCTGGGCGCATCGATCTCGGGCAGCGCCGACACCGGCAGCTGGCGGTAGCCGAGGATGCCGAGCAGCAGCAGGCCCGCCATCAGCAGCGAGGTGGCGATCGGGCGGCGGATGAAAATCGTCGAAAAGCCCACGGGCGGGTCCTTGCTGGTGCGTCGTGCTGCGTTGGATCAGGCGAACGCCGGCGCATGGGCCGGCGTCAGGAACGTGGGGCGGGCGCGATCAGCGCGGACCGCCACCGCGGCGTCCACCGCCACCCTGCTGCTGGGCGGCCTTGAGCTCGGCTTCGGTGGGTGCGGCCGGGGTTTCGCCCGGCTTGAGCGCGGTCACCTTGGCGCCTGGCTTGAGCCGGAACTGGCCTTCGCTCACGACACGCTCGCCGCCCTTCAGACCCTCGGTGATCTGCACCTGGCTGTCGCCGACTTCCACGCCGCTCTTCACCGTCTGCATGGCCACGGTGCTGTCCGGCTTGACGATGTAGACGTATTCGCCGTCCGGCCCGCGCATCACGGCCTGGGTCGGGATCACCACGCCGCCGGCGATGGTGCGCAGCTGCATGCGGACATTGACGAACTGGCCCGGCCACAGCGAGTTGTCTTCGTTGTCGAACAGGGCGCGCGCGCGGAAGGTGCCGCTGTCGCTGCTGATCTGGTTGTCCACCACATCCAGCTTTCCGCCGTCGGTAAGGACGTGCGCGTCGTTGCGGTCCAGTGCGGCGATGTCCACCGGGCCGGCGGCCTGGGCCTGGCGCACGGCCGGCAGCTGGCGCTCGGGCAGGTTGAACACGACATGGATCGGGTGGATCTGGGTCAGCGTCACCAACGCCGTGCCGGCGCTGACGATGTTGCCGGCGTCGACCGCACGGATACCGGCGATGCCGGAAATCGGGGCGGTCACGCGGGTGTACTGCAGCTGCACCTGGGCGGCGCGCATGCTGGCCTCGTTGGCGGCCACGGCACTTTCGAACTGGGCCACCTGGTTGCGCTGGGTATCCAGGTCGGTCTTGGCCACGTACTGGCGGTATTCGGCCGAATTGGAGCGCTGGTAGTTGGAGCGGGCGGTGGCGAGCTGGGCCTGGTTCTGGCGCTTGGCGGCCGCGGCCTCGTCGTAGCTGGCCTGCAGGGTGCGCGGATCGATCTGCGCGAGCAGGTCGCCCTTCTTCACTTCCTGGCCTTCCTTGAAGTTCAGGCTGATCAGCTGGCCGCCGACCTGCGGGCTGACGGTGACGGTGTTCATCGCCGCGACCGTGCCCAGTGCGCTCGCGTAGACCGGCACATCCTGGCGGACGGCATCGATCACCGTGACCGGGACCGGGCCGGCATTGGCCGGATCACCGCCCTGGCGCCCTTCAGCTGCCGGGCCGCCTGCATCCCCCTTCTTGCCGCCGATCAGGCGCATTCCGACCACGGCAATCACCAGCACTGCGACCACCAGCAGCACGATCTTCCAGAAACGCGACATTCAATAACTCCTGAGGGGGCTGGCGGAGGGCGGGGGGCCCGGTTGGCTAGGCGCAAAGCATACTCGTCGCCCGTGGCCTTTCATGCATGACGGATGGGACGGGCGATCAGACCGGATGTGACGGGTGAGGTTCCCTCCATGAACGTTGGCCGGGGCAGAAAGTTACAGCGCGTCCGGCGCTGATGCCCTACATTCAGGTTCGACCGCCGTTCTGACCCGTGGAGACCTTCAATGCCCCGTCTGTCGCTGTTGATGTCCGCCCTGCTGCTGGCCGCCCCCGGCCTGGCTGCTGCCGCCCCCGCCGAACGCCCGGAAGTGGCCGCCGCCGCGACCCGCCTCAAGGCCCAAGTGATCGACTGGCGCCGCGACTTCCACCAGCACCCGGAGCTGTCCAATCGCGAAGAACGCACCTCGGCCAAGGTGACCGAGCGCCTGCGCGCGATGGGCCTGAAGCCGCAGACCGGCATCGCCCACCACGGCGTGGTGGCGATCATCAAGGGCGGCAAGCCTGGCCCCCGGATCGCCCTGCGCGCGGACATGGACGCGCTGCCGGTGACCGAGCAGACCGGCCTGCCGTTCGCTTCCAAGGCTACCAGCACCTACCGTGGTGAGACGGTCGGAGTGATGCACGCCTGCGGCCACGATGCCCATACCGCCACCCTGCTGGGCGTGGCCGATGCGCTGGTGAAGATGCGCGCGAACCTGCCCGGTGAGGTCATGCTGATCTTCCAGCCCGCCGAAGAGGGCGCGCCGCCGCCGGAAGAGGGCGGTGCGGCGATGATGCTCAAGGAAGGGCTGTTCAAGGACTTCAAGCCCGAAGCCGTGTTCGGCCTGCATGTGTTCTCCAGCGTGCCGGCCGGCCAGATCGCGGTGCGTGGCGGCCCGCTGATGGCGGCGTCGGATCGTTTCGGGATCAAGGTGATCGGCCGCCAGACCCATGGCTCGGCGCCGTGGAACGGGGTGGACCCGATCGTGGCCACCGCCGACCTGGTCGGCACCGCGCAGACCATCGTCAGCCGCCGTGCCAACCTCTCCAAGCAGCCGGCGGTGGTGACCTTCGGCGCGATCAAGGGCGGCATCCGCTACAACATCATTCCCGATGAAGTGGAGATGGTCGGCACCATCCGCACCTTCGACGAGGGCATGCGCCAGCAGATCTTCGCCGACCTGCGCAACGTGGCCGAGCACACCGCCGCCGCACACGGGGCCAAGGCGGAAACCGAGATCTACGAGTCCGAGGGCAACCCGGCCACGGCCAACGATCCGGCACTGACCGCGCGGATGCTGCCGAGCCTGCAGGCCGTGGTGGGCGAGGGCAATGTGTACGAGCCGCCGCTGCAGATGGGGGCCGAGGACTTCTCGCTGTACGCCCAGCAGGTGCCGGGGATGTTCTTCTTCGTCGGCTCCACCAGCGAGGGGATCGATCCGGCCACGGCGCCGGCCAATCATTCGCCTAAGTTCCTGCTCGACGAAAAGGCGCTGGATGTGGGCCTGCGCGCGCTGCTGCAGGTGAGCCTGGATTATCTCAACGGGACGCCGGCTGTGCCTGCGGCGGGGTGAAACGACGGTAGGTCCCGGCCGTTGGCCGGGGCCCTTCGTTTTCGCCGCCGGACGCCGCGCGCCTACCGGCGTAAAATGGCGGCATGAATACCCCCCAGGACTCCAGCCTCGGTCGCGAGGTTGCTTACCCGTCGCAGTACGATCCCGGCCTGCTCTTCCCCATCCCGCGCCGCGGCGCCCGCGAGGAGATCGGCCTGGACGAAGCGGCGCTGCCGTTCGTCGGCCATGACCGCTGGCAGGCCTATGAGCTGAGCTGGCTGGACGGGCGCGGCAAGCCGCGTGTGGCCGTGGCCACGGTCAGCGTGCCGTGCACCTCGCCGAACCTGATCGAATCCAAGTCGTTCAAGCTGTATCTCAACTCGCTCAACAGCACGCGTTTCGATGATGACCAGGCGGCGCGCCTGTGCATCACCCGCGATCTGTCGGCGTGTGCCGGGGCGGTGGTGACGGTGGTGCTCGGGGTGCCGCCGCTGGTGGAAGAGGCCGAGGGCGAGTCCTTGGACGAGCGCGAGGTGACCATTGAGCGCTACGGCCCGCCGGCCCCGGAGTTCCTGTTCGCCGATGCCGATGAGGTGGTCACCGAAACATTGAGTTCGGCCCTGCTCAAGTCCAACTGCCCGGTCACCGGCCAGCCGGACTGGGCCAGTGTCAGCGTGCGCTACCGCGGCCCGAAGATCGACCGCGACGGCCTGCTGAAATACCTGATCAGCTACCGCGAACACGCCGAGTTCCACGAGCAGTGCGTGGAGCGGATCTTCAGCGAGATCACCCAGCGCTGCCAGCCGCAGTGGCTGGAAGTGGAAGCGCGCTACACCCGCCGCGGCGGGCTGGACATCAACCCGTGGCGGGCCAGCCCGGGCATCGCCGCCCCGGCGCGCACCGTCCGCGACCTGCGCCAGTAGGCGTTCCGCACGTCTTCACATCCACGCCATGCCCCATTAACAAGGGCTGTGACACCGTGCCTCCCATGTCGTCAATCAAGACGGGAGTGTATGGATGAGTACCGATAAGAAAGTCGACTTTTCCGGTGTCAGCGCCAGCGTTGATACCACCGCGCAGAAAGTCGATCAGGTCGATTTCTCGGGCGTGACCTCCTCGGTGGATACCACTGCGGAAAAGGTCGGAGGCACCTACACGGTGCAGAAGGGCGATTCGCTCTCCAAGATCGCCAAGCAGGAACTGGGTGATGCCAATGCGTGGAAGCGCATCTTCGAGGCCAACCGCGATGTACTGGACGACCCGGACAAGATCCAACCGGGCCAGACCCTGAAATTGCCGCCCAAAGCCTGATCCGCTGTACTGCCTATCACCTACAAGGGAGCAACCTCACATGAAGAAGTCGTCCATCAGTACTGCCGTCCTCGCCGCGCTTCTGGCCACCGTGGCCCTGGCCGGCTGCAAGAAGAAAGAAGACACCGCTGACAACAACGCGCAGCCCGCCGCGATGACGCCGGCCGCGCCGGCGCCGATGACGGAAGCCGCGCCGCAGCCGATGACCGCTGCAGCAGGCGTGAACGTTTCGGCCGTTACCGTTGGCAAGACCGCCGCAGCCGACAAGACCGTCACCTCGGTCGCGCTGTTCGCGCCGAAAGACGACATCATCGTCTCGATCCGCACCGATGGAAGCGCCAACAACGCCAACGTGGCGGCCAAGCTGACCTTCCAGAACGGCCAGGTGGCCGGTGAGCAGAACCAGGTGGTCAATACCACCGGTGCCGAGACCACCAATATTTCCTTCAAGAATGCCAATGGCTGGCCGGCGGGCAAGTACCGCGCGGAAGTCATGGTAGATGGTAAGGCGGCTGGATCGCCGCAGGAGTTTGAGGTCAAGTAAGCCCAGACGCCGACTCTCTCCCGGCAACAGGCTCACGATGGACGCAGCCGCGAGGCTGCGTCTTTTTTATGGTTCTTTTTCCATCGGCGTGGCAAGCAGAAGTGCGCTTCATGCTATTGCGCGCACAGCAGCCGGTGTGGGTCGAGCGCAGCACGGTCCGCGTAGCCAGATGATTGCCGCCTCACGGAAGGGCCCGGTTTCACGCTCGCAGCAGGCTTCAGCGGGGGTATCAGCGGATTCACACTGAGCGTGGATTGCAGCAGTCGTATCGTCGCAGAATGGGGGTATCGCTCGGCGCCGGAATTTCAAGGGAGAGGCAATGAACAAGAAGGGGGTTTGGCGATTCCTTGCGCCTGTTGTTGCGCTTGTACCCGGATACGCATATGGGCAGGAAGCAACGCTGTGGAGCTATAGTTGCGATCACTTCCTCCATGGCGCGTGCCTTCGTGTCCCCACCGGGATGTCGATCAGCTACGCATCACCTGCGGATTTCGGGATTCATGACGTTCTGAAAGACCAACGGAGCGTGCTGTTGGTCTATGAAGGCGACGCACCGCAACCGCCCAGTCCGGGATCCTCCATCGATCTGAAACTAACCCTTCCTGGCTATCAGCTTTCAGGCTACAGAACAGCCGAGGGCGATTCGACCCGATACGACATCTTCGTCAAGCCTGACCGATCGGGTGTCATGCCGCTGCATCTGATCGGCACGGCGACCGGCGCCTCACAGCGAAAGGATCTGGCAGCGGCAGTTGGCAGCTTCCGGGTATGTAGTTTCAAGCGCAACCACAGCAGCCAGACACTCACGTGTCCTCGCCAAAGCGTGTGGGGAAAGCCCCTTGCGGAATGGGTGGACGGTCTCCCGGAGGCCGCCGCAGTTTCCGAATGAGCGGTTCTGCACCCGGAAGGCCCCTGAGCTGCCGCCTGGCGCTGATGCATCACACCGTTCCAGTACGTTTGCGTATGGGATGGCTTTGCTCCGGGGGGATGAAAACGCGACAATGCTGGGGTTTCCCGCCGTGCGCGCCGTTGGTTGGCGCGGTCCCCGGGGAAAGTGCGGGCCAGGCTGTGCGAGGCCCTGCACGCGACACGGTTGCACGCGGCCCGGCATTGCCGTCGGCCATCATTCACGAGATCTGCAAGAGAGCCCTGATCCCCCATGTCGAACACGCCCAAGATTCTCTACACGCTCACCGATGAAGCCCCGTTCCTGGCCACGCAGTCGCTGTTGCCGATCGTCGAGGCCTACACCGCCACCGCCGGCATCGCCGTGGAAACCCGCGACATCTCGCTGTCCGGCCGGATCCTGGCCCTGTTCCCGGATTACCTGAAAGACGACCAGAAAGAAGCCGACCACCTGGCCGAACTGGGCCAGCTGGCGACCACCCCGGACGCCAACATCATCAAGCTGCCCAACATCAGCGCCTCGGTGCCGCAGCTGAAGGCCGCGATCAAGGAACTGCAGGACCAGGGCTTCGCACTGCCGAACTACCCGGATGTGCCGACCGACGACGTTTCGCGCGACATCAAGGCGCGCTACGACAAGGTCAAGGGCAGCGCGGTGAACCCGGTGCTGCGCGAAGGCAACTCCGATCGCCGCGCGCCGCTGTCGGTCAAGAACTACGCCCGCAAGCACCCGCATCGCATGGGCAAGTGGTCCAAGGACTGCAAGTCGCATGTTTCGCACATGGATGGCGGTGACTTCTACGGCAGCGAAAAGTCGGCCACGCTGGCCACTGCCGGCAGCCTGAAGATCGCGCTGTTCAAGGCCGACGGCAGCAGCGTCGTGCTCAAGGAAAAGACCGCGGTCAAGGCCGGTGAGATCGTCGACGCCGCGGTGATGAGCCGCAATGCGCTGGCCTCGTTCGTGCAGGCGCAGATCGCCGATGCCAAGGCCAAGGGCGTGCTGTTCTCGCTGCACCTGAAGGCCACCATGATGAAGGTGTCCGACCCGATCATGTTCGGCGTGGTCGTCGAAGAGTTCTACAAGGACGTGCTGGCCAAGCACGCCGACGTGCTCAAGCAGGCTGGTTTCGATCCGAACAACGGCATCGGCGATCTGTTCGCGCGCCTGCCACAGCTGCCCGAAGCGACCCAGGAAGCGATCAAGGCCGACCTGGCCGCCGAGTACGGCAAGCGCCCGGGCCTGGCCATGGTCAATTCGGACAAGGGCATCACCAACCTGCACGTGCCCAGCGATGTGATCGTCGACGCCTCGATGCCGGCGATGATCCGCGACTCCGGTGGCATGTGGAATGCCGACGGCAAACTGCAGGACACCAAGGCCGTCATCCCCGACCGTTGCTATGCGGGTGTGTACCAGGCCGTGATCGATGACTGCCGCACCCACGGCGCCTTCGACCCGGCCACCATGGGCTCGGTGCCCAACGTCGGCCTGATGGCACAGAAGGCCGAGGAATACGGTTCGCACGACAAGACCTTCCAGATCCCGGCCGACGGCACCGTGCGCGTCACCGATGAGGCGGGCACCGTGGTGTTCGAGCACGCCGTGCAGACCGGCGACATCTGGCGCATGTGCCAGACCAAGGACGCCCCGATCCAGGATTGGGTGAAGCTGGCCGTCAACCGCGCCCGCCTGAGCGGCACCCCGGCGGTGTTCTGGCTGGATGCCGCCCGCGCGCACGATGCGCAGGTGATCGCCAAGGTCGAGACCTACCTGAAGGACCACGACACCAACGGCCTGGACATCCGCATCCTGGCGCCTGTGGACGCGACCGCCTTCTCGCTGGACCGCATCCGCAAGGGTGAGGACACCATCTCGGTGACCGGCAACGTCCTGCGCGATTACCTGACCGATCTGTTCCCGATCATGGAGCTGGGCACCAGCGCCAAGATGCTCTCCATCGTGCCGCTGATGGCCGGTGGTGGCCTGTTCGAGACCGGTGCCGGTGGTTCGGCGCCCAAGCACGTGCAGCAGTTCGTGGAAGAGGATTACCTGCGCTGGGATTCGCTGGGCGAGTTCCTCGCGCTGGCGGCCTCGCTGGAGCACCTGGGCAACCGCTACGACAACGCCGGCGCGACCGTGCTGGCCAAGACCCTGGACCAGGCCAACGGCCAGTTCCTGGACAACGACAAGTCGCCGTCGCGCAAGCTCGGTGGCATCGACAACCGCGGCAGCCACTTCTACATCGCGCTGTACTGGGCCCAGGCCCTGGCCGCGCAGGACGACGATGCTGCGCTGAAGGCCCGCTTCGCTCCACTGGCCAAGGCACTGGCCGACAACGAGCAGGCCATCGTGGGTGAACTGGCGGCGGTGCAGGGCAAGCCGGTCGACATCGGCGGCTACTACCGTCCGGACGTGGCCAAGGCCAGCGCCGCGATGCGTCCGAGCACCACCTTCAACAGCGCGCTGTCTGCGCTGTAACGAAGCGGTCCCGCGGCTGCTGTGATCGATGAAGAACCCGCGCTTCGGCGCGGGTTTTTTTGTGGGCGCCCGCTGGGCAAGCGCCCGGTCGCTGCCGTATGGTGGCAGCAGGTCCTGTGGAAGTGGATGTATGCACGGTCGCTGTTCCTGCCAGAGCTCTCCATGCCCCGCCGGGGCCGCCGCATGAGCGCAACGCCGGACGGACTCGCGCGGTTGATCCGCGATGGGTTCGAGGATTACCACGCGCGCTTCGCGGCGATCTCGCGGCGTGCGCGGCAGCGCTTCGAACAGCGCGACTGGGCCGGTGCACGGCAGGACGCCGTGGAGCGCATCGCGCTGTATGACCAGTGCATCGCCGAGACCGTCGATACCCTGCGCCGCGCAGTCGGTGAGCATGTGGGCGAGCGCGCGCTGTGGCTGGAGGTTCGCGCGGCGTATGCCGCGCTGCTGGCCGGATTGATCGACGCCGAACTGTACAAGACGTTCTACAACACGCTGGCACGCCGGCTGTTCGCCACCCGCGGCGTGGACGGGGCGATCGAGTTCATGGCGATGGATGTCGAACCTTCCGACGCCATTACCCATCCCGTCGCGCGGCACAGCTATACCTTGTCCCCCACGCGCCCGGCCGATGCCTTCATGCGCGTACTGGGGGACTATCGCTTCGACGTGCCGTACGCGCACCAGCTGCGCTGTGCCGCCGCGATCGCAGTGCGCCTGCAGGACGATCTGGCGCACTGGGGCGACTACCCGGTGCGCAGCATTGAACTGCTCGACACCGTGTTCTATCGCGAGCGTCGCGCCTATCTGGTGGGGCGCGTATTCGGTGAGCATCGCTTCTCGCCCTGCGTGATCGCGCTGGTCCATGACGAGCGCGGCCTGCGCGTGGATGCGGTGTTGAGCCGGCGCCGTGACGTCGCGCATCTGTTCGGCGTCTCGCGCAGCTATTTCCAGGCCGATCTGGCCACGGTGGGCGATGCGGTGGTGTTCCTGCGCAGCCTGCTGCCGGGCAAGCCGGTCGATGAGATCTACACCGTGCTTGGGCGTGCCAAGCAGGGCAAGACCGAGCGCTATCGCACGTTCTTCCGTCACTTCCACGAACAGCCCGGTGAGCAGCTGGTGCATGCCGACGGCACGCCCGGCATGGTCATGGCGGTGTTCACCCTGCCCAGCTATCCGCTGGTGTTCAAGCTGATCCGGGACCGTTTCGCGTGGCCGAAAACCATGACCCGGCACCAGGTCGAAGAAAAGTACGCCCTGGTGTTCACTCTGGACCGCGTCGGCCGGTTGCTTGATGCGCAGCCGTATCGGCACCTGCGCTTTCCGCGGGCGCGATTCTCCGCGGCGCTGCGCGAGGAGCTGCTGACCCAGTGTGCCAGCAGTGTGCGCGAGGAGGGCGACGAACTGGTGATCGCGCTGTGCTACGTGCAGCGGCGTTTCCGTCCGCTCAATCTGTACCTGCGCGAGCAGACCGCCGAGGCACGCCGTGTCGCCGCGCTCGATTACGCGCAGGCGATCACCGACATGGCGCGCAACAACATCTTTCCTGGCGATATGTTGCCGAAGAACTTTGGTGTGTCACGCCACGGGCGCGCGGTCTTCTACGACTACGACGAGCTGTGCCTGGTCACCGAGTGCAACTTCCGTGCGTGGCCGGCGCCGCGCAATGAGGAGGAAGCGCTGGCTGATGAACCGTGGTTCGAGATCGGCCCGCGTGACGTGTTTGCGGAGCGGTTCTGGATGTTCATGGGCTTGCCGGCGCCCGAGCTGGCGGCCGTGCGCGAGCATTTCGGCCATCTTTTTGATCCCGTGTGGTGGCAACAGCTGCAGGCAGGTTTTGCCAGCGGTGATTTTCCGGACACGCCGCCGTATGCCGGGGCGCTGCGGCTGGCCTGATTGTCTGCAGGATCGCCACTGCGCGCCCGGACAGCGGCATGGGCGCTGGTGCTGATCCAGCGATGCGATTGGACACGGGATCAGCAGTCGTTATGCTGACGATATCGAACACGATGGATCGTATAAGGAGCAACAGCAGGATGGACATGATCAAGGGAATCGCCGTGGCACTGGTGTTGGCAGCAGCGCCAGCGCACGCGGCCAAGCCGTCGGCCGATGTGCCGGTGGAAATGGGCATGCGTGTCGAGGGCACCCTCGCCATTGGCGACGACGGCCGCATCACTGCGCTGGAGATCGACAAGCAGGACATGCTTCCGGAGGCAGTGGCCACGCTGGTGCGCGACACCGTGAAGAACTGGGAATTCGAGCCGAATGTGCGTGACGGCGCCCCGGTACCGATGGACGCGCGGATGACCGTGCGTGTCGTCGCGCAACCGGGTGCGAACGATACGTTCAACGTGCGACTGATCAGTGCACATTTCGATGGCGCCCCGAAGGATGCCTCGGGACGTGAGATCAAATCCCAGGCCCATACGCCGCCCCCGCGCTACCCCGCCGAAGTCTTCCGCGTGGGGGGGCAGGGCACCGTGTACCTCGCACTGAAGGTTGACCGCGAAGGGCGTGTGGTCGACCAGTTCGCCGAACAGGTGAATCTGAGAAGCACGGGGACGGCGGCCCAGATGGATCTCACCCGCAGGCGCCTGGGCAAGGCATCGCTGGATGCCGCGCGCAAGTGGCGTTTTCCGCTGAGCGCAGAGGACGCCAGCCTGGAGGCGCCGTTCCGCACCTACCGCGTGCCGGTCAGTTTCGCGATCGACACCGCCATGCCTGACGACCTGGCGCAGTGGCGCGCTTACATTCCAGGGCCGCGCAACGCCATCCCGTGGTCCACGCGCCCGGAGAGCGCCGGCTTCTCGCCGGATCTGCTGACCGACGGTTCGGCTACGCTGGCCGGCGACCCCAACGCGCCGCGCCTGCGTACCCCGCTGGGCAGCTGACCCTTGCCTCAACCGGTAGCCGGGCCGTCGGGCTGCGGGTACACCACGGTGCGGTTGCGGCCCTGTTCCTTGGCCATGTACAGGGCCTTGTCGGCCAACCGCAGCGCCTGCTGAGGATCATCGTGATAGGTCGGGTAGTGGGCCACGCCCAGCGACACGGTGACCGTGCCGACCTGCTCGACTACCTCGGCGGCCACCTGGATGCGCAGGCGCTCGGCCACCTGCGCGGCATCGAGGACAGCGATGCCCGGCAGCAGGATCAGGAACTCCTCACCGCCGTTGCGGCAGAGCAGATCGGTGTCGCGTGAGCCATCGCGCATCAATTGCGCGATGCGCAGAATCACCGCATCGCCGACCGCATGACCGAAGCGGTCGTTGATGCTCTTGAAGCGGTCGATGTCCAGCGCGATGATCCCGAACGGCTGGCCGCGTGCCTGCCAGTCTTCCAGCCCCTGCTGCAGGCCGCGCCGGTTCTGCAGGCCGGTGAGGGGATCGGTCATGCTGGCGCGGTTGAGCTTGCCGATGCGGTCCTGCAGCAGGTTGAAGCTGTACAGCAGGGCGGTTTTGAGCTGGGCGACTTCGTAGTACCAGGCGCGGATACCGGTGACGTGGCGGATCGCGATGCCGGTGTCGCGGTTCTGCACGTTGCGCGCCAGCTGCCATAGCGGCAGCGAGATGCGCCGCGCGAACCACCAGGTGATCAGCAGCGACAGGATGCCCAGCGGAATCGCATTCCAGATCACCGCCGACATCAGCTTGGACAGCGATGCCAGCGTGGCCGCGGTCGGCCGCTGCGCCACCACGCCCCAGCCGACGCTCGGCACCGGCGCGTACCCGGCCAGCATCTGCACGCCGTGGCTGTTGCGTACCTGCTGCGCGCCGGAGTGGCCCCGGGTGACCGCCTGCACGGCCGGGTTCTCCAGCGCGAACTGGCCGACCCGGTCCTGTTCGATGTGGTACAGGATGCGGCCGTTGCGGTCGACGACGTACAGGTACGACCCATCGCGGTAATAGTGCTTGCCCAGCAGCGATTGCAGGATGCTGCGCTGGCGCAGGTAGATCGTGCCGCTGACATAGCCCTGGTACCTTCCCTGCGCTGAGAAGATCGGATGCGAAATCGCTACCACCAGGCGCCCGGTCGCGGCCTGGTAGGGGTCGCTGATGAAGGGCACGCGGCGCTCCAGGGCATCGCGGTTGCCGGCGCTCTTGAGCAGTACGCCCTGCAGGGCCAGGCTCTGCGGGGAGGTCGCCAGCACGGTACCGCCGGCATCCACGATCAGCACCGAGTTGAAGCTGTTGGTCTGCAGTTGCAGACGTGCAGCTTCTGCTTCCAGTTCGCTGCGATCGTGCACACGCTGGCCGAGCAGGGTGGCGCTGTAGGCCACCTGCTGCTGCGCTGACAGAACGAAGTTCCGGGTCGACTCGGCCAGCTTGCTGGCATACACACGGTTGGCTTCCAGCGTATTGCCGATCAGCTGCTCGCGCTGCACGCGGTAGCTGGCATGCAGGGTATTGGCCAGCGCGATGAGCGCGCTGAGCAGGGCCAGGGCGAGGATCAACTTGCCCAGGTTCAGGCGGGTGGACAACGGACGCATGCGGTTCACGGGCAGCAGGGTGCAGCACCAACCCGAACATGCGGATGGAACGGCAGCAGCGAAACAGTCAGGAGCGCACGACCCCGCCCCCGGGCGGTCAACAACTCGTTGGGCGGCGATTATTGCGGATTACACCCCCACGTGGGTGAAGTCGGCGCCGCCGTGGTGGCCCGTTCAGCGCTCCAGGCGCTTGCGCAGCACGCCGCGCAGATGATCGGCGCCGGCCGGGTCGAGCGGCCCGAGCACGCCGCGCACCGTTTCGGGAATATGCGCGGCGGTGTGGTCATCGGCCTCGAAGACGTAGTGCTGGAACATCGCCTGCCAATGCGCACGCTGCGCCGGTGGTAGATCGCGGATGGCCAGCAACGAGAGCATCAGTGCGTTCATCGGCGCATCCCGCCACGCCGGCACCGGCCGCCACCAGTAATTGACCAGTACATTGAATGCCGCCAGCCCCTCCATGTGGTGCCACCACAGCGAGGGAATGAACACCGCATCGCCGGGGCCGAGGTCGGCCACCTGCGCGTGGGCCAGCGCCTGGCTGAAGCGCGGGAAGCGTTCCAGGTCCGGTGCGGCGAAGTCGACCAGGCTGACGGCCTGCCCGGCCGGCGTGAAGTCCAGTGGCCCGATATACAGATTGCCCACCTGCGCCGGCGGAAACAGGGTGACCCGGCGGCGGCCGGCAGCCACGCAGGCCAGGTTGTCCGGCACGTCCTGGTGCGCGGCGATACGCGAGCGGTTGCCGACCCAGATACTGGCCAGCGGATCGTCCACGCCGAGCGCCAGCGCATTGGCCTGGCGGAAGCCGGGCAGGAAACTGTCCAGCGTGGTCGAGGCGACGTAGATCGATGGCGGCGTCGGCGCGGTGGCGTACTTGAGCAGGGTGTCGAGCACGACCTTCAACGGAATCTGCTCGCGGCGGAAATTGAAGCCGCTCATGTCTGCGTTGTAGAACACACGCCCCTTGGCCTCCGGCGGCGCCGTGGTAGCGGTGACCGGCATCGTGCCGTGGTCGAACTGTTTGAGATGGGCGACCGCCGCCTGTGCGGACTGCGTCGCCGCGCTGACCAGCGGCCACTGCGCCACCAGCCCGCGGATCACTTTCGGTGTCGTCCAGCCGGGCAACTGCGTGTGCAGCTGCGCCGGATCCAGATCATGCAGTTCTTCGATCGGGCCGGGCATGGCGGACATCGGCATCCTGTCAGCAGGGGCGGGTGGTACCCACGGTAGCGTGGAGGTGCGGGAAGCGAAAGGCCGCGGGGTGAGCGCGGCCTTTCGGTGCTGCAGGTCGGAACAACCGAGTCAGAACTTGTAGCGCACGCCGAACATGTAACGCGGCCCGGTCTGGGTGGCGTAGCGCAGCATGTTGGAATGGCGTGCGTAGGTGCGCATGGTCTCGTCGGTCAGGTTGATCGCCTCCAGACTCAGCGTCAGCTGGTCGCTGACCGCATAGCTGATGTTGAGATCGAGCTGGCCGTAGGCTTCGGTGTAGTTTGGGTTGGGGCCCTGGCCGCCGATGCCGTTGAGGAACTTGTCGCGCCAGTTGTAAGCCGCACGTACCTGCCAGGCATTCTTTTCGTAGAACGCCACGAGGTTCGCCGAGTCGCTCAAGCCGATCATCGGGTACTGGTCGCCCAGGCTGTAGTTATCGAAGGTCAGGCCGGACTTCACCTTGGTGTAGTTGGCCGCCAGGCCGAAGCCTGACTGGCCGAACAGGTGCTGCACGGCCAGGTCCCAGCCATCCAGGTGATCGGAGTGCTGGTTGGCCGGCACGGTGGTGTCGAACCCGGCCACCGGGTCGCCCGGCTGGCCGACGATGGTGCCGGTCATCTGCCCGGCCGAATTGCGGCCGGTGTAGGTCACGCCCGGGTCGCCGGCATGGTTGGTGAAGATGTAATCGCGGATGCAGGGCATGTCGGTGGCGCCGCAGCCCGACCCCAGCGCCTCGTTCCAGTACGCGCCGCCCACCGGTGTATGCAGGGTGCCGGTGTTCTCGCGCACGATGGTGTTGCTGATGAAGTTCTTGATGTTCTTGCGGAAGAAGCCGACCGAGGCGTAGCTGGATTCACCGTAGTACCACTCCAGCGACAGGTCGAAGTTGTCCGAGACCAGCGGTTCCAGCCCCGGGTTGCCGCGCGAGCCGGTACCGCCCTGGGTGCGCACGATGTCGTCCACCCGGGAGCCGCTCTGGATCTGCGTCCAGCCTGGGCGGCCGATGCTGCGGCTGTAGCTGCCACGCAGCGCCAGCGCATCGTTGATGTCCAGCTTCAGATCGAGGTTGGGCAGCACGTAGTTGTACTTGCCGGTACCGCCGACGAACGTACCGTTGGCGTCGTAGGTGACGTTGAACTCGTTGGCCGAGCCCCAGCTGATCCCGGTCGGGAGGCGGACCAGCGCCTGCGATTCCACTTCGGTCTGCTCGTAACGCACACCGGCGGCCACGTGCAGCGGCATCGACCACTCGAACGTCGTACGGTACTGCGCGTAGGCGCTCTTGGATTTCTCCGTGGTGCGGATGTCCTCGGAGTACTCGGTCGGGGCGACATAGCAGGTCGGGCAGGCCGGTTCGGCATCGGTGGCGACCCCGGCAGCCTGCGCACGCAGGCGGTCGAAATCGAAGACCAGGAAGCGGCCGGTCATGCGCGGATCGTTGTGGCCGGAGAACGCCTTGAAGTAGCGGCTCATGTCGTCGGCGTACCAGATGTTGTCATCGTAGTCCGACGGATTGCCCAGGCCACCCCAGCTGTTGCGCTGCATGATCGCCGAGGCCGAGCGGTTCTCCACCTGGGTGTAGCCGACGCCGAAATCCAAGGCCGAGTAATCGGCGAACTTGAACGTACCGCGGCCCTGGTACTGCTCGACCTTGGACTTGTTGTAGCTGTTCTGGAAGACCGAGCCGGTGACCAGCGCATCGGAGGCCTGCACGCCGCCCGGCGGCAGGTCCATGTGGATGATCGGCAGGTCGCCGCTGTAGTCCACGGTGGTGGTGCCGCGCACGAAGGCGGCCACGCCGAGCACGCCGGCCGAGCCGTAGGGGCCGTCCGGCTGCGATTCGGCGGTCGAGTTGTGGACGTCGAAGGACAGCTCCAGTGCGTCGTTGACTTCCCAATCGACGTTGAAGCCGAGCGAGTCCATCGAGTTCTTGGTGGCCAGCTTCATGCCGCCCATCGAGACGTCCGAGCCGGTCATGTCTTCGCTGTAGATGATCGGTGCTGCGATCGGGCCATTGGTCCAGGTGCTGTCGCCCGGACCGTAGTTGAACCATACCGACAGCTCGCTGCGCTGCTGCTGCACCTTGTTCTCGACGAAGGTGTAGTCCAGCGTGGTGGTGATGTTGTCGGCCGGCTTCCACTGGAACGTGGCCTGGCCGTTGGTGCGCTGGCGCTGTACGCCATTGACGTTGTACGCGGTGTTCTGCGGGCGGCCGTAGATGTCGTCGGGATCCGGACGGTTGGTGATGCGGTCCGAATAGCCCTGGCCCGGCAGCGGCAAGGCACGCCAGTCGCTGGCTTCATTACCGCGGAAGGTCGCCCAGCCCTCGGCCACGGTGGCTTGGTTGAAGCCCGAGTCGCGTTCCTGGTGGCTGGCGCTCAGCGCCACGCCGAAGCGGCCATCGGCGTAGGTCTGGCTGAAGATGCCCGACAGTTCGCCGGTCACTTTCGAGCCCTGCAGCGTGCGCGGCAGGTTGTCGTTGGAGGAATCGTTGACCGCCTTCAGCCCGAGGCTGATCACCGGCTCGGATTCCAACGGGCGCATCGTCTTGATGTTGATCGTCGCACCGATGCCACCGGCTGGATTGTCGGCACGGCCGGTCTTGTAGACCTCCACCGCCGACACCGACTCGGCGGCCAGGTTGGCGAAATCGAACGAACGCGAGCTGTTCAGGCCGGCGCCGCCGGCGCCGAGATTGGAGGCCGGCATCTGCCGCCCGTTGAGCAGCACCAGGTTGTAGTCCGGGCCGATGCCGCGCACGGTGACTTTGGAGCCTTCGCCACTGGCGGTGCGGTCGATCGAGACGCCGCTGATGCGCTGCAGCGATTCGGCCAGGTTGGTATCCGGGAACTTGCCGATGTCCTCGGCAACGATGCCGTCGACCACACCCTGGCTGTCGCGCTTGAGGTTCATCGACGAGGTGAGGCTGCCACGGATACCGGTGACCTGCACCGTATCGAGCGTGGTGGGATCGACGCCATCGGGGGCCGTCGTGGTGTTCTCTCGGGCCGCGGGATCCTGCGCCCAGGCCGGGCCGGCCAGGACAGCGAGAAGTGCGGAGGTGAGCATCGCCTTGCGGGGTACGGCCTTGTACGTCTTCATGATGATCCCTCCCCAGGGAATTCGATCGTGGCGGTTCTGCGTTGTGTCGGCGCGGGGTCCAGTGCGCACGGCCCGGATTGGAGCCATGGTTGACAGCGTTGTCAACAAACGCACGTGGCGATGCGCTTGCGACCGGCAGCGACGGGTGTCGTGCGTTGCAGTCGGGACGGCCGCGCGTGAGGCGGAAACACTGCAACGCCGGTGTTGTGGCCCGATTCTGCCGGGACATGCGCAGCCGGATTGGCGATGCTGATCCGTTGTGCAGTGCAGAACGAAACTGCGCGAAGGCATTCGGGTGCGTGCGCCGCTGCATGGGCCGACCGCCCGATCCGATTGCTGACAGCGCTGGACAATCGCGGTCCAAGCAGGTTCCATGTCTGGCCGCCGACTGGCCGGCACTCCCAATCTGGAAGGACATGCAATGGACACTCCTGCTGCCGTCCGCGGACAACATGTGCAAAGCAATGGCGTTGCACTGGCCGTGGTCACCGCCATCTTTTTCATGTGGGGCTTCCTCACCTGCCTCAACGACATCCTGATCCCGCACCTCAAGGCGGCATTCGCGCTGACCTGGGTGCAGGCGATGCTGGTCCAGTTCACCTTCTTCGGTGCGTACTTCCTGATGTCACTGCCGGCGGGGCGCCTGGTCGCGGCGGTGGGCTACAAGCGCGGCATCGTGGCCGGGCTGGCCATTGCCGGTGTCGGTGCGCTGCTGTTCTGGCCGGCCGCGCAGGCGCACGTATACGGTCTGTTCCTGGGGGCGCTGTTCGTGCTGGCCACCGGCATCACCGTGCTGCAGGTCGCCGCCAATCCCTACGTTGCGCTGCTCGGGCCGGAACAGACCAGTTCCAGCCGGCTGACATTGGCGCAATCGATGAATGCGCTGGGCACCACCATCGCGCCGCTGTTCGGTGGCCTGCTGATCCTCTCGGCCGCGCCGCGTACGGCTGATGAACTGGCGCTGCTGCCGCACGCTGAAGCGCTCGCGTATCGCGCTGCTGAAGCGCAATCGGTGCAGGTGCCGTACTTCGGCCTGGCAGTGGCGCTGTTCGTGCTGGCAGTGGCGATCTGGATGTTCCGCCTGCCGACCATTCCCGGCGTGGAAGGCGAGGCTGCCACCGGCAGGGGCCGCCTGCGCGATGCGCTGCGCCACCGCCACCTGCGCTATGGCGTGCTGGCGATCTTCTTCTATGTGGGTGCGGAAGTGTCGATCGGCAGCGTGCTGGTCAACTTCCTCTCGATGCCGGGTATCGGTGAGGGGCTGACCGAGCAGGAGGCCACCCGTTACGTATCGTTGTACTGGGGCGGTGCGCTGGTCGGGCGTCTGCTCGGTGCGGCATTGCTGACCCGTCTGGATCCGCGCCGCATGTTGGGGGTCTTCGCGCTGATCGTGATGGCCCTGCTGGCGGTGACGATGCTGGGCACCGGCAACCTGGCCAAGTGGAGCGTGGTCAGCATCGGCCTGTTCAACTCGATCATGTTCCCGACCATCTTCGCGCTGGCGATTGCCCGCCTCGGTACGCTGACCGGCCAGGCATCGAGCCTGTTGGTGATGGCGATCGTCGGTGGGGCGGTGATCCCGCTGGCGATGGGCTGGCTGGCCGACCATCATGGGCTGCAGGTGTCTTTCCTGCTGCCGATGCTGTGCTACCTGTTCATTGCGTTCTACGCGTGGCGCGGTTCACGCCACAGCGGCTGAGGCAGGCGGTCAGCGGCGAAGCGGTGGGTGCGTGGATTCGCGCACCAGCACCGCGTGATCGACGGTGACCATGGTGCCGGCCTCCGGCGAGCGGATGCGATCGATCAACTGCTCGGTGGCCAGCCGCCCCATGGCGGCGGTCGGCTGCCGCACCGTGGTCAGTGCCGGGTAGATGTGGCCGGCAATCGGGGTGTCATCGAAACCGCAGACCGACAGGTCCCGGGGGATGCGCAGGCCGCGTTGGCCGGCGACGCGGAACACGGCGGCGGCCATGTCGTCGTTGGCGGCGAAGATCGCCGTGGGCGGCTCTGGCAGATCCAACAGTGCGTTGGCCGCATCGATGCCGGATTCGAACGAGAACTGGCCGTTGACGACCAGCGCCGGATCGTACTCGATTGCATACTGGCGCAACGCCTGGCGATAGCCGGCGTGGCGCCACTGGCAGGCGCCGTGCGCGCGCGGGCCCTTGATGTGGCCGATGCGGCGATGGCCCTGCGCGACCAGATGGCCGATCAGTTCAATCACCGCCGTGGTCTCGTCCATGCGCACGCCGATGCAGCCCTCGGGGTGCCGCGGCGCAATGGAGGCATACGGAATCTCGTGCTCGTCCAGATAGGCCAGCACCACTGCGTCGTCGGTCAGTGGCGGGATCAGCACCACCCCGTCGGGGCGCGAATTCTCGAACAGCGCGGCCAGATCGGGCAGGGTACGGCGCGCCGTGCCGACCGGGCCCAGGATCAGGTTGTAGTGGTTGGCGTGGCAGGCCTCCAGCATCCCGTTCTGGATTTCCATCAGGTAATTGCGCGAGGGGTTGTTGTAGACCAGCGCCAGCGCATACGAGCGCTGACCGGCCAGGCTGCGCGCGGAGAGATTGGGCTTGTAGCCGAGGCGGGCCACCGCGGCCAGCACGCGATCACGGGTTTCCGCGCGCACGTTGGGCTCGTTGTTGAGCACGCGGGACACCGTCTTGATCGATACACCCGCAACGGCGGCGACATCCTCGATACGACTACGCATGGTGCGGGGGTTCCTCTTGGAGGGGCGGGCGGGCAGATGCCGATGGTAGTGCGCGTGTGTCACATCGATGTTGCCGATACAGGCGGATGTTGCCATGCCGGCGGCGTGCGTGGCGGGTTCGTGTTTTTCCATGCCGCGATGCAGCAGTTCACGGGAGGGTCGGACACGCGCTACGCCGGTGATCCCTGCTGCAGCGGGACTTCGGCTGCAACCCTGTCGGCAGGCGGTTGACAGCGTTGCCATGGGCTTATATGACAGCGCTGTCAGACAAGGGCGCTGACCAACGCAGCATCGCTACCCTGCCGGCCATCGACATCGCAGCGCGAGCGGTGCCCGGCTGCGGTCGCGCCCGTCCCGTTCGCGCGTATTTCATCAGAGGAAGATGTCCAGTGACCAGCTTCAACAAGACGATTCTCGCCACCTGCCTGTTGGCCGCGCTGGCCTCGACGGCCGGTGCCGCACCGGCCACCGGTGAACGCCTGCAGGACTGGCCCCACGTGACCAGCGCGATCGGTCCGGATGCCGCGCTTGAGGCGCGGGTACGGGAGATCGTGGCGCAGATGACGCTGGCGCAGAAGGTGGGCCAGATGACCCAGCCCGAGATCAAGATGATCACGCCCGATGAGGTCCGCCAGTACTACATCGGCTCGGTTCTCAATGGTGGCGGCTCCTGGCCGGGCATGGACAAGCACGCCACGGTGGCACAGTGGCTGCAGCTGGCCGATGCGTATCGCGCGGCCTCGCTGGCCACCGATGCACGCATGCCGATCCCGGTGATCTGGGGCACCGATGCGGTGCACGGCCACAACAACGTCTACGGTGCCACGCTGTTCCCGCACAACATCGGTCTGGGCGCGGCGGGGGATGCCGCCCTGATCGAGCGGATCGGCCAGGCCACCGCACACGCGGTGCGCGCGACCGGCATCGACTGGGTGTTCGCGCCGACCCTGGCGGTGGCGCATGATCCGCGCTGGGGCCGCACCTACGAAAGCTATTCCTCCGATCCGCACGTGATCCGCGAATTCGCCCAGGCTTACGTCAAGGGCGCGCAGGGCCGCTTCGGCGATGACGGCAACGTAGTCGCCACTGCCAAGCACTACATCGGCGATGGCGCGACCGACAACGGCCGCGACCAGGGCGAGGCGCTGGTCGACAAGGCCACGATGATCAACGTGCACGGGCAGGGCTACTACGGCGCGCTCGGCGAAGGCGTGCAGACGGTGATGGCCTCGTTCAACAGCTGGAACGACCGCAGTGGCGGCGTCGACTACGGCAAGATGCACGGCAACAAAGCCCTGTTGACCGGTGCGCTGAAAGAGAAGATGGGCTTCGACGGTTTCGTCGTCTCGGACTGGAACGGCATTGCCCAGGTACCCGGGTGCCGCAACGACAGCTGCGCGCAGGCGATCAACGCCGGCATCGACATGGTGATGGTGCCCGACGACTGGAAGGCCTTCATCGCCAACACGCTGGCCCAGGTGGAGAGCGGGGAGATCCCGATGGCGCGCATCGATGACGCGGTCACCCGGATCCTGCGCGTGAAGCTGCGTGCAGGCCTGTTCGATCACAAGCCGTCGGACAGCCGCTACGCCGGTGATGTCGCTGCCGTGCAGCACCGTGAGCTGGCGCGCCAGGCGGTGCGCGAGTCGCTGGTGCTGCTCAAGAACGATGCCAAGGTGCTGCCGCTGCGCCGCGATGCACGCGTCATGGTGGTCGGCAAGAGTGCCGACAACCTGTCCGACCAGTCCGGCGGCTGGTCGCTGACCTGGCAGGGCACTGAGAACCGCAATGCCGATTTCCCCCATGCCGATTCGGTGCTCGGTGCGTTGCGTGCCGAGCTGGGCACACAGCGGGTTGCCTACAGCGCCGATGCGACGGCGCTCGATCCGACCGGGTTCGATGTGGTCGTGGCGGTGATCGGCGAGACGCCGTATGCCGAGACCAACGGCGACATCCTGGCCTCTGATTCGGTCAGCCACAGCCGCGCCTATCCGCAGGATCTGGCGGTGCTGCGCGCGGCCCAGGCCAGCGGCAAGCCGGTGGTGACCGTGTACTTCTCCGGGCGCCCGATGTACACCAACGACCTGCTCAACCAATCGCAGGCCTTCGTGGCGGCGTGGCTGCCGGGCACCGAGGGCAAGGGCATCACCGATGTGCTGGTGGCCGGCAAGGACGGCAGGCCCGCGCATGACTTCCGCGGGCGCCTGAGCTTCCCGTGGCCGGGCGTTCCCTGCCCGGCGCCGATCGACCGCCCGGATCCGAAGCAGCCCCCCCTGTTCGCGCTGGGCCACGGCCTGAGCTATCGCACGCCGGGCAAGGTTGCCCGCCTGCCCGAAGCCAACCCGGACAACTGTGGCGAAGTGACCACCCTGCCGATCTTCAACCGGGCTGACACGCCGCCGTTCGCGCTGCATGTGGCGGCCGGCGGCGCGACCCAGCCGCTGGGCAACGATCTCAATGCCACGCTGCGCTGGCCGACCGCCGCGCCCGTGGTACAGGTGCGCACCGTGCAGATCAACACTCAGCAGGACGCGAAGGAAGTGACCTGGCTGGCACCGGCGCAACTGCTGGCACGCAGCAGCTCGCGTCGCAACCTGGGCGCGCTGGCCCGCACCCAGGGTGCGCTGCAGTTCGACGTACAGCTGCTGCACCGTCCGGCTTCACCGGTGAAGGTGACCATGCAGTGCGGCACGGGCTGCGAGGGCGGCGTGGATATCGCCCCGGCGCTGGCCAGACTGGCGCCGGGGCAGAAGCAGACCGTGACCGTACCGCTGGCGTGCTTTGCCAGGCACGGGGTGGATCTGGGGGCGGTGGAAGCGCCGTTCGTGGTGACGGCGGACAAGCCGTTCGCGGCGGCGTTCACCCAGGTGCGGGTGTCGACCAACAGTGCCGGGGTGGAGGGGGCCGTGGCCTGTCCCTGAGTCCCGTAATGAAAAAGGCCCCGCAATGCGGGGCCTTTTCCTGTCCGGATGATGCGCCGATCAGCGCTTCATCGAACCGAAGAACTCGTCGTTGGACTTGGTGTTCTTCATCTTGTCGAGCAGGAATTCCATCGCAGCCATTTCATCCATCGGATGCAGCAGCTTGCGCAGGATCCAGATCTTCTGCAGCAGTTCCGGTTCGATCAGCAGATCTTCACGGCGGGTACCCGAGCGGTTGATGTCGATCGCCGGGAACACGCGCTTTTCGGAGATACGACGGCTCAGGTGCACTTCGCTGTTGCCGGTGCCCTTGAACTCTTCGTAGATCACCTCGTCCATCTTGCTGCCGGTATCGACCAGCGCGGTAGCGATGATGGTCAGGCTGCCGCCTTCCTCCACGTTACGCGCCGCGCCGAAGAAGCGCTTGGGGCGGTGCAGGGCGTTGGCATCCACACCACCGGTCAGCACCTTGCCCGAGCTGGGCACCACGTTGTTGTACGCACGTGCCAGGCGGGTGATCGAGTCGAGCAGGATCACCACGTCCTTCTTGTGCTCGACCAGGCGCTTGGCACGCTCGATCACCATTTCGGCGACCTGCACGTGACGGGCGGCCGGCTCGTCGAAGGTGGAGCTGATGACTTCGCCGCGCACGGTGCGCTGCATTTCCGTCACTTCTTCCGGACGCTCATCGATCAGCAGCACGATCAGGTGGACGTCCGGATGATTGGTGGTGATCGCCGTGGCCACCTGCTGCATCATCATCGTCTTGCCGGCCTTGGGCTGGGAGACGATCAGCGAACGCTGACCCTTGCCCTGCGGTGCCATCAGATCAAGGATGCGGCCGGTGATGTCTTCGGACGAACCGTTGCCACGTTCCAGGGTGAAGCGCTTGCGCGGGAACAGCGGGGTCAGGTTCTCGAACAGCACCTTGTTCTTGGACGCTTCCAGCGGCTCACCGTTGATGGTGTCCACGATCGACAGCGCGAAGTAGCGCTCGCCGTCCTTCGGGAAGCGGATGCGGCCGGACAGGTGATCGCCGGTACGCAGGTTGAAGCGGCGGATCTGGCTGGGCGAAATGTAGGTATCGTCCGGGCCGGCCAGGTAGCTGGCTTCAGCCGCGCGCAGGAACCCGAAGCCGTCGGGCAGGATTTCCAGCACGCCATCGGCGGCGACGCCGTCGCCATGACGGGTCAGCACCTTGAGCAGGGCGAAGATCACGTCCTGCTTGCGGGCGCGGGCCACGCCTTCGGAGATCTGCAGCTGCTCGGCGATTTCCAGCAGCTTCTGTGCCGGCATGCGCTTGAGGTCACTCAGCGAATAGACCGGGAAGCCTTCGGGCACGTTGGCCTGCTGGCTGCGCACGAACGGCTGCTGTTCGCCGTTGTCCTGCGGCATGCCGTCGTCGTTGTAGCGATCGCCACCGCGGTTGCGGTCGCGGCGATTGCGGAAACGGTCGCGGCGGTTGCCTTGGCCCTGACCCTGGCCTTGGCCTTGATTCTGACCTTGACCCTGACCTTGGCCCTGCTGGTACGGGTTCTGGTTGCGGCCATTCTGGTTGCGCTGGCCACCGTCGCCGGTGTCCTGCTGACCACCGCCCTGCGAGGGCGATGCGTCGCCACCGGCAGAAGCTGCCGGCGCCGATGCCTGCGGGGCCGCCGAAGGAGCGGCAGCCGGCGCCGGCGCGTCAGACGCGGCAGCCAGAGGCAGAGCGGGTTGTGAAGGGGGGGAACCGGCTTCGGCAGCGGTGTTGGCGGCGGCCTTGGCGACGCGCGGCTTGCGCACGCGCTTCTCGGCGGGCGCGTCGGCGCTCCCGGGTTCGGAAGTAGTGATATCGGACAAGTGCTGGATTCCTCGCTAGAAGGTGCGAGCGCCCGGCAGGGCGGCGAACGTTGGGAAAGGATCTGGAAGGAAACTGCGTCCAGAAGATGCGGCGCGCGAATGCGGCCGGATATGCCGACACTAACACCGGCTCGCGGCGGCGCGCAAGCCGGGTGGGGCAGGGTCATTCATGCGGGCGACGGGCCCGCGTGGCAGCCGGACGGTGCCGGCTGCCCGCTGCGATCAGGCCAGGGCCTTGTCGAGCATGCCGGCCAGCTGGGCCTTGCCGACGGCACCGATCTGCTGCGCCTGGACTTCGCCGTCCTTGAATACCAGCAGCATCGGGATCGAGCGCACGTGGTACTTGGCAGCCAGGGCGCGGTTCTGATCCACGTTGACCTTGGCGATCTTGGCGCGGCCGTTGTAGGCGTCGGCCAGTTCATCCAGCGCCGGGGCGATCATCTTGCAGGGACCACACCATTCGGCCCAGAAATCGACCAGCACCGGTTCCTTGGAATTCAGCACTGCGCTATCAAAGTCGGCGTCGCCGACATGTACAACCTTGTCGCTCATCTTGGTTTCTCGTCTGGTAATGCACCCGGCAGGGCCGGAGGAAGTTGAATTTGGGCAACGCCAACCGGGCGTCACCCTCGTCTGGTGCCTCGTGGCCGCGGGCGGCCAGCGGTGCGTTCGGCGGATGCCTGGACGCTCACGGGGCGCAGTGTACCGCTATCGCCGTGACCGGACAGACGCTGGTTGGAAAGAAGCGTCCCGTGATCGCCCACCTGCGTTATCGCGACGATCCCGGTTGATATGCGGGGGCCAGGACGACGGTTCCAGCCCCGCCAGCCGCGCCGTTCAACCGGCGGCAGGGCGGGTGAATACGAGGTGCAGAGCGCATGCCAGCCGCTCCAACGCGCTGTAATGGCGCGCCGGGCGGGCATTCTCACGGGGTCGAGAGACGGGTGATCCCGGTTTGCCGCCGACATTGCGTTAAACTGGGGCATTGCGCGGCGCCCTGGACCCGAGTCCGGCCCCGCCAATCCCGGCGCAGGGGCCGTTTGCGACGGTGCCCCCCAAGATGATGCAAGCCACCCGCACCTCTGCCGGCTGGCCTTACCAAGACGGACTCATGAGCGACAAACCGCTGACCGATTTGACCTTCTCCTCCTTCGAGCTGCATCCGGCCCTGCAGGCCGGCCTTGAAGGAGCCGGATTCACCCGTTGCACGCCCATCCAGGCGCTGACCCTGCCGGTCGCGCTGCCCGGCGGCGACGTCGCCGGCCAGGCCCAGACCGGCACCGGCAAGACGCTGGCCTTCCTGGTCGCGGTGGTGAACCGCCTGCTGACCCGCCCGGCACTGGCCGATCGCAAGCCGGAAGACCCGCGCGCGCTGATCCTGGCCCCGACCCGCGAGCTGGCCATCCAGATCCACAAGGATGCCGTGAAGTTCGGCTCCGACCTCGGCCTGCGCTTCGCGCTGGTCTACGGTGGTGTGGACTACGACAAACAGCGCGAGATCCTGCAGCAGGGCGTGGACGTGATCATCGCCACCCCGGGCCGCCTGATCGACTACGTCAAGCAGCACAAGGTGGTCTCGCTGCATGCCTGCGAAATCTGCGTGCTCGACGAAGCCGACCGCATGTTCGACCTGGGCTTCATCAAGGACATCCGCTTCCTGCTGCGCCGCATGCCCGAGCGCAGCACGCGCCAGACGCTGCTGTTCAGCGCCACGCTCAGCCATCGCGTGCTGGAGCTGGCCTACGAGCACATGAACGAGCCGCAGAAGCTGGTGGTGGAGAGCGAATCCATTACCGCCGCCCGCGTGCGCCAGCGCATCTATTTCCCGGCCGACGAAGAGAAGATTCCGCTGCTGCTGGGCCTGCTCTCGCGCAGCGAAGGCGCCCGCACCATGGTGTTCGTCAACACCAAGGTGTTCGTCGAGCGCGTGGCGCGTTCGCTTGAAAAGGCCGGTTACCGCGTCGGCGTGCTGTCCGGCGATGTGCCGCAGAAGAAGCGTGAGAGCCTGCTCAACCGCTTCCAGAAGGGTCAGCTGGAAATCCTGGTCGCCACCGATGTCGCCGCCCGCGGCCTGCACATCGACGGCATCAAGTACGTCTACAACTACGATCTGCCGTTCGATGCGGAAGACTACGTGCACCGCATCGGCCGCACCGCGCGCCTGGGCGAAGAAGGCGATGCGATCAGCTTTGCGTGCGAGCGCTACGCGATGGGCCTGCCGGACATCGAGGCTTACATCGAGCAGAAGATCCCGGTCGAGCCGGTCACCAGCGAAATCCTGACCCCGATCCCGCGCGCGCCGCGTGCACCGTCGCCGGAAGGCGAGGGTGATGCCGAGGGCGACGAGAACGAAAGCGTCGGCCAGATCTTCCGCGAAGCACGCGAAGCGCGTGCCGCCGAAGAGCAGCGTCGTGGCGGTGGCAGCAGCCGTGGCGGCAAGCCGGCCGGTGGCCGTGGCGAACGCCGTGCACCGGGCGAGCGCAGTGCCGATGGCAAACCGCGTCGCGAGCGCAAGCCGCGCGTGGAAGGCGAGCCGCCGGTCGCCGCCGTCGATGCCGAGGTCAAGCCGCAGCTGGCCCCGACCGCCGCGCCGTCTGCCGATGGCAGCCCGGCGGTGGAAGGTGAGCGCGCGCCGCGCAAGCGTCGTCGTCGTCGCCACGGCCGTCCGGTCGAAGGTGCCGAGGGCGCTGCAGCGACCGGCCCGGTGACCCCGGTGCAGGTGACGGCCAAGCCGATGCGCGGCACGCCTGCCGCCGATCCGGGCGCCTCGTTCCTGACGCGCCTGGGCCGCAAGATCCGCCGGATGCTCTCCGGCAGCTGATCCTGTTGCCGATTCACAGGTAGTGCCGGCCGCTGGCCGGCGCTGCACGGTGCAGGCAGTACGGGGAGCCGGCCAGCGGCCGGCACTACCGATCAGCGCCCCATCAGGTTGCCGTTACCTACGCGCCACCCTCGTCCTGCATAATCAGGGAATGAGCGTCCTGCGTTTTGACAATGTCAGCAAACAATATGCCGGCGGCCACCAGGCACTGGTGGACGTCAGCTTCGATGTCGCCCCCGGGGAAATGCTGTTCGTCACCGGCCATTCCGGTGCGGGCAAGAGCACCCTGCTCAAGTTGATCCATCTCGACGAGCGGCCCAGCCGCGGCGCGGTGATCTTCAATGAGCGCAACCTGCTGAAGGTGCGCGGCGGGAGTATTCCACGGCATCGGCGCGAGGTCGGTGCGGTGTACCAGGACCATCGCCTGCTGATGGACCGCAGCATCGCCGAGAACGTCGCCCTGCCGTTGATCCTGCGCGGCACCCGCCGCAACGAGATCGGCAAGCGCGTGCGTTCGGTACTCGAACGCATGGGCCTGGGCCACCGCGAAAAAGCCCTGCCCTCGCAGCTGTCGGCCGGTGAACAGCAGCGCGTCGGCATCGCCCGTGCGATCGTCGGCGAGCCCACGCTGCTGGTCGCCGATGAGCCCACCGGCAATCTCGATCCCACGTTGGCGGCGGAAATCATGGCGTTGTTTGCCGAACTGCCCGATCGCGGTACCAGCGTGCTGGTGGTCAGCCACGATCTGGCCCTGCTGCGGCGCATGCGCAAGCGCGTACTGATCCTGGATCACGGCCGCCTGGTCGATGACATCTCGCCGCAGGACCTGGCCGAATGACTACTCCGGTGACCAAAGAAACCGCCGCGCCGTCGCGTTTGGGCGTGTGGCTGCACCATCACGGCCACAGCGTGGTCTTCAGCCTCGGCCGTGCGTGGCGCAAGCCGTGGGCGACCCTGCTCACCGTGATGGTGATGGCGCTCGCGCTGGCCCTGCCGCTGGGCCTGTCGATCGCGCTGGACAACCTCAAGCACTTCGCCGGCAGCGTGCAGCAGTCGCGCGACATCAACCTGTTCCTCAAAACCGATGCCGGTACCGATGCGGCCCGCCAGGTCGCCGAGACCCTGCGCGGCCGCGCCGATGTGGCCAACGTCACCGTGCAGACCCCGGAGCAGGGCTTGGCCGAACTGCGCGAAAGTGCCGGGCTGGGTGAAGCGATCGATGCGCTGCATGACAATCCACTGCCGACCCTGTTGATCGTCACCCCGGGCGAGGGTGCCGACGACGCGCGCCTGGCGCAGTCGCTGGAAGGCCTGCCGCAGGCCGATCTGGTCCAGCATGATGCGCTGTGGCGCAAACGCCTGGATGGCTGGCTGGGCTTCGGTACGCGCCTGGTGCAGGTGCTGTCGGTGCTGCTCGGCCTCGGTGCCGCGCTGGTGGTCGGCAACACCGTGCGCCTGGACATCCAGGCCCGCCGCGATGAGATCGGCGTGCTGCAGCTGCTGGGCGCCAGCGATGGCTTCATCCGCCGCCCGTTCCTGTATCTGGGCGCGTGGTACGGCCTGGGGGCCGGTGCCGTCGCGCTGGCGCTGATCGGTGCGGCCGGGCTGGCGCTGCGCTCGCCGTTGGCCGCGCTCTCGCAGAGTTACGGCAGCCCGTTCGTGCTGCACGGGCTGGACCTGCTGCATTCCTCGTTCGTGCTGCTCGGCACCGTGGTGCTGGGCTGGCTGGGCGCCTGGCTGGTGACGGGGCATTTCCTGCGCCAGACCCGCCCGACCGAAACCTGAGGCCCGCATGCGTCCGCAAGCCCTCAAGCACCTCGCCGACGACGCACCGCGCGTGATGGTCGTCGACGGCTCCAAGCTGGTCCGCAAGTTGATTGCCGATGTGCTGCAACGCGAACTGCCGGCAGTGGACGTGGTGGGCTGCGCGAGCATCGCCGAGGCGCGTGCGGCGCTGGATGCCGGGCCGGTCAGCCTGGTCACCACCTCGCTCACTCTGAGCGATGGCGACGGGCTCGACCTGGCGCGCATCGTGCGCGACGCGGCCGGCCAAGCCTACGTGCCGGTGATCGTGGTCTCCGGCGATGCGCAGCAGCATCTGGAGCAGCGCCGCTTCACCGAGTACGTCACCGATTATTTCGACAAGGCGCTCGGTCACGAAGCCTTGGCCACTTTCATCCGTGGCTATGTGCAGCCAGAGACCATTCCGGGCGCGACGATCCTGTATGTCGAAGACAGCCGCGTCGTCGCCGAGGCGACCAAGCGCATGCTCGAACGGCAGGGCTTGAACGTGCTGCACGTGTTGACGGCCGAAGATGCGTTCGCGCTGCTCACCGCCGAGTCGCTCGGCCGCAGCAGCCACCGCATCGATCTGGTGCTTACCGATGTCACGCTCAAGGGCGAGCTCAGTGGCCGCGATGTGGTGCAGCGCGTGCGCGTGGACTTCGGCTATGGCAAGCGCCGCCTGCCGGTGCTGGTCATGACCGGCGACGGCAACCCGCACAACCAGTCCGGCCTGCTCCAGGCCGGTGCCAACGATCTGGTGCAGAAGCCGATCGAAGAGCGTCTGCTCATCACCAAGGTGCTGTTCCAGCTGCGCCTGTCCCGCCTCAACGAAAAGCCTGTCGTGCGATGAATGACGATGTAGTGCCCAGCATCCAGCTCGAAGCGAGCTGGAAGACGCGTATCGGTGATTACCTGCTGCGCCCGGAGATGCGGGAACTGTCCGCGTTCCTGCGCCAGCGCAAGGCCGCCGGTGCCCAGGTGTTTCCCCCCGGCCCGCAGATCTTCGCCGCGTTCGACGCCACGCCCTTCGATCAGGTCAAGGTGGTCATTCTCGGCCAGGATCCGTATCACGGGTATGGCCAGGCCCATGGCCTGAGTTTCTCGGTCATGCCGGGCGTACCGGTGCCGCCATCGCTGCTGAACATCTACAAAGAGATCGAGGCCGATCTGGGCATCCCGCGCCCGGACCATGGCTGCCTGTTGCCGTGGGCGCACCGCGGGGTGCTGCTGCTCAATGCGGTGCTGACCGTGGAAGCGGGCAACGCCGGCTCGCATCAACGGCGCGGCTGGGAGGGCTTCACCGATCACGTGGTGGACACCCTCAACCGCGAGCGCGAAGGCCTGGTGTTCCTGCTGTGGGGCAGCTACGCCCAGCAGAAGGGCAAGGTCATCGATACCGGCCGGCACCGCGTGCTCAAGGCGCCGCATCCTTCGCCGCTGTCGGCGCATCGCGGCTTCCTCGGCTGCCGCCATTTCTCGATGGCCAACGAGTACCTGCAGCGCCGCGGCCACGATCGCATCGACTGGTCGCTGCCGCCGCGTGCCGCGCTGGAGCCGGCGGCGTAATCACTGGCGGTCGTCGTCTAGACGGCCAGCATCTCGATGATGGATTGCGCTACCTGCCGCTTGCGCGGTGGCAGGCGCCGCAGCAGCGACAGAACGTTGCCCTCCAGATCATCGCGCACGTAATCCTGTGCGGGCGCGGTCACCGTCAGTTCCTCCCCGCTGGCTTTGCACACGCCGCGGCCGGTGGCCAACCATTCGAAGCGCACTCGCGTACAGATGGCGATATGTGCCAGATGCGACACGCTCGGGTGGGTACCTCCACGGCGTTCCCACTGCGCTACGGCACTGCGCTTGACCCCGGTTTCCACTGCCAACTGCGTTTGTGACATCCCTGCGCTGGTGCGTGCTGCGCGAATCCGATCCGACATCGCCAACATGGCCTTCCCCTCTCTCGTTCCTTGAACAGTGGATGGTTATCGATACTTACCGGGCAGTGATTCTTTTCTCCGCCTGTACAGAACTGCTTGCCGGCCTTGTCGCTGCAATCGCTCCACCGATAATCCGACGGGCGACAGTGAAACTTCCCCCTGTGCACGATGTGGCCGGTTTGACGGTTTTCATCCGTGCACGTAGTTAATCCCTCAAGCCGGCCATGATGCGCCGGGACATCCAAAACATCGGAAGCAGGCCGATGCCCTGTCGATCATGGTCGGTACCCACCGGCCCGTGAAAGACCGCTTCGGCCAGGACGCAGGGGATGGCCGATGGATAGAGTTACTGGTGTGAAGTCAGCGTTACGGCGATTCAGCTTGAGGGCGTTTTCGCTGTTATTTGTGATGTTGATCGCATTAAGTGCGGGTATTTCTTCTGCCAGTGCGCAATCGGCCTGCACGGCCGGTGCGTGCGTGAGCGCCGGGCCCCGCCTGGCCTCGATTGATTCCACGCAGAGCCCCATCCTCAATCTGCTGTTCGGCGCACTGCTGCCTGGCACCACGCTGAATCTCAGCGTGGCCGACTGGAACAACCTGGCCGGCGCCAACATCAATCTCAACGCGCTGCTGACCCAGCTCAACGGCGGCGTGGTGGTCAGTGACCCCAGCCAAGTGCTCAACGCCAACATCACCCTGGGGCAACTGCGTGCGGCAATGGTGCAGGTGTTGCAGGCCGACGGGCAGACCGCGGCCGCCAACGTGCTCAACGCGTTGCCGCTCGGCGTGGCGGGCACGAGCGGCAGCATCCGCCTGGCGGACATCCTGCAGATCGCGCTCCCGACCGGCTCGCTGGCGACCGTGCGGCTCAACGTGCTGGACCTGCTCACTGGCGGCGTGCAGCTTTACAACTTCCGCAACGTCCTCACCACGCCTGCCCCGATCACGGTCAACACCGCTGCGCTCGGCCTCAATGGCGTCGCCAATGTGCGCCTGTGGCTGCAGGCGGTGGAACCGCCGGTCTACACCTGCGGTGCCGCAGGGGCTGCCTTCCACAGCGCGGCGATCCGCATCAAGCTGGATCTGGATCTGGTACAGGGGTTGAACACCGGCACGCTCTCGGCAGCGCTCAATGGGCTGAATCTGCTGGGCGTCAGCCTGTCCAACACCAGCGTCACTGCCGATGTCCTGCATCTGCAGGTCTACGCCGATGTCGCGCGCGCGGAAGGGTCGATCTCGGCGATCAACCTGGTCGGCAACGCGGTCACGCTGCAGGCGCGGCCGGGCCTGGTGAACCTGTATGTCGGACAGATCAGCGATGCGACGTTCTTCAACCGCAGCACAGTGCTGACCGACACAGCGCTGAGTGCGGCCACGCTGACCTCGCTCAGCGTGCGGGTGCGGGTGTCGGCCAACGTGTTGGGGCTGCTCACGCCGATCGCTGACATCACCGTCCCGCTGACGGTCAGCATCCGCAGTTTCGCCACTGCCACCCCCGGGCTGCAGAGCGCCAGCTTCACCGGCCCGTATCCGCAGACACGCACGTTGAATGCCGGCACGGTCAGTGCGGCGACCATGGTCTCCACCCTGGTCAATTCACTCAGCATCCAGGTCACCAGCGGCAATCCCACGGTGACACTGCTGGGTGGCATCGCGTTGCCGCTGCCGGTGGCGGACCTCGTCAACGGCATCGTCAACGTGCTGCTCACCCCGATCCGCACGCAGGTCAATGCGCTGGTCACGCCGGTACTGACCGCCGTGCTCGGCGGGGTGGTCGACAACCTGCTGGGCCTGCTCGGCATCCGCATCGGCCAAGCGGTCTTCACCGTGGAAGGCATTACCCAGGCGTGCGCGGCGACAGTGCAGCTGGTCAAGGACCTGCAGCCGACCAGCGATAGCGGGCGGTTCAATCTGTCCATCACCTACAACGGCAGCACCGTCGGTTCGGCCAGCAATGTCGGCAACAACGGTGCCACCGCGGCGGTGATCACTGTCCCCGGCGGTAGCTACGCCCTGGCCGAAGCCGCCGCAGCCGGCACCACGCTGACCCGCTATGCCAGCACCTGGCAGTGCACGGACCAGAACAACACCGTGGTGTCCTCGGGCAGCGGCGGCAGTTTCACGCTGCAGGCGCCAGCGATGACCGCCACCGCGGTGACGCTGGTCTGCCGGATCACCAATCGAACGCGCCAGGCGGATCTGTCGATCACCAAGACCGACGGCAGCGGCAGCTACACACCGGGCGGCACCGCCACCTACACCTTGCTGGTGCGCAACGACGGCCCGGATGCCGTCACCAACGCCGTGGTCACCGACAGCCTGCCCGGCGGCACCACGCTGCGTGGCGCCTGGACCTGCAGCGCCACCAGTGGCAGCACCTGCGCAGCGGCCAGTGGCGGCGCGGTGGGCGCCAACGCGGTGAATGTCGGGGTGAACCTGGTCAACGGCGGGCAGGCCACGATCAGCGTACCGGTCAGTTTCAGCAGCAACCCGGGCGCGTACTAGCGCCCGGTGCAGTACGGCGGGTAGCGCGGGCTGACCCGCGCAGGGGATGGATGGGACCACTGGCTTCGAGGACGAGCGCATGGCAGCAACCGGCAAACACCGCAGGGCAGGGATGGCCTCGGCCCGCATCGCATGCGCGGTGGCCCTGCTCGCGTTGCTGCCGCCGCCGCTGCTGGCGCAGAGCTATCCCAACCCGCTCAACAATACCGCCACCGTCACCGCACCGACCGACGTGGCCGATCCCGCATTGGGCAACAACAGTGCGACCGACAGCAACACACTGGCGCTGCAGGCCCAGCTGAGTGTCACCAAGACCCTGCTCAGTGCCACCCCGGTCGCCGCCGGGGGGGCGGTGCAGTACCGCATCCAGGTCAACAACGCCGGCCCGTCGGCGGCTTCGGGCGTGGGCGTGGTCGACACCGTCTCCGCGCTGCTCACCAATGTCAGCTGGACCTGCCAGGCCACCACCGCCGCCTCCTCGTGCGCACAGGGCAATGGCAGTGGCAACGCGATCAACGTGCAGGTCAATGTCGCGGTCGGCGACAGCGTGGTGCTGCTGGTCAATGGCACCGCACCCACCAGCACACCGGCCACGGTGCCGGCCAACAGCGTGTCGCTGGTACTGCCCACCGGTACCACCGATCCGACGCCGGGCGACAACAGCGCCACCACGCCGGCCGTGCCGGTACAGGCCAACGCGCTGGTCGCCAACAACGATGCCTTCACTGCGCCGATCTCCTCGACCACGGGCGGCAGCACGCCCACCGTGCTCGGCAACGACACGCTCAACGGCGCGCCGGTGAATGGAGCCGATCTGATCATCGCGCTGCAGAACGCACCGGCCGGCTTCACCATCAACAGCGCAGGCGTGATCACCGTGCCCGCGGGTGCGGCCGCCGGGGCGACCACACTGACCTACCAGATCTGCGAAAACACCTCGCCGACCAACTGCGCCACCGCCACAGCCAGCGTGATCATCGGTCCGACCGCGGTGAACGATAGCTTCAACGCCACCGGTGGCGCAGCGTCGCTCAGCGGCTCCGTGGCCAGCAACGACAACGCACCTGCCGGCGCAACCTTCAGCGCAGTCGGCACGCCGCCGACCGGGCTCACCCTCAACGCGGAGGGCAGCTTCGTCTATGCGCCCGCCGGTGGCATCGCCGCGGCGACCTCGTTCCAGTACCAGCTCTGCCTGCCGGCACCGGATGGCGGCGTGTGCGCCACCGCGACCGCCTCGATCGTGGTCAATGCCAATGCCCTGGTGGCCGCTGACGACACCTTCACCACGCCCCTGCCGTCCGGTGCTGGCGGGCTCACCCCGAGCGTTCTGACCAATGACACCTTCAACGGCGGCGCGGTGCCGCAGGCCCAGGTGACGATGACGCTGGTCGGTGCGCCGGCCGGGTTTGCCATCACCGGCAACGGCGCCATCCAGGTGCCTGCCACTGCGGCAGCCGGTCCCCTGGCCCTGACCTACCGCTTCTGCGAAAACGCGCTGCCGGCCAACTGTGCAACGGCCACCGCCAACCTGGTGATCAGCCCCGACGCAGTCAACGACACGGTGACCACACCCGGTGGCGGACAACCGGCCACCGGCAGTCTGGCCGGCAACGACAACATCGCCAGCGGTTCGGCCTACACGCTGGGCACCGCGCCCACCCGTGGCACCGCAGTGGTCAACGCCGATGGCACCTTCAGCTACACGCCCATCAACGCCAACACCGGGCCGGATTCCTTCACCTACCAGGTCTGCCTGCCGGCGCCGAACGCGACCGTCTGCGATACCGCCACGGTCAGCGTGAACGTGCAGGCCAACCAGATCGCCGCGGTCAACGACGTGTTCACCACGCCGCTGCAGCCGGGCACCACCACCACGATCAGCCTGCTCGGCAACGACACCCTCAACGGTGCGGCGGTCCTGCCCGCCGCGGTCACCCTGGCCCTTACCGGCGCGCCGGCCAACTACGCCGTCAACGCGGCAGGACAGGTGTTGGTTCCGGTGGGTGCTGCGGCCGGCGCGGTGAGCTTCAGTTACCAGCTCTGCGAACTGGCCGCGCCGACCAACTGTGCCACTGCCAACGTGCAGCTGGTGGTCGCGCCCGATGCGGTGGACGATGCTTTCGTGGCCGTCGCAGGTATTGCCCTGGCAGGCAGTGTCGCGGGCAATGACAACGTGCCGACTGGCGCCCAGTTCAGCCTGCTTGCGGTGGCCGCGCACGGCACGGTAGTGCTCACTGCCGACGGCAGTTTCAGCTACACCTCGCAGTCTGCCTTTACCGGGCCGGATACCTTCCGTTATCAAGCGTGCCTGCCGGCACCGAATGCGGGCGTGTGCGATGCAGCCAACGTGACCCTCAACGTTGGCGCGGCCGCCATCGCGGCCGGCAACGATGACTTCACCGGCACGCCCCTGACCAGTGCCGGCGGGCTGACCGCCAGCGTACTGGACAACGACACTGTCAACGGCGCGCCCATCCTGCCGGCGCAGACCACGCTGTCGCTGATCAACGCACCGCCGGCGGGCTACACGCTCGAGCCCAATGGCCAGCTGCAGGTGCCCGCTGGCGCGCCGGCCGGGGCGGTCAGCCTCACCTACCAGCTGTGCCAGGCGGGAACCAGCAACTGCGCCACCGCCAGCATCGCGGTGGTGATCGCTCCGGATGCGGTGGCCGATGCCTACACCACGCAGGTGGCCACGCCGGTCAGCGGCAACGTGGCAGTGAACGACAACGTCGCTGTCGGCACCACCTATGCGGTGACCGGCGCGACACCTGCCGGGCTGGTGTTCAACGCCGATGGCAGCTTCACCTACACCCCGCCGGCGCAGTACACCGGCACCTCCACCTTCACCTACCAGGCCTGCCTGGCCGCGCCGTTGGCCGCCGTCTGCGATACCGCCACGGTCACCCTCAACGTCAATGCCGGCACCCTGGTCGCCAACGACGATGATTTCCGCAGCGCGATCCTCAATCCCGCCACCGGCGGCACCACCAACAGCGTGCTCGGCAACGACACCATCAACGGCGCGATCCCGCCGGCGCCGGGGCAGGTGATCCTGAGCCTGATCGGTGCACCAGCCGGCTACGTGATCAACAGCAACGGCACAGTGTCGGTTCCCGGCGGCGCAGCGGCCGGTGCGGTGACCTTCACCTACCAGCTGTGCGAAGCGGCATTGCCCGCCAACTGCGCTACCGCGTCGGTGCAGTTGCTGCTGGCTCCGGTGGCGGTCAACGACACCTTCAGTACACAGGTCGGCGTGGCGCTGAGTGCAAGCGTGGCCGGTAATGACAACGTCCCGGCGAACGCGGGCTTCAGCCTCAGCGGCACGGCGCCGGCAGGGCTGGTGTTCAACCCCGACGGCAGCTTCACTTACATCCCGCCGGTGGCAACCCAGGGCGCGGTGACGTTCGCCTACCAGGCGTGCCTGCCGGCGCCGGACACCGCGGTCTGCTCGGGTGGGACTGCGACGATCAACGTCAATGCCGGCACCCTGGTCGCCAACGACGATGATTTCCGCGCAACGCCGATCAATCCCGTCACCGGTGGCAGTACCGGATCGGTGCTGGGCAATGACGGCCTCAACGGTGCGGTACCGCCGGCGTCGGCCGATGTGCTGCTCAGCCTGGTCGGTGCGCCGGCGGGTTACACGCTGTTGGCCGACGGCACACTGACGATCGGCAGCGGCGTGCCGGCTGGTGCGGTGACGCTCACCTATCAGCTGTGTGAAGCGGCGCTGCCGAGCAACTGCGACTCGGCGCAGATAAGCCTGGTGGTGTCGCCGCTCGCCGCCGCCGACATCTTCTCCACCCCGGTGGGACAGTTGCTGGCAGGCGCCGTCGGCAGCAACGACAACGCGCCGGCCGGCGCGGTGTTCACGCTGACCGCAGCGGCGCCGGCCGGACTGCAGTTCGGGACGGACGGCAGCTTCCTCTACACCCCGCCGGCCGGCGTCACCGGGCCGGTCGCGTTCACCTACACGGTCTGCCTGCCGGCACCGGAGAGCACGCAGTGCAGCAGCGCCAGTGCCACGATCAACGTCAACGCCGGCACCCTGGTGGCGTTGGACGACGACTTCAGCGCCACCCCGCTGGCACCCGGCAGTGGCAGCGCGACCAGCGTGCTGCTCAACGACAGCCTCAATGGCACTACGCCGCCGGCGGCGGGCAGCGTACTGCTCAGCCTGATCGGCGCGCCGGCCGGTTACACGCTCGATGCAAACGGCCTGCTGCAGGTGCCCGTGGGCGCCACGGGCGGCGCCACGGTACTGACCTACCAAGTGTGCGAGGCGGTGCTGCCCGGCAACTGCGCCAGCGCGACCATCCGCCTGGTGGTAACCCCGTCGGCCACCAATGACACGTTCTCCACGGCGGCCGGGCAGGCGCTCAACGGCAACGTGGGTGACAACGACAACGTGTCGGCGGGCGCGCAGTTCACCGTCACCGGCACCGCGCCGGCCGGCCTGGTGTTCAGCGGCAGTGGCAGCTTCACATACACCCCACCGGTCGGCACTACGGGCCCGGTCACATTCGCCTACCAGGTCTGCCTGCCAGCACCGAACGCTGCGTTGTGCGCGAACGCCAGCGCCACCATCACGGTCAACGCAGGTACGCTCGCTGCCAATCCGGATGACTTCAGCACCACGCCGATCAACCCGGTCACCGGCGGCAGCACTACCTCGGTGCTGGCCAACGATGCGCTCAATGGCAGCACGCCGCCGGCGGTAGCCGATGTGCTGCTGTCGTTGCAGGGCGCGCCGGCCGGCGTGGCCATCACCGCCGAGGGCGCGGTGACGGTGGCGCCGGGCACGCCTGCAGGGGTGAAGAACCTGACCTACCAGCTCTGTGAAGCGGCGGCGCCATCCAACTGCGCGACCGCCACCGCACGCGTGGTGGTCGCGCCGTCCGCCGTGGACGATGCGTTGTCCACGCCCTCGGGCCAGGTGCTGAACGGCTCGGTGGCCAGCAACGATAACGCGCCGGTGGGTGCCCAGTTCACCGTGCTCAACATCCCGCCGGATGGCCTCGTGCTCGCGGCCGACGGCACCTTCAGCTATACGCCCCCGGTCGGCTTCAGCGGCGCAATCCCGTTTGCCTACCGGGTCTGTCTGCCGGCACCGGATTCAGGCGTCTGCGCGACGGCCAGCGTCACCCTCAACGTCAACAGCGGCACGCTGGTAGCGTTGGACGACACGTTTGCCACCCCGCTCGCGCCCGGTGCCGCCTCGCCGTCGGTGCTGGCCAACGACACGCTCAACTCGGCCACGCCGCTGCCGGCCGAGGTGGTGCTGTCGCTGATCGGTGCGCCGACCGGTTTCGCCATCGCCACCGATGGCGCTGTCACGGTCACTGCCGGGACCGCCGCCGGCGCCACCACGCTCACGTACCAGATCTGCGAAGCCGCTGCGTCGTCCAATTGTGCCACCGCCAGTATCGCGCTGGTGGTGGCGCCTGCGCCGGTCAACGATGCATTCGCCGTTCAGGCGGGCCAGACGATCAACGACACGGTGTCGGGCAACGACAACATGCCCATCGGGTCGCTCTACAGCGTGCCGGGCGCACTGCCGGCCGGTGTGACCTTCAATGTCGACGGCAGCTTCAGCTACACGCCGCCGGCCGGCACCACCAGCCCCACCGGTTTCACCTACCAGGCCTGCCTGCCCGCACCGGACACGGCCATCTGCGGCACCGCCACGGTCACGCTCAACATCAACAACGGCGCGCTGGTCGCGAGCGACGACAGCTTCGGTGCGATCGCGCCAGGCGGTGCAACGCCCAGTGTGTTGAACAACGATACGCTCAACGGCGTCAGCCCGGCACCGGCCTCCAGCGTCTCGCTGAGCCTGGTCGGCGCGCCGGCCGGATTCACGATCAACCCCAACGGCACGGTCTCGGTCGCGGGCAACGCGCCTACCGGCGCGATCACGCTGAGCTACCAGGTCTGCGAAATCGCCGCGGCGAACAACTGCGCCACCGCGAGCATCGCCCTGGTGGTGCGTCCGGCACCCGTCGATGATGCGATCGCCGTGCAGGCCGGTCAGCCCAACAGCGGCAACGTGTCGGGCAACGACAACATGCCGGCCGGCTCGACGTGGAGCGTGGCCGCGCCGCCCCAGGGCCTGGTGTTCAACAGCAACGGCAGCTTCACCTATACGCCGCCGGCCGGTACCGTCGGCCCGGTCACGTTCGCCTACCAGGCCTGCCTGCCTGCACCGGATGCCACCATCTGCAGCACCGCCACGGCCACCTTGACCATCGCCGTCAACGCCGTTGTCGCCAACGACGATATCTTCGCCGCGCCGGTCACCGGGGGGGCGGCCACGCCGAGCGTGTTGAACAACGATTCGCTCAATGGCGTGAGTCCGCCGGCTGCGGCGACGGTGCAGCTGCTGCTGCTCGGTGCACCGGCCGGCTTCGTCATCAACAACGACGGCACCGTGCAGATTCCCGCCGGCGTTACCGCCGGGGCCACGGCACTGACCTATCAGCTATGCGAGACGGCTTCGCCGACCAACTGCGCCACCGCCGCGATCCGCATCGTGATCACGCCGGCTCCGCAGAACGATGCCTTCTCCGTGCCTGCCGGCGGCACGCTCGTCAACGGCAGCGTTGCCGGCAACGACAGCATGCCGGCCGGCTCCAGCTGGGCCGTGCAGGGCACGCCGCCGAACGGGCTGGTGTTCAATGGCGACGGCACCTTCAGCTACACGCCGCCGGTGGGCACCACCGGTGCGGTGACCGTTACGTATCAAACCTGCCTGCCGGCCCCCAATGCCGGTGTCTGCGGCACGGCGACGGTCACGCTCAACATCAACCTGGGCACGCTGGCGGCGGCCGACGACAGCTTTGTCGACATCGCGCCCGGCAGTGCCACACCCAGTGTGCTCGGCAACGATGCGCTCAACGGCGTCAGCCCGCCAGCCCCGGCCAGCGTGCAGCTGAGCCTGGTCGGCGCGCCGGCCGGCTACAGCATTGCCGCTGATGGCACGATCAACGTGCCGATCGGCGTCGTCGCCGGCGCGACCACGCTGACCTATCAGATCTGCGAAACCGCCGCGCCGTCCAATTGCGATACCGCCACCGTTGCGCTGGTGATCCGTCCGGCACCGCAGAACGATGCCTACGCGGTGCAGGCCGGTGGCACGATCAGCAACGGCAACGTGGCGGCGAACGATGGCATGCCGACTGGCGCGAGCTGGGCCGTGCAGGGCACGCCTCCGGCGGGCCTCGCGTTCAATGCCGATGGTACGTTCAGCTATACCCCGCCGCTCGGCACCACCGGTCCGGTCACGTTCACCTACCAGACCTGCCTGCCGGCACCGAATGCGGCATTGTGCGCGACCGCCACGGTCACGCTAAACATCAACACCGGCACCCTGGTCGCCGCCGATGACACGCTTGCCGGTGTGCTGCCGGGCGCGACCACGGCCGGCAGCGTGCTGGCCAACGACAGCCTCAACGGTGTCTCGCCGCCGGCGCCCGCCGATGTGCTGCTGAGCCTGGTCGGTGCACCGGCCGGCTTCACGATCAACCCGGACGGCACGATCAGCGTCGGTGGCGGGGTGACCGCCGGCCCGACCACGCTCACCTATCAGATCTGCGAAGCCGCTGCATCGAGCAACTGCGATACCGCCAGCGTCACCGTGGTGGTGACGCCGCTGCCGCAGAACGACGCCTTCAGCGTGCAGCTGGGGCAGACGCTGGGCAACAGCGTGGCCAGCAATGACAACCTGCCATCCGGCGCGACCTGGGCGCTGCAGGGCACGCCGCCGGCCGGCCTGACCTTCAATGCCGATGGCTCGTTCACCTATACCCCACCGGGTGGCACCACCGGGCCGGTGACCTTCACCTACCAGGCCTGCCTGCCGGCGCCGAACACGACCCTGTGCGGCACAGCCACGGTCACCCTCAACATCACCACCGGTTCGCTGCTGGCCGGCAATGACACCTTCAGTGGCATCGCCCCCGGCACCACCTCGGCGGCCAGCGTGTTGGCCAATGACAGCCTCAACGGCGTCTCGCCGCCGGCTGCGGCCAGCGTAGTGCTGAGCCTGGTGGGCGCGCCCGCCGGCTTCGCGATCACGCCCAGCGGCACCATCAGCGTGGCCACCGGCACGATGGCAGGCGCGACCACGCTCACCTACCAGATCTGTGAGGCCGCCGCGCCAGGCAACTGCGCCACGGCCACGGTGACGGTGATCATCACTCCCACGCCGCAGAACGATGCCTTCTCGGTGCAGGCTGGGCAGAGTCTGGGCAACAGTGTGGCGACCAATGACAGCTTGCCGCCGGGGTCTACCTTGGCGATCCAGGGCACGCCGCCCGCCGGGCTTGCGTTCAACACCGATGGCAGCTTCACCTATACGCCGCCGATCGGCACGTCCAGCCCGGTGACCTTCGTTTACCGCGCGTGCCTGCCAGCACCGAACAGCAGCCTGTGCGGCACGGCCACGGTCACACTCAACGTCAACAACGGCACGCTCACCGCCGGCGATGACACGCTCACCGGCGTGCTGCCCGGTGCGACCACGGGCGGCAGCGTGCTCGCCAACGACAGCCTCAACGGCGTCTCGCCGCCGGCGGCCGCCGACGTGGTGCTGAGCCTGGTCGGCGCGCCGGGTGGCTTCACCCTCTCGCCGGACGGCACGATCAGCGTGGGCACCGGGGTGGTGTCCGGTTCGACCACGATCACCTACCAGATCTGCGAAGCGGCGGCGCCGGCCAACTGCGATACCGCCAGCGTCACCGTGGTCGTCACTCCGGCACCGCAGAACGATGCCTTCGCGGTGCAGGCCGGACAGACGCTGAGCAACACGGTCGCCGCCAACGACACCACGCCGCCGGGTGCGGTGTTCACCCTGCAGGGCACTGCGCCGGCCGGCCTGGTCTTCAACACCGACGGCACGTTTACCTATACCCCGGCCGCGGGTGTCACAGGCCCGGTCAGCGTCGCCTACCAGGTGTGCCTGCCGGCGCCGAACGGCAGCCTGTGCGGCGGCGCGATCCTTGCCATCAACATCAACAACGGCCTGCTGGTGGCTGGCGATGACACGCTCACCGGCGTGGCACCCGGCACCACCTCCAGTGGCAGCGTGCTGGCCAACGACAGCCTCAATGGCGTCTCGCCGCCGGCCGCGGCGGATGTACTGCTGAGCTTGGTCGGCGCACCGGCCGGTTTCAGCATCACATCCGCCGGCACGATCACGGTGGCCAGTGGCACGACCTCCGGTGCCACGACGATCACCTACCAGATCTGCGAAGCCGCCGCGCCGGGCAACTGCGATACCGCCAGCGTCACTGTGGTCGTCAGTCCCGCCCCGCAGAGCGACGTGTTCTCGGTGCAGGTCGGGCAGACCCTCAGCAACAGCGTGGCCAGCAACGACGCCATGCCCCCCGGTGCGCTCTACACCGTGCAGGGCACGCCGCTGCCGGGCCTGACCCTGGCCAGCAATGGTGGCTTCACCTATACGCCGCCGGCAGGCACGCCCAGTCCGGTCAGCTTCATCTACCAGACCTGCCTGCCCGCGCCGGATGCCACGCTCTGCGGCATCGCCTCGGTCACCATCAACATCAACAACGGCACCCTGGTGGCCGGTGATGACGTGCTCACCAATGTTGTCCCGGGTAGCTCGTCATCGCTCAGCGTGCTCGACAACGATCAGCTCAACGGTGTCAGCCCACCGCCGGGCAGCGCGGTGCAGCTAAGCCTGATCGGTGCACCGGCCGGCTTCAGCATCAATCCGGATGGCACGATCGCGGTGGCCGTTGGCGCCCTCTCCGGTGCCAGCACGATCACCTACCAGATCTGCGAGGCCGCCTCGCCGACGAACTGCACGACCGCTACCGTCATCGTGGCCGTTACACCGGTCCCGCAGAACGACAGCTTCACCGTGCCTGCCGGTGTGCCGCTCTCGGGCAATGTCAGCCTCAATGACAACGTCGCGCCTGGTGCGGTCTATACCCTGACCAGCGGTGCCCTGCCGGGCCTGGTGTTCAACGCCGATGGCACGTTCACCTACACCGCGCCGGCAGGCGTCACCGGTCCACAGAGCTTCACCTACCGCGTCTGCCTGCCCGCGCCGTACGGCGCGCAGTGTGGCGATGCCACCGTGACGCTCACCCTGTCCGGTTCGGTCAACGTGGTGCTGGCGGTCAATGATGACTTCACCGGCACCCCGGTGGACCCGGCCGTGGGCGGCACCATCGCCCGCTCGGTGCTGGAGAACGACAGCATCAACAACGTCTCCCCGCCGCCGGTCGGCAGCGTGGTGGCCAGCCTGACCGGCAGCACGCCCGGTTACACGATGAACAACCAGGGCCAGATCATGGTCGCGGCGGGCGTGCAGCCCGGCCAGGTGCAGCTGGCCTATCAGTTGTGCGAGAACGGCGTGCCGACCAACTGCACCACCGCGATCGCCACCGTGCGGATACAAGGCCCCATCGGTGCTCTGCTGGCGGTGGACGACAGCGGCGGCCCGGTCGGTCCGACCGGCAGCGTGCGCCTGCTCAACGTGTTCACCAATGACACGTTCAACACCGCATCGCTGGATCCCACCCAGGTGAGTTTCGCGCCGGTGGCCACCAACGCACTGCGCTTCAGCGCCGATGGCTGGGTGGATGTTGCCGCCGGGCAGGCCCCCGGCAGCTACAGCACGACCTACACGATCTGCCTGCTCAACCAGCCCACCGTCTGCGACACCGGCAACGTGACCGTGACCGTCATCGCGGGCGAACCCGGCGTGGATGCCACGGATGATCGCGTGGAGATTCCGCAGGACGGGGTGATCGAGATCGACGTGCTTGGCAATGACCGGGTCAACGGCACGCCGATCGATCCGGACACGGTCAGCGTGACCATCACCGCAGCGCCGCCCTACGGCACCGCAACGGTGATGCCGCGTGCCCGCATCCGCTTCGCTGCACTGGCCAACTTCTCCGGTGAGCAGAGCTTCGACTATCAGGTCTGCGACGTGGCCGATCCGGCGATGTGCGCGGGTGCGACGGTCACGGTCATGGTGGACCCGAACATACTCACCTTGGCCGACGATGCCATGACCGCCGAAACCGCCGGGCCGCAGGTGATCGATGTACTGGCCAATGACAGCGCCCGCACCGCGCCGCTGGATCCGGCCTCCCTGCAGGTCGCGGTGGCACCGGCGCACGGTACCGCGCAATGCGGCAACGGCCTGTGCACCTACACGCCGGCGGCGAACTTTGCGGGCACCGACAGCTTCCGCTACCGGGTGTGCGACGTGTCCATCCCGGCCCCGTTGTGTGCCGAGGCCAATGTCGCGGTGACGGTGGCCGGCCAGCAGGCCGTGCTGCGCCTGACCAAGGTGGCCGGCAAACGCAGTGCGCAGATCGGTGACCTGGTGCGCTACACCGTCACCATCGACAACGTCGGCGAGGTGGATGCCAACGGCGCCACGCTGCTGGATACGCTGCCGCCGGGCTTCACCTTCGTGCGCGGTGGCTTCGCGGTGATCGATGCCGACAACGATGCACGCACGAGTGGCGTGCAGCCGCTGCGCATCGATGGCATCGATGTGGCGGCGGGTGAGCGGGCGACGGTGGTGTACTACCTGCGTGTCGGTGCGGGCACCGGCACCGGCGTGCATACCAACCGCATCACCGCCATCGACGGCGAGAACCGCACGATCGGCAATGTCGCCTCGGCCGAGGTGGAGATCACCACCGATCCGCTGCTCGATGAAAGCCTGATCGTGGGCAGCGTGTTCGACGACCGCAACGGCAACGGCATCCAAGATGACGCTGAGCGCGGCATTCCCGGCGTGCGCATCGCAGCGGTGGAAGGCCTGTTGATGGAAACCGACGCCTTCGGCCGCTACCACCTGGTCGGGATCCCCGGTGGCGAGGCGCGCGGGCGCAACTTCATCCTCAAGGTGGATCCCTCCACGCTGCCCGCCGGTGCGCGTTTCACGACGCCCAATCCGTTGGTCCGCCGCATCACGCCCGGGCTGCCGGTGCGCTTCGACTTCGGCGTGCGCATGCCCGAAGGTGCACTGAGCACAACCGCATCGAACCCGACCGCGCCGCCGGCCGCCCCGGCATCGCGCCCCGCGCGGATCGAACTCGGCGAGGCGTTGTTCGCCCCAGGCACGGCACGGCTGGACGCCGACCGCGCGCCGGTGATCACAACGGCCGCCCAAGCACTGATATCGCGCGGTGGCGGGCGCCTGCAGCTCAGCGCTGCCGCCGGGCAGGTGCCGCTCGCCCTGCAGCGTGCACAGGTGCTGCGTGAGGCACTACGCCCACAGCTGCCGGGCCCGATCGCCTTGGCAACCACGGTCGAGGTGCTGGGCACCGACGGACGCGTACTGCATCACCTGCGCGTGGACGATCCCCCCGAGCCTGCCAGTCCCGGCCGCACGACCGGGGAGGGGCGCTGACATGGATATGACCCTGATTCCGAGCCCGATCTCCCGCCGCCTCACCCTCGGCCTGGCCAGCGCGCTGCTGCTGGCACTGCCGGCGGCCGCCCAACCGGTCACACCGGTTCCGACACCCGCGCCGATCCGCTGCGAGGCCGACAGCTGCCGCAACGATGACGGGCTGCTGCTGCGCATCCTCGATGACAGCGAGCCGGCGCTGCCGCTACCCGGCCGCGCGGAGCTTCCCGCGGCCGGCGCGGTGCCGGCATCGCCGGCAGTCACCCCGGATGTCGCTGCGCGGGGGGGCCAGTTCATGGCCGAGCTGCCCAACGGCGGCGTGGTGTGGGCCACCGAAGACCCGACCATGGTCCCGCCCAGCCTGAGCGTGCAGGCGGCCGCCACGGTGCCGTTCGAGAACGGCCGGGTGGTCCGCCCGCTGCGCTTCCACAGCTACAACAACTACGCCTCGTTCATCCAAAAACTGGAGGTGACGCTGTATCGCGGCACCGACACGGATCTGGTCACGCCGCTGGCCCGCATCGAGCTGCCGGCCGACTATGTCGGCGACGCGGAGTGGAGTGGTGAGTTGCCGCCGCAGATCAAGCTGCGTACCGGCGATGAGCTGATCTACGTGGCGCGCGCTTACGGCACTGGTGGTGCGTTCGATGAAACCCGCCTCCAGCGCATCCAACTGGTGACCCCGGCCGATTTCGACCGTGGCCTGCAGATCACCCGCGAGAGCGTGCAGAAGACACTTGGCCAGGCGCTGGATGGCGACAGCGCGCAGGACCTGCAGCTCAGCAACAGCATCTATGGGCAGAGCATGCTCCGCCTGCAGAACATCCCCATCCACGGGTCGCGCGTGCGCCTGTATGGCCGCAACCTGGAGCCCAACAGCCGCGTGCGCATCAACGGCCAGGACTTCCCGGTCGATCTGGAGCAGAAGTTCGCGGCCGAGTTCCTGGAGCCGGTGGGTGAGCATCGCTACGACGTCAGTGTCGAATCACGCGATGCACCCTCCGCGCAGCGTCAGCTGGATGTGGATGTCACCGGCCGCTACCTGTTCCTGGTCGCCATTGCCGATGTCACCGTCTCCAAGAACAGCGCCAGCGGCAATCTGCAGCCGCTCGCCGCCGATGATCGTGACGATGACAGTTTCCTCAGCGAAGGCCGGCTGGCGTTCTATCTGAAGGGCAAGCTGCGCGGCAAATACCTGGTCACTGCTCAGGCCGACACGCAGGACCGTGAGCTGAAGTATCTGTTCCGCGATTTCACCCAGGCCGACGCACAGGACGTGTTCCGCCGCCTGGATCCGGATCTGTACTACCCGGTCTATGGCGATGACTCCACCACCTACCGCGACGTGGATACGCAGGGGCGGTTGTACCTGCGCGTGGATTGGGACCAGAGCCAGGCCGTGTGGGGCAACTACGCCACCGGCATCACCGGTACCGAGTATGGCCAGTACGTGCGCTCGCTCTACGGTGGTGCATTGAACTGGCGTTCGCTGGAGGCCACGCCGCTGGGCGAGGCGCGCTCGCAGGTGAAGGTGTTCGGCTCCGAGGCGCAGTCCGCCCCGGGCCACAGTGAATTCCTCGGCACCGGCGGCAGCCTGTATTACCTGCGCCATACCGACGTGTTGCCCGGTTCGGAGCAGGTGGTGCTGGAAGTGCGCGACCGCACCACCGGCCGCACCGAAACGCGCGCCACGCTGCAGGAAGGCGTGGACTACGAAATCGACAATCTTCAGGGCCGTTTGATCCTGACCCGTCCGCTGGCGCAGCTGACCCGCGAGAACGTGCGCAGCATCACCCGCGACATGCCGCTCGATGGCTACGACCAGCTGCTGCTGGTGGACTACGAATACGTGCCGCTGGGTTTCAGCAGCGATGACGTGACCTACGGTGCGCGCGGCCGGCAGTGGATCGGCGATCACGTGGCGATCGGCGGCACCTGGATCGACGAGAACCGCAGCGGTGAGAACTACAGCCTCAAAGGCGCTGACCTCACCCTGCAGGCCGGGCGTGGCACCTATCTGAAGATGGAGCAGACCCGCACCGAAGCGACCGCCGCCCCGGTGTTCTACTCGGACAACGGTGGCCTGAGTTTCATCCGCCGCAACCCGTACGAAGGCCGGCGCTCGGGCACCGCCAGCGCAGTGGAAGCGCGGGCCAACCTGCGCGAGCTGGGCTGGACCACGCAGGACTGGAGCCTGGGGGCGTGGTGGCGCGACGTCGATGCCGGCTTCTCGGTTGCGCGCCAGGACACCGGCCTGCCGATCCAGGAGTACGGCGCCGAGTTCATCGGCTACCTCACCGACGACCTCAGCCTGTACGGCCGCCACACCCGCACCGAGCAGGGCGAACTTGCCCTGGAGCAGAGCCAGCTGACCGCCGAATGGCGGCTGGGCAACGACGGCCAGCTGACCGGTGAACTGCGCCGCGTGCGCGAGGAGCAGGAACTGCAGAGCGTGGATGCACTGCTCGCTGCGATCGGCTACCGCCAGCGCTTCGGCGCGTCGTGGGAGCTGTACGGCACCGGGCAGGTCACGCTGGACGATGACGGCGGTGCCTACGAGAAGAACGACCTGCTGACCCTCGGCGCGCGGTACCTGTTCGGCGATCGCAGCAGTGTCGGTGCGGAAGTGAGTGGTGGCAGCCGCGGCCATGGTGCCAAGGTCGATGGCGAGTACCGCATGGCACCGGATCACAGCCTCTACGGCAGTTACAGCTACAGCACCGACCGCACCGGCACCGATCCGCTGTTCGATACCGGCCTGCAGAGTGGCTGGACGCTGGGCCAGCGCTGGCGGCTGAGCAACCAGGTCAACGTCTACAACGAGAGCCAGTATCTGAAGGATCGTCGCCAGGACAGCGCGGGCATCGTGCATACCTTCGGCATGGATTTCTATCCCGCGCAGGGCTGGAACCTGGGCTTCACGATCATGGACGGCGAACTGGACTCCACCGTCGGCCGTGTCGATCGCCGCGCCTACAGCGTCAGTGGCGGGCGCACCGATGCGGTGGCGCAGTGGAACAGCAAGCTGGAGTACCGCCGCGACAGTGGCGCCGAACAGCGCGAGCAGTGGGTGACCACCAACCGCCTGCTGTACAAGCTCAACGAAGACTGGCGTTTCGCGTTGCGCGCCAACTACGCCGATACCGAAGACCGCATTGACCGCCTGGCCGATGCCAAGCTGGTGGAGACCAACATGGGCTTCGCCTGGCGCCCGCACGACAACACGCGCTGGGCCGGCTTCGGCAAGTTCACCTATCTCTACGACGTGGCCTCGCTCGGCCAGGAGGGCGGCAACCTGTACGACCAGCGTTCGCAGATCCTTTCGCTCGAAGGGATCCGTCAGCTGGGCGCGCGCTGGGAAGTGGCCGGCAAGCTGGCTTCGCGCTGGGGTGACTACCGCACCGGGCGCGGTGAGGGGGCCTGGTTGGACAGCCGTGCCGACTTCGCTGCCTTGCAGCTGCGCTATCGCCTGTTCGCGCAGTGGGAAGGCCTGGCCGAGCACCGGTGGTTGAAGGTGCGCGACGGCGGCGTGCGCAAAGGTTGGCTGGTGGGCCTGGACCGCCGGGTGGGGGAGAACTTCAAGGTCGGGGTGGGCTACAACTTCACCGAATTCAGCGATGACATGACCGAGCTGAAGTACGACCAGAAGGGGTTCTTCTTGAACATGGCAGGGTATTACTAGGCGTCGGTGGGTTCGGGCCTGCCACGCATGGCGTGGCACTACCGGGGATCGCGGTGTTGGCGGTCGGCTCCGGTGGGGGCAGGGGGTAGGGCCAGCCCATGCCTGGCTGAACTGCCGGCAACCTTTCCAGGATGAATGGGCGTTTCCGGCGGGCTGTTCAGCCAGAAAACACGCGATATCCCCCGATTAATCACCCTATCCTGTTGATTTCACGGGGTTTGTTGCCTCGTTCCCGGGCTCTCGCCACTGTCATCATTTCGCGGTACGTTAGACGGGCAATCTGTACCAGCATCCCATCAACAGAACGCTGGAACTTCTTTCCCCTTTAGCAGTCCAATTCCGGGACTGCTAAGATGAGTGCTATGAGCCAGAACACCTCTACTGCCCTTGTGGCAAACAATCTCCCGATTCCCAGTGCGCTCGGTTCGCTGGACGCCTACATCGGTGCCGTGCACCAGATCCCGGTGCTGTCGGTCGATGACGAGCAGGATCTGGCCCGCCGCTTCCGCGACGAGCTGGATCTGGATGCCGCGCGCGAGCTGGTCCATTCCCACCTGCGCTTCGTGGTGCACGTCGCCCGCGGCTACAACGGCTACGGCCTGGCGCTGGGCGACCTGATCCAGGAAGGCAACATCGGCCTGATGAAGGCGGTGAAGCGCTTCGACCCGGACATGGGCGTTCGCCTGGTGTCGTTCGCGGTGCATTGGATCCGCGCGGAAATGCACGAGTTCATCCTCAAGAACTGGCGCATCGTCAAGGTCGCCACGACCAAGGCGCAGCGCAAGCTGTTCTTCAACCTGCGCAAGTCCAAGACCCGCCTGGGCTGGATGAACGCGGCCGAAGTCAGCGCGGTGGCCAAGGACCTGAACGTGTCCGAGCGCGAAGTGCTCGAGATGGAGTCGCGCCTGTCGGGTCGCGATATCGGTTTCGATCTCTCCAGCGATGACGATGACGATCATGCACCGCCGTCGCCGGCGGCCTACCTGCGAGCCAACGAAGAAGATCCTTCGATGGCGTATGAGCGGATGGACAGCGAAGACAATCAGCTGCAGCTGCTGCGCGAAGGCATGGCCGAGCTGGATGCGCGTTCGCGCGACATCATCCGCCGTCGCTGGTTGGACGCGGACAGCAAGGTGACGCTGCAGGAGCTGGCCGATGAGTACGGCGTGTCCGCCGAGCGCATCCGCCAGGTCGAGGCGAACGCCCTGAAGAAGATGAAGGCGCTGTTTACTGCGTGATGCAGTGACTGGCGTGATCACACGAGAAGGCCCGGCTTGATGCCGGGCCTTTTTGCTTTCTGGCGCTCAGGGCAGTGCTTCGATCGGTCGTGGCCCCGACCGTGCCAGGTCAGCCCTGCTCGCGCGCAATCGCCCGCCAGCCGATATCGCGGCGGTGGAACTCATGGGCCCAGTGGATCGCACCGATGCCGGCGTAGGCGTTGCGCTGTGCCTCGCCCACCGTGCCGCCCAATGCCGCCACGCACAGCACGCGGCCGCCGGCGCTGAGCACCTGGCCCTGCGCGTCCAGCGTGGTGCCGGCATGGAACACCTTGGCCGTCGCGGCGACCGCTTCCAGGCCGTGGATCACGTCGCCGGTGATCGGGGTTTCCGGATACGGCGAGGCGGCCATCACCACGCCGAGGGACGGGCGCGGATCCCACTGCGCCTCCACGGTGTCCAGGCGCTCATCGATCGCCGCTTCGACCAGATCCACCAGGTCCGACTGCAGGCGCAGCATCACCGGCTGGGTTTCCGGGTCGCCAAAGCGCACGTTGAACTCGATCACCTTCGGCGCGCCGCTGGCATCGATCATCAGGCCCGCATAGAGGAAGCCGGTGAACGGAATGCCGTCGGCGATCATGCCCTGCACGGTCGGGTTGACCACCTCGCGCATCACGCGCGCATGCACTTCGTCGGTCACCACCGGGGCCGGCGAGTACGCGCCCATGCCGCCGGTGTTCGGGCCTGTGTCGCCGTCGCCGACGCGCTTGTGGTCCTGCGAGGTCGCCATCGGCAGTGCCGTCTTACCGTCCACCATCGAGATGAAGCTGGCTTCTTCGCCGTCCAGGAATTCTTCGATCACCACGCGTGCGCCAGCATCGCCGAAGGCATTGCCGGAGAGCATGTCGCGCACCGCGTCCTCGGCCTCGGTCAGGGTCATCGCCACGATCACGCCCTTGCCGGCGGCCAGACCATCGGCCTTGACCACGATCGGTGCGCCTTTCTCACGCAGGTAGGCCAGCGCCGGGTCGATGTCGGTATGCACGGCATAGAACGCGGTCGGGATCTTGTGGCGGGCCAGGAAGTCCTTCGCGTACGCCTTGCTGCCTTCCAACTGCGCGGCGGCGGCGGTGGGCCCGAAGATGCGGTGCCCGGCGGCGCGGAAGCGATCGACCACACCGGCCACCAGCGGCACTTCCGGGCCGACCACGGTCAGGCCGATGCCTTCGGTGCCCACCAGTGCCAGCAGGCCGTCCAGATCGGTGACCTTGACGTCCGCGTTGCGGCACTTGGGCTCGGTGGCGGTGCCTGCATTGCCGGGGGCGACGATGACCTCACGGACCTTCGCGGACTGGGCCAGCTTCCAGGCCAGGGCGTGTTCGCGGCCGCCAGCGCCGATGACCAGGATCTTCAATGCAGTTCTCGCGTAAGAGGGCAGGAACGTGATTTTACGCGGTGCGGGCGGCGGGTGCATTCGGGCGGTCGGTCGCCGTGGCAACCCACGGCCTCAGCTGTCGGCGCAGCCGTCGCGCTGGAGGTCTTCCGGCACCGGATACGCGCGCTGCCGGGCATCGAAGATGAGGTGGTAGAACTCGGTCGCCGGGCCCGTGCAGTCGTGGCCGCTGGCACGCACCGTCAGCGGCCAGTAGCCATCCACGGCGTTGCTGTCGCCCACCGTCGTGCTGAAATCGACCGCGAACACGCCCTTGCCGCAGTCGGCCGGATTGCCGTCACAGCCGTGCAGGGCGAGATTGTCGAGGTGATCGCGGTACTGGGCGACATCGCGCAGGCGATGGTTGTGCTCGGCGATGTAACTGCGCCAGGCGCGCCGATGGCCGCGCCGGTGTTCCTCATGGGTGATGAGGAAGGCACGGCGTTGCGGGCCGAGCTGCGCGATCTGGACCGTACCCGGTGCGCCGTGGCGCCCGTATGGGCCCTGCAGGCGCTGGGCCATTACCAGCAGCGGATCCTTGGCCGGCAGTGGGGCGAACATGCCGCCGCGGTTGGCCTCTTCGTCGTCCTTGCCCACGCGCAGCACATACAGATCGACCCGGCCCGGCTCGACCGTGGCTGCGTCGTCCAGGGTCTGGCACACCGCCAGCAGGGTCTGCTCATGATCGTCGGCCGTGACCGTGTCACGCGCGCACACGCTGCGGGTGACCGGGCGCAGCGCCTCGACCTCGGTGTCTTCCCACGCATCCTTCCACGGCGCATCCAGGCCGGCCTTGTCGCCATAGCGCGTGCGAAGGAAGGCCAGCAGGCGCTGGGTGTGATCGCCCCTGACCCGGACGATGTCTTCCGGCTGCGGCGTCGTATTGAGCACACGCTGTGGTTTGGCGGGTTCGGAAGACGCAGGTGTGCGCTCGCAACCGGCCAGCAGCGCGAGCGCCACACCTGCCAGTGCCCACGAACGGATCACTCGCACCCTTCGCGCTGGAGCGCCTCGGGGAACGCATACGTCCACGCTTTCGGGTCCAGGGTGAAGCGATGTTCGCGCCGCACCGGCTGCCCGCCACACCCCAGGCCGGTCTCTTCGATCACCAGCGGCCACTGTCGCGCCGCCGGATCGCGGCTGTCGAAGGACAAGGTAAAATCGAGGTTGAACAGCCGCGCCTGGCACTCCGGTTCCGCATCGGCATCGTCGCAGTCGTAGGCCGCGTTGTTGTCGATATGGCTGCGCACCCCACCGGCCTCCACCAGCCCATTCGGGCCAGGCACCACCAGCGTCTGCGTGATCAGCGAATAGCCCTGGCCGAACCAGCCATGCTCGATGCGGAAACCGTAGAAGTCGCTGCCGGCGCGGAGAATCTGCACCGTGCCGGGTTCACCCTGGCTGCCGAAGTTCTGCCCGGTCAGCTCGGCGGCCACGGCAAAGCGGTCCGCCTCGGGGCGCAGCACGAAGAAGTCGATCGCGCCCGGATCCGGGTGGGCATTCTCGAGGGGTGAGCCGCAGACAGCCAACAGCTGCTGCCAGCTGTCGCCGGTCACCACCGGTTGCTCGGCACACACATGCCAATCGGTGAGGCGGGTGTCGCCGTCCTGGGTCCAGCTGCCACGCCATGTCCCTGAGAGCCTGGCGGCCTTGCCGTAGCGCTCGGTCAGGAAGGCCTGCAGGCGCTCCGTGCGGCTGACGTGGGCGTGCGGGGCGGCTTTCGCCGCGGCCGCATCGGGCACTGCCTGCGGCGGTGCGGGTTCACTGGCCGGCGTACAGCCAGCCAACCCTGCAGCAGTGGCGATCACCACCGCTGCAAGGCGGTGGCGTTGCCGTGGAGACATCCGTGTCGATCCGGGCATCAGTGGCGGAAGTGACGCACGCCGGTGAACACCATCGCCAGGCCATGTTCGTCGGCCGCGGCGATCACTTCGTTGTCGCGCATCGAGCCACCCGGCTGGATCACCGCCTTGATGCCGGCCGCAGCGGCGGCGTCGATGCCGTCGCGGAACGGGAAGAACGCATCGGAGGCCATCACCGAGCCTTCCACCACCAGGTTCGCATCGGCGGCCTTGATGCCCGCGATGCGCGCCGAGTAGACGCGGCTCATCTGGCCGGCGCCGACACCGATGGTGCGGTTGTCCTTGGCGTAGACGATGGCGTTGGATTTGACGAACTTGGCCACCTTCCAGGCGAACAGCAGATCGGCGAACTGCTTGTCGGTCGGCGCCAGCTTGCTCACCACGGTCAGTTCGTCGCGGCTCATGCCGCGGTTGTCGGCGCTCTGCATCAGCAGGCCCGAACCGATCCGCTTGGTGTCGTAGTTGTTGCGCCCGTCGCCGTGCGGAATACGCAGCACACGCACGTTGGCCTTCTTCGTGGCGTATTCCAACGCCGCCGGCTCGTAATCCGGGGCGATCAATACTTCAACGAACTGGCGGTCCAGGATCACCTGCGTGGTGGCCAGGTCCAGCGGCTGGTTGAAGGCGATGATGCCGCCGAAGGCGCTGGTCGGGTCGGTCGCGTAGGCCAGCTCGTAGGCATCGCCGTTGCCGGCACCCACGGCGACGCCGCACGGGTTGGCGTGCTTGACGATCACGCAGGCCGGCACGTCGAACTGACGCACGCATTCCCACGCCGCATCGGCATCGGCCAGGTTGTTGTAGCTCAGTTCCTTGCCCTGCAGCTGCTGGAACGTGGCCAGCGTGCCCGGCACCGGGTACAGGTCGCGATAGAACGCGCCGCTCTGGTGCGGGTTCTCGCCGTAGCGCAGGTCCATCACCTTCACGAAGTTCGAATTCATCTGCGCCGGGAATTCCGCACGCACCGGCACGGCGGTGTCGGTGGTGGTCACGGCAGAAAGGTAATTGCTGATCGCCGCGTCGTACTGGGCCACGCGGTTGAATGCGGCCACCGAGAAGGCGAAGCGCTTGGCCGCCGAGAGCTTGCCGTCGTTGGCGTCCAGTTCGGCCAGCAGTTCGGCGTACTGCGACGGATCGGTCGCCACCGCCACGCGGGCGAAGTTCTTGGCGGCCGAACGCAACATCGCCGGGCCACCGATGTCGATGTTCTCCACGGCATCTTCAAGCGCGCAGTCCGCCTTGGCGGTGACCGCCTCGAACGGATACAGGTTCAGCACCAGCAGATCGATCGCGCCGATGCCGTGTTCGGCCATCACCGCGTCATCCAGCCCGGCACGGCCGAGCAGGCCGCCGTGCACCATCGGGTGCAGGGTCTTGACCCGGCCATCCATCATTTCCGGGAAGCCGGTGACATCGGCAACGTCCTTCACTGCCAGGCCGGCCTCGCGGATCGCCTTGGCGGTACCGCCGGTGGAGAGCAGCTCCACGTTGCGCGCCGCCAGGGCGCGGGCCAGGTCGATCAGACCGGTTTTGTCGGAAACGGACAGCAGGGCCCGGCGCACGGGCAGCAGATCGGAACTCATGGGGGCAGGAGATCGAAGCGGAGCGGGGGCATATTGTAAGGCCAGTGGCGCTGGCATGGCCCCAGAAACGACGAAGGCCGGCACCGAGCGCTGCTCGATCCGGCCTTCTCCCGCCAGGCACTACGCGCCTGCCCACCGGCATCAGGTGGCGATGCCGTATTCCTTCAGCTTCTTGCGCAGGGTGGCGCGGTGGATGCCCAGCATCGCCGCGGCGCGGCTCTGGTTGCCTTCGCAGTGGTTGAGCACTTCCACGAACAGCGGGATTTCCATTTCGCGCAACACGATCTCGTAGACATCGTCCGCATCGCAGCCATCCAGGTCCCGCAGGTAGCGCCTGACCGACTGGGCCACGTGTTCGCGCAGGGGTGGCTTGGGCGCGCCACGACTGTTGTCAGGACGAGAAAGGACAGCGTTCAAGGAGTTTCCCGGTGCAAGAGCCGGGGCGGACAACAGCCCACGGCGGAAGGGTGATGGGGCCAGTCTAGCGCGTGCGTCGGTCGCCTGCCACGCTCCGGGCCCCCCGGCGACGCCTCAGAGGAACTCAAAGGTGAATGCGACGGTAGACGCGGCAGGCTCGCGCACGCGGAAGGCGATCTGCGCACTTTGCCCCGGTTCCAGCGTAGCGGCCGGGTCCGTGGCGCGGTCCAGATAGTCGGCCGGCGCGAACACATTGGTGCCGATCACACGGCCATCGGCATCGGACAGCGACAGTCGCAGCGACGGCCAGGCCTGGGCCCAGCGTGCGTCGTTGCGGATGCTGGCCTGCACCTGCAACGCGCCGGCCTGGCCCGGAACCGGGCGCACATCGCGGCTGAGCATGCTGAAGGCCGCCGGCTCGCGCCAGGCCGGCAATGAACAGCGCAGCACGCCGCACAGCCCGGCAATCCACGGGCGGGTGCCGGCATCGGCAGCAAGCCGATCGCGGTCGGCCACGGCGATCTGCACCAGCAGCACGGCGGCCAGCCCGGCAACCATGCCCCACTGCCAGCGCGGCGTGCGCAGGCGCGCACCGGGCAGGCGCAGGAAACTCGGCGTGGTGATGGCGTCGGCTGGCGGCGGCGCCGCGGTGGCGCTGCCGCGCGCGTCCTCAGTGAGGGCGTCGGCATCCTCCGGCGGCGCTATCGATGGCGCTGCCGTGTCAGCAGGCGACGTAGCCGCTGACCCGGCGTCGCCCACGGGCGGGCGTTCGGATGGAGGTGGCAGGTCGAGTTCGAACGCCGGTGCCGGGCGCTGCGGCGCGTGCACCGGCTGTGCATCGATCACCTGTTCCACCGCCAACGGCGCGATGCCATCGTCCACGGGCGACGTCGGCATTGCCGACGCCTCATCGTGGGTCACGGAAGGCGGCTCAGCCGGATCGGCCGGCGCCTCCGGCGACGTACGCAGGAACGTGGCGATCGGGCGTCGCGGCGGCATCGGAGGCTCGGACATGGGCACGGGACCGGGCAGGAGTCGGGCTATTCAAGCACGGCGGACGCCGGTGATGCGCATCCAGTCGCCGTCCTGCGCCACCGCCAGCTGTTCGAAGGCCGGGGCATAGCGTTCCAGCAGTTCGCCTTCCTGCCCATGCAGGATGCCCGACAGCGCGATGCGGCCGCCCGGGGCGACGCGCGCGGCCAGCACATCGGCCAGTGCATCCAGTGCCGAGGCGAGGATGTTGGCCACCACCACCGGATACGTTGCCTGCGGCTCGTCGTCCGGCAGATAGACCTGCACGCGCTCCTGCAGGCCGTTGCGCTCGGCGTTGTCACCGGTGGCGAGCACTGCCTGCGGGTCGTTGTCCACGCCGACCGCGCGCGCGGCACCCAGCTTCAGCGCCGCCAGGGCGAGGATGCCCGAGCCGCAGCCGAAATCGAGCACGGTGCTGTCGGCCAGCGCACCCTCGGCGGCCAGGCCGTCCAGCCAGCGCAGGCACAGGGCCGTGGTCGGGTGGGTGCCCGAACCGAACGCCAGACCCGGGTCCAGACGAACCACGGCGGCATCCTCGGCCTGCGCGGCCTCTGGCAGTTCATGGTTCCACGGCACGATCCAGGTGCGCTCACCGAAGGCCATCGGCTGGAACTGGTCGATCCAGGCGCGTTCCCAGTCTTCGTCGGCCACGGCGCGGAAGCTGGCATTGGCCCAGTCCAGGCCGGGGTCGAACGCATCCAGCGCGGCCAACAGGGCCAGCGCATTGGTATCGCCCGGGAACAGCGCGGTCAGCACCAGGTCGTTCCACAGCGGGGTCTCGCCCACGCCCGGCTCCAGGATCGCGCGCTCGTTGCTGGTGTCGGCATCGGCATCGAGCAGGGTCACCGCCAGCGCGCCCACGTCGTCCAGCGCATTCTCATAGCGCGGCTGGGTGGCTTCGGTGCAGTGCAGGGTGAGTTCCAGGAAGGGCATGGGGGCAGGGACCGGCGGAAAACCGTGCATGTTAGACCAGTGCGGGCCGCGGGTCCCGGCGGTACCGCGGGGAGGCCGTCTCGCCGGCCGGTAAGATCGGCCCGACGACCCGTTCAGACAGCGTTGCGGCTGCTTGCTAAACTTGCATTTCTGCTGTCTATCGCTGACACCCTCTGACGTCCTGCCCATGGCGCTCGTGCCCACCCTCAAAACCTGGTTGCTGGTCGTGCCAGCCCTGGCGTTGCTCGGGGTGGTGGGCTACCGCGCGGGCGATCGGGTACTGCATACCGATCAGGCCGCGTCGCATCTGGATGAGCCGCAGGCCGGCAGCGGGCCCACCGCGGTGCCGGCCGAAGCGCGGCAGCTCGCCCGGCGCCTGCTTGGCAGCGAACGTGGCACGGCCGTGGCCTCTGGCCTGCCGCTGGACCTGCGCGCCGATATCGAAGGCGATACCGATCTGTTTGCCTATGCGCAGCGCCTGCAGCTGCAGGCCGCCAACGGCAATGCCGAGGCCGGGTGGATGGTCAGCCGTGTGTACGATTACTGCGCCACGTACGCCATGGATCCGGGGGGCTACCAACTCGACAACGACGTGTTGACCGGGCTGGGCATGAAAGCGTCTGTATCGATGGTGACCGCGCGCCAGCGTGTTTCGCGCCGTTGCGCCGGCTTCGTCAGCAGCGACAATCTGGGCCGGTCCCTGATCATGCGTCAGCGTCTGCAGGCCGCCAAGGCCGGTAACCTGGCGGCCGAGGCATCGCTGTTCGCCGAAGGCCATCCACTGGAAACCGCACCGGACTACCGCCGCGGGCTGGTCGAGCGGGTGATGGAGTCGCGTGATCCGGAAGCCTTCATGGCACTGGCGCCGGGCATGGGGCAGCGTGCCAGTGGCGACAGTGCGATGAGCGGCATGGTGGCCGGCGATCAGTTCAGCGAACTGGCCTGGCGGCTGGCGGCCTGCGAACTGGGCATGGCGTGCGGGTCGGATAGTGTGCTGATGAACAATTTCTGCGCGAACGGAGGGATCTGTTCGCAGGACGGTGGGCAGGACTTTGCCACTTTCGTGTATGACGCCGCGGTATCGCGGCAAGGTGCGGGGAAAATGAACGTGTTGGTCGAAGAGCTGGTCAAGCAGAGGAATGGGCGATGAATTACCGTCGAATCCTGCACGGTGCCAAATTCTGGTTCTGGGTGGCGTTGTTTGTTGCGTACTCGGCCGGGGCGGTGGGTCTGGTGATGATCGACACCTATGACGATCGTTACCGAAGCCTGTCCAAAGTACAGTTGACCTCGGTCAAGGCCGATGCCGAAGTGCGTCGTGCCGGCGCCAGTCAGGTCGCTGCGGTGTATCGCGCGCAGAGTGGCATGCCGTTCGCTTCGCTGCCCAGCGGCAGTACCTTCCAGGTGGTGTGGCCGGATGGGTCCACCGAGACGATGGTGATCGTGGACCCCACCTCGTCGCTGGGCGTGGAGCCGGTGAAGCATTCGCAGGTCACCGCGGCTGGTACCGCCAAGCCGTAAGCGCGCGCCTGTAGCGCCACGCCATGCGTGGCGGCGGTATCAGGCGGCATGTCACGCGTACGCCGACCACGGGTTGGCCCTACCGCGTTGGTGTCCTCTGGCAGCGCGGTTCGCGCAAACAGAAAGGCGGGGAGATCCCCGCCTTTCTGCTGTCCTGCATGCCGCGTGGAAAAACCGATCAGGTCAACGCGATCGACTTGTTCTTGCGTTCGGCCAGGCGCTTTTCCAGGTAGTGGATGTTCTGCCCACCGGCCTGGAAGCCCTTGTCGCGCATGATGCGCTGCTGCAGCGCGACGTTGGTCTTGATGCCGTCCACGACCAGTTCGCTCAGCGCCACGCGCATGCGCGCGATCGCGGTCTCGCGATCCGGGCCGTGCACGATCAGCTTGCCGATCATCGAGTCATAGTTCGGCGGCACGCGGTAACCACTGTAGATGTGGGTATCCACACGCACACCGGGGCCACCCGGCGGATGGAACGCGGTGATCTGGCCCGGGCTCGGCACGAAGGTTTCAGCGTCTTCGGCGTTGATGCGGCACTCGATCGCGTGGCCGGTCAGCACCACGTCGCTCTGCTTGATAGTCAGCTTCTGGCCGGCGGCGATGCGCAGCTGCTCGCAGACCAGGTCGATGCCGGTCACCATCTCCGTCACCGGATGTTCCACCTGCACGCGGGTGTTCATTTCGATGAAGTAGAAGCGGCCGTCTTCGAACAGGAACTCGAAGGTACCCGCGCCGCGGTAGCCGATGCGGATGCAGGCTTCCACGCAGACCTTGCCGATCTCTTCGCGCAGCTCGGCGGTGATGCCCGGTGCCGGCGCTTCTTCCACCACTTTCTGGTGGCGGCGCTGCATGGAGCAGTCGCGTTCACCGAGGTGGATGGCGTTGCCCTGGCCATCGGCAAGTACCTGGATTTCCACGTGACGCGGATTCTCCAGGAACTTCTCCATGTAGACCTGATCGTTGCTGAAAGCGGCCTTGGCTTCGGACTTGGTGGTCTCGATCGCCGCCTTCAACGAGGCTTCGGCATGCACCACGCGCATGCCACGGCCGCCACCGCCACCGGAGGCCTTGATGATGACCGGGTAGCCGATCTCACGGGCGATCTTGGTGTTGGCCACGATGTCGTCGGTCAGCGGGCCGCCCGAGCCGGGCACGCACGGCACGCCGGCCGCCTTCATCGCGCGGATCGCTTCCACCTTGTCGCCCATCAGGCGGATGGTGTCGGCCTTGGGGCCGATGAAGATGAAACCGGATTCTTCCACGCGCTCGGCGAAGTCGGCGTTTTCCGACAGGAAACCGTAGCCCGGGTGGATGGCCTGGGCGTCGGTGACTTCCGCCGCGGCGATCAGGGCCGGGATGTTGAGGTAGCTCTCCGAGGACGGTGCCGGACCGATGCAGACCGACTCGTCGGCCATGGCCACGTGCTTGAGGTTGCGGTCGACCGTGGAATGCACAGCCACCGTGCGGATGCCCAGGGTATGGCACGCGCGCAGGATGCGCAGCGCGATCTCCCCTCGGTTGGCAATAACGACTTTGTCGAGCATGGACTAATCCTTAGCCGATCACGAACAGCGGCTGGTCGAATTCGACCGGCTGGCCGTTTTCGCCCAGGATGGCGACGATGGTGCCGGAAACATCGGCTTCGATCGGGTTGAACATCTTCATCGCTTCGATGATCGCCAGCGTTTCACCGGCCTTGACCGCCTGGCCGACCGACACGAAGGCCGGCTTGTCCGGCGAGGACGACGAATAGAAGGTGCCGACCATCGGTGCGCGCAGCACGTGGCCATCGGGCAGGGCGTTGCCGGCCTTGGCGGTGCCACCGGTGGAGGCTTCGGTCGGCGACTGCATCGGCATCGCCGGTGCGGCAGCCTGGGCCGGTGCCGGGGCCATCATCATCTGCGGCTGGGCCTGCACCATGCCGTAGCCGGAGACGGGCGCGCGCGACAGACGCACGGACTCTTCGCCTTCCTTGATTTCGATTTCGGCGAGGTTCGACTCTTCCAGCAGGTCGATCAGTTTCTTGATTTTGCGGAGATCCATAGGGGCCTCTTTGGCTCGTGGTGTCAGTGTGGTGGGAAGCGCGGTGCGCTCGGGTCAAAGCAATTCGTAGAAATCGCGCAGCTGCCGCGTACGGTCGCGCGCGAGGGTGGTCAGGCAGTGCATCTGCGCGCCATTGCGCGAGGTGCCATCGGCGTTGAAGGCGTAGACCGCGTCGCAATCGTGGTCGCGCAGCTGCATCCACGCGCGCTGGGCCAGGATCAGCTGCTTTTCCGCATCGGCGCAGTGCGTGCAGGCGCCTTCGGCCGCCTGGCTGCGCAACTGCTGCCGCGCCTGGGCGTACACCGCGTTCAATTCGGTATCGGCGGCGCTGGCCACATCCGAGGCGCACAGATCCGATTCCATGGTGCCGCTGGGCCGCGCACAGTCGATGCCTTCCGCGCTGCGATCCGCGGCGATGGCGCCGCCACACAGGCAGCCCCACAGCGCGACGCTGGCCAGGACACGCGGCAGCGTCATCACGCCGAAGCAGCCGCCAACCGGGTCAGCGCCGCATCCATCGCGTAGCGATAGCTGTCCGCCCCGAACCCACAGATCACCCCTACCGCCTTGTCGCTGAAATAGCTGTGCTGGCGGAAGGGCTCGCGCGTATGCGGGTTGGACAGGTGGATCTCGATGAACGGCACGTCCACCGCGGCCAGCGCATCGCGCAGGGCGACCGAGGTATGGGTGAACGCGGCCGGGTTGATCAGGATGAAGGCGGTGCCGTCATCGCGGGCGGCTTGCACCCGATCCACCAGCACGTGCTCGGCGTTGGACTGCAGGCTCTCCACGGCATGGCCGGCGGCCTGCGCCTGGGCCAGCAGGGCCTGGTCGATCTGCGCCAGCGTGGTGTGCCCATAGACCCCCGGCTCGCGCGTGCCGAGCAGGTTGAGGTTGGGGCCATGCAGGACCAGCAGTTTCGCCATGGGTGCCGAACGACAGGAAAGGGCGGAGTCTGGCGGAACTGGTGGATCGTGTCCAGTTCGACGAAGTTACGCGAGTTTCAAGCGGATGTTTGAAAGTTGTGCGGGACCGTTGCGGTTGCACGGTGTCCGCAGCCTGCGCGGCCTCGGGCGCCGCTGCGCAGACACGTGGGGCTGGTTAGCCACGCATTCCCCCAGACAGCATCGGCACGACGCTACAGGTTCAGGCAACGTGGCCGATATCTCCGCATGGCGCGCAAAGCGCGTGCCCGATCGGCCGGTGGGATGGCCGGCTCGGCGACCGCTGTGTAGTTCGTGGCGGTCACGGGTGGAACAAAGATTGCAGCGCGTGACCTGCCTGGAAGGAACCGGGCAGCGGTAGGGGAAGGATCACAACTATCCAGGCGGGCAATCGCTCTTGGGGGACTCCCGGGGCGGTTGTGCTGTTTTCGGCCTTTCCGCGGAAAGGCACTACAAGGCAACAAGGGGTGTCGTGTGTCGTTGATCGTGTCTGCCTGCCGGGCCGCTGGTGTGTGTCCCAAATCCCAACAGCGCCGCACTCTGCGTCGCTTCACCCTGTTCGCCGCAGCGTTCTGCGGCCTTGCCGTAACCGCGCCTGCGATGGCGGCGCTGTCCAGTGGCTGCCAGGCGATTCAAAACTACTGGGGGAACGGCATCACGGTCAGCGGCGGTATTGACGATTATCAAGCGGACTATCAGGTCGCCCAAGGCGAGCGAATCCACTACACAGTGACGTCCTCGGGCAGTACCAATGCGACCGCTGGAGCGGGAGGCGGTGGCTTCACCCTATGGCAGGGAAACAATGTTACCGACGTGGGCGAAAACTACGCGGCGCAGAACAATGAGTTGAATCTCAACGCCACGCACACCGTGCCAGCCGATTTCAGCGACTACCAGGTGTACCTGTGGTCGGGCACGGGCGGCGGCACTTTCACCGCAACGGTGACCTGCCAGGCGCCGGCACCCCCGACCATCAGCGACGCACGCATCAGCATCAGTGGCGGGACCGGTACCGGCGGCGCATACAAGATCGGCGATATCCTCACCGCGACGTGGAACAACAGCGCGAGCGGCGACAACAATGCCGGCGTGAGCGCGGTGACCGTCGACTTCAGCCAGTTCGGGGGTGGTTCGGCCGTCGCGGCCATCAACAGCGCCGGCATCTGGACGGCGACGTACACCCTCACGGCCGGTTTCATCGACGCCGCCAACCGCAACGTCAGCGTGACCGCGAGCAATGGCGGTGGCAGCACCACCCGTGCGGACACCACCAATGCCACGGTGGATACCATCGCCCCGACGTTGGCCAATGCAAACATCAACATCAGCGGTGCATCGGGAACTGGTGGTGCCTACAAACTCGGCGACACCGTCACTGCCGTCTGGAACAACACGGCGGGTGGGGATAACAACAGCGATACGATCAGCGCAGTCAGCGTGAACTTCAGCCAGTTCGGTGGCGGCGCCGCTGTCACCGCCGTCAACAGCAGCGGCGTCTGGACGGCAACCTATACGATCGTCGGTGGCGCCATCAATGGGGTCGGCAACCGCAACGTCACCTTGACCGCGACGGACAATGCCGGCAACACCACCACCACGGCCGATACCAGCAACGCGACGGTCGACAATCGCATTGCTTCGGTCAACAGCATCGCGCCGGTGGGATCGCCCGCCGCAAGCGACGCGGCGATGGCATTCACGGTGACCTTCGATGAGACGGTGTCGAATGTGTCCACGGACGATTTCACACTCGTCGGCACGGGCAGTGCCAGCGGCAGTATCGTGAGTGTGTCGGCGAGTTCCGGGACGTCGGTCAACGTCAACGTTGGCAGCATCGCGGGTTCGGGGACGCTCAAGGTCAATCTCAATGGCGCGACGGACATTGCCGATGCCGCGGGCAACACCGGTGTTGCGCCTTACCTGTCCGGTGTGACCCACACCGTGGCGATGCCTGTCGCTCCCGGCGCGCCGGTCATCGGCGCAGCAACGCCTGGCGATGCCCAGGTATCCGTGGCATTCACCGCGCCGGCCGATAATGGCGGCTCGGCGATCACCGGCTATCTGGTGACCGCCAGCCCTGGCGGTGCCACCGCAGGTGGCAACGGATTCACCACGTCACCCATCGTGGTCACAGGCCTCACCAACGGCACCGCCTATACGTTCGACGTGAAGGCAATCAACGCAACCGGCACTGGCGCAGCCTCCGGCGCGACCAGCGCGGTGACCCCGAAGGGCAACCAGTCCATCACGTTCGGCAATCCGGGCACTCAGACCATGGGCACGTCGCCAGCGCTCTCGGCGACGGCAACCTCGGGACTCGTTCCTGTGTTCAGTTCGTCCACTGGTGGGGTGTGCACCGTCAGCTCGGGCGGCACACTGACCTTCGTCAGTGCCGGCGTGTGCACGATCGACGCCGATCAGGCGGGTAGTCCCGCATGGAATGCGGCTACCACGGTGACGCAGACCTTCACCGTCAATGCGGTGGTGCCAGGTACGCCGACCATCGGCACGGCCACCGCCGGCAACACCCAGGCCACGGTCACGTTCACGTCACCGTCCTTTACGGGTGGCAGCGCCATCACCGTGTACACGGTGACAGCCAACCCGGGCGGGGTCATTGCGACCGGCGCCGGTTCACCAGTCACGGTGACCGGCTTGACCAACGGCGTGGCGTACACCTTCACCGTCACCGCGAGCAACGCAGCGGGAACAGGTGACGTATCGGCGGCGTCCAACAGTGTGATGCCTGCAGCGCCGCAGACCATCACCTTCAACAACCCCGGCACGCAGAACTTCGGCACCACGCCGACCCTGACCGCCACCTCCAGCGCCGGTGCCGGCTATACGGTCAGCTTCGGATCCGCCACCTCCGGAGTGTGTACGATCACGACCGGCGGCGCGCTGACGTTCCTTTCCGCAGGCACCTGCACCATCAACGCCGACCAGGGCGGCGATGGCAGCTACCTGGCCGCACCCCAGGCAAGCCAGTCATTCACTGTCGCTCCGGTGGCGCCGGGCGCCCCTCCCGCTCCGTCGGCCACTGCCGGTGATACCCAGGTCAGCATCGCGTTCGTGCCGCCTGTGTTCACCGGCGGCGCCAGCATCACCGGCTACACGGTCACCGTCAGTCCGGCCGACGTCGCCCCTGTGAATGGAGCGAGCTCGCCAATGGTGGTTACCGGGTTGACCAACGGGGTCGCGTATACCTTTACGGTCACGGCAGACAATGCCGCCGGCGCGAGCCCGTCCTCGACGGCGTCCAGCGCGGTAACCCCCAAGGCCGCGCAGCTCATCACGTTCAACAACCCGGAACGCAGAACTTCGGCACAACGCCGGCCTTGACCGCCACGGCGGATTCCGGACTGACCCCGACGTTCACTTCGTCCACCACCGGGGTGTGCACGATCACTACCGGCGGCACGCTGACCTTCGTGGGTGCAGGTACCTGCACCCTGCATGCCGACCAGGCCGGCAACGGCAGCTATCTGCCGGCGGCCCAGGTCACCCGAACGTTTACGGTCAATGCAGTTGTCCCCTCCGCGCCGGACATCGGCACCGCGACGGTCATCGGCGCCGGCCAGGTAAGCGTGACATTCACCGCACCCGGCAACGCTGGAGGCGCGCCGGTCAGTGGATACACCGCCACCGCGATGCCTGGCGGTGCCACCGTCGCGGGGAGCGGCTCGCCGCTGAGTTTCAACGGCCTGACGCCGGGTGTCACTTACACCTTCACGGTGACCGCCACCAACGGCGCCGGTACGGGTTCGGCTTCAGCGGCCTCCAATGCAGTCACGCCGGCACCTGCCCTGGTTGCCGGTCCCGCCACGGCCACCGTCGCCTACGGTGCGGCGGCAACCACGATCACGCTGCCGATCACAGGTACACCGACCGCTGTAGCGGTGGTCACCGCCCCCAGCCATGGCACGGCGACGGTCAACGGCATGGATATCGAGTACGTGCCGGCCATGGGCTATGCAGGTCCGGACAGCTTCACCTACCGCGCCAGCGATGCCTACACCACCTCCGCAGCAGCTGCGGTAGATATCACGGTGTCCGCACCGACGCTGGCGCTGGATCCTGCTTCGCTGGCGTCGACCACGGCCAGCAATGCCTACCGTCACGTTCTGTCGGCCAGCGGCGGTACCGGTCCCTACGTTTATGCGGTCTCCGGTGGCGCGTTGCCGGCCGGCGTGCAGTTGTCGCCCGGCGGCGAACTGTCCGGTATCCCCAACAAAGCAGGCTCCTTCAGCTTCACGGTGTTGGTGACGGACAGCAGCATCGGCACGGGGCCGTTCACCGCGAGCCGCAGCTACACCCTCGTGGTGGATGCGCCGACCCTGGTGCTTGACCAGCCGCAGCTGCCGCCCGCCGATGGCGGGCAGGACTATCGCCAGCGCCTGACCGCCAGTGGCGGGACAGCGCCCTACCGCTTTGCGCTGCGGTCCGGCAGCCTGCCGCCAGGGCTGCTGCTCGCCGAATCCGGGGACATCTCCGGTGAAGCTACGTCCGCCGGTACCTTCGATTTCGACGTGGAGGTGACCGACGCCAATGGCTTCAGCGGTCAGCGGAGTTACCGGTTCGTGGTGGCGGCGGCCGTACAGACCATCACCGGCTTCACCGCAACACCGGCAGATCCCGTCTACAGCGTGGGCGGCAGCTTCCGTGTCGCCGCCACCGGCGGTGACTCCGGCAATCCCATTGTGTTTGCCAGCACAACCCCTTCGGTGTGCGCTGTGCAGAGCGACACCGTGACGATGGTATCGGCCGGTCGCTGCGTGTTGACCGCCAATCAGGCCGGCGACGCATTGCGTGCCGCCGCAACGCAGCTGCAGCTGGAGGTGAACATCGGCATGGCCACCCCGGAGATCACCTGGCAGGACGATCTGAGCAAGGTGTATGGCGAATCGGACTTCGAGCTGGCCCTGCCGCAGAGCACCAGCCCCGGCGCGTTCACCTTCAGCAGCTCCAACATGGCCGTCGCCACGGTCAATGGCCGCAGGGTGACCGTGGTGGGTGAGGGCAGTGCGGTGCTGACCGCAGCACAGGCGGCAAGCGGCAGTTACGCAGCAGCGTCGATCGAGGTCCGGCTGGTCGTGGCGGCGCGCCCTGATCCGACCGCCGATGCGCAGGTTGTCGGCACCTTGCAGGCGCAGGCCGATGCCAGCATCCGCTTTGCCCAAGTGCAGCAGGGCAACATCCGCGACCGCCTGCGCCAGGTGCGGGTCGGCAGCAATGCCTCCAGCTTCAACGTCGCCCTGGCCTACGCAGGCGGCCTTGGTGTGCCGGGTATCTCGGTACCGCTGAACAGAGCGGCCGACAGCATGGTCAACGGTCTTCCGCGCCTGCCCGAGGGCTGGGGTGCGTGGGCAGCCGGTACGGCGACCTTCGGCAAGGCCGGGCGCGGCAGCGGCGGGTTCGACTTCAACACCGGCGGCATCACGGTGGGTGCGGATCGGGCCATTGGCGAGAACGTGCTGCTGGGACTTGCCGGCAGCTGGGGGCGTCAGGACAACGACTTCAACAACAGCCCGTCCAGCACCGATGCGGACCAGCGCTCGCTGGCCGTCTACGGCCTGTGGCGCGCGGGCCAGCACGTGTTCTTCGACGGCATGCTGGCCAGCGGCCGGCTGGATTTCGATGTGAATCGCTGGAATGAGGTGGTCGGCGCGTCGGCGCACGGCTCGCGCAAGGGTGACCAGTGGTTCGGCTCACTTACCTTTGGTTACGAGCATCGCAGTGCCCGCGGCACCACGCTGACCAGCTATGGCCGCTACGATGGGCACCGCGCGAGACTGGATGGCTATCGCGAGCATGGTCTGGATGCATTCGATCTGACCTACGGTCGTCAGGACATCGACAACAGCAGTGTCGCGCTGGGCATCGAGGGCAACCATGCCTTCCAGGGCGAGCGCGTCAGCTGGCGTCCGCATTGGAACGTGGAGTATCGCAAGGCGCTGGAGAACCGCAGCGACGCCACGATGAACTATGTGCAGCGCCCGAACGCGAGCGATTACGTCCTGGCGATGCGCAGCTACAACGACGATGCCTTGTCCATCGGGGCTGGCGTGGACCTGCAGCTGGACAGCGGCTGGATGTTCTCGCTGCTGCTCGGTCACGAGCAGGGTCGCAACAGCCTGCGCAGCAACAGCATCGGCGTGCAGGTGCGGTTTGGCGGGCAGGGCGGCGGCGGAGTGTCGCAGGTGGATGCCGATGGCAGGGGGGCGCGTGAGTGCGCGCAACAGCGTCATCGCGACGCCACCTCGCGTTGTGGCGATCCACTGGCTGGGGTGCGCGGCGAGCGCTGATGCTTCGAGCGCTTCATCGCTTCCGGTCCACACCCGGAAGCGATGGGCGTCAGGTTCGCGCATTCCAGCTCAGGGCTTGATCTGGCCGGTCCAGGACTTGCTCATGATCTTCCACTGACCATCCGTCTTGAGCAGAACCACGTAGTCCACGCCGTCCCAGCCGGGGTAATCCAGCATCACGCGGACGGCCGCCAGGTTGGTGGCCATGTCCACGATTTCGTAGCGGCGCTTGCGCTGGGCCTCGTTGGCCGCCGGCGTGCCGTTGAAGCCTTCGGCGAACTGTTCCCCGGTCCGCATCTGCAGCGCGCTGCCACGGGCCTCGGAGTAGCCGATCATCACCCCGTCTGCCCGGAAGACGTCCTTGGCCAACGTATTGTCGGCAGTGATGTAGGCGCGCATGAAGGTCTGCATGACCTTGTCCACCGCCTCACGATCGGTGCTCTGCGCCATGGCCGAGGTGGGGAGCAGCAGGAACAGGCTGGCGGCAAGGCCGACGGATCGAATCGATACTTTCATGGTGTTTCCTCAGGGGTGTGGGAGATCAGGGTTGAGCGGCTGCCTGGTTGGACGCCTGCACGGTGTGGATGCGAAGCGCCTCGACCACGGCCTGCGCCACCGGCGTGGCAGAGGCGTAGTTCTGCCCGGTCACCAGCCGGCCATCGACTTCGACATGCGGGTCATCGCTTTCCACCGTCCGGAAGGCACCGCCGCGGGACACGACCGTCTGGCCGATCAGGAACGGGAACTGGTTGAAGTAGGGCGCATCCTGGCGTTCGTGCTCTTCGGGGTAGCCGCTGATGCGCTTGCCCGAGACCAGGTACTGGCCGCCGGCAAGCTGGAGATTCACGATGCCGGCCGTGCCGTGGCAGACCGCCGAGATCACCCCGCCGTTGCCCTCGTAGACCCGCATGGCAATGCGCTGCAGCGCCACGTTCTCGGCGACCCCGTACATGGCATTGCTGCCGCCCACGTAGTACACCGCCCGGTACTGCGTGGGATCGATCTGTGCCGGGGTGACGGTGCCGCGCAGCCCGCGCATGATCCGGGCATCGTCCAGGCGGTGCGCCACGTCGTCGCTGACGTAGTCATCCAGAATGGGTACGGCGCCGCCATCGGGTGACACGAAGTCCACCGCGTAGCCGGCGGCATGGAAGACATCCCAGGCATGCACCACCTCGCCAAAACTGACGCTGGCCGGGAGCGTGGAAGTTCCATGCACCTTGGCGCTGGCGAGGATGAACAGGATGCGGTCCTGCTGGCCGCTGGCGGGCTGTCCCATGGCCGCGGGGACGGTGGTCCGCGGCGCCGCGTCGGTGGTGCAGGTGCCGCCCAGCCAGACACTGAGCAGGAGCAATACGAAGGTGGCGAGGGTACGTAACGACTGCATGGCGCTGACTCGCAGGAAGGAGCCAGCACCCTATCCAATCTCTTTCAAATCAATGTCGTGCAGTGTCTTTCCGGAGTGCGGAAATCGATTCTAGGAGTGTGTGGCGGCCGTGCGGTAGGCCGCCGGAGTAACGCCTTCGCACTTCTTGAACGCGCTGTAGAAGGTCGACATCGACTGGAAGCCCGCTTCCTGCGCCACGATATCCAGCGGCTTGGGAGGCTGCTGTTGCAGGATCGCCTTGGCTTCGATCACCCGCAGTTGGGTCAGGTACTGCTTGAACGAGGTCTGGTTGTTGTCGTTGAGCAGCTGCGACAGCCGGGTCTGGGGCATGCCAAGCCGGCGGGCGAGGCGCGGCAGGGTCAGGGCGGGGTCCAGATGCAACCGCTCGCGCGCCATCAGCTCGGCCAGGGCCTGGAGTTGAACGGCGGCGTCGGACGCGGGAATCCGACGGTCCTGATAGGGCTCGATCGTTGCCCGCCCCGAGCGCAGCCGGAGCCCAACCAGAACGCTTACCGCGAGAACGAACGTGAAGGACAGCGCGCCGACGATATAGGACGTGTACCCCGCCGTGTAGTACGCGATCCAGATGATCCAGATGCCCCCCAGCGCCCCCAGCAGAAGCGGGGCGGACGGCGAGGCCAGCAGCCGGGCGCGGTGGCGATACACCTGCACGGTGGTGAGCAGCAGATAGCCCAGCCAGGCATAGTTGATGCCCGGCGTGATGACGTACCGCCACAGTTCGATGTTGCGGGTGTAGGGCAGCAGGACATTCACCGCCACGGCAAGCACCAGCAGCGCGGCGAGGTGCCACCGGCCGTTCGTGTCCGTCCCGGCAGTCTCCCGTTGGCTGGAGCGCACCAGAAAGTAGAGGCAGGGGCCGATCAGGAAACAGGCGGTCAGCCCGAGCTGGAGAACGACCAGCGGAATATCCGGCCAGAAGTGGAACGCCACGGATTTTCCGGTCCGCACACCGACCATCAGGATCAGCAGCGACAGCCAGCGCTGCGTGGGCTCTCCCTTGGCGCGCCACCACAATACCGACGCCGCGACGATGCCATTGAAGGCGCCCAGCATCGCGAAGAAGAAGAGAAAGTGTTGGCTGAGCATTGGCGCAGTATTGAGAAAATACGCGGCCCGTCAAGCGGGTCGCTTTTACCCCCGTGTATTCTCTGCGCATGGATGACACTCATTTTCTGGCGCGGCGGCGCCTGCTGTTGGCCGCGCTTGCGGGCACCGCATTGTTGCCCTCGTGCGCGCGCGGCAATGCGGTCGAGGGGGAGCCGGTCGTGCCCATGCTGGAGCCCGAGCGGGCGGGGATGGCGCCGTATCTGTTCCTGACCGTCACCAGCGCCACACGCAGCGTGGAGGAACTCGCGCACCTGGTGCCGTCCACGCTGCTGCCGGCGTTGGCACCTGCAGACATCCTGCGCGCGTATGGTCCGGTGGCCGGCGCGATACAGCTGTGGATGGCGCTGGAGCCTCACATGCTGGATCACTACGGTGTGAGCGTGGACGCCGCGCTGTCCCTGCTGGCGGGCGCCGTGGATGGCACCGTAGGCCCGGTGCCGGGCCGCAACACACTCGATGCGTGGGCGATCCAGCGCACCCACACCCGGGCCGAGGTGAACGCCAACGACATCACGCTGTCGCTGCCAGGCGAGAGCCACGCGCCGCTGTTTGCCTTGGGCAGCTCGCACTACGCGCTGGCGCCCCCGCCGTGGTCGAGCCAGGCCTGTTACTCCTTCATGCTCGAGCCACGACGTCGCGTGGTCGCACCGTTCGAGCAGCACTGCCAGGCACTGCTCGACGCTGCGGCCGACGTCATCCCCGATGATCTGCAGATCCAGATGGGACGATTGGGGGACTTCATGAAGGCCGTGCCTACGCTGTACGTGAGCGTGAAAGATGAAAACTCGTGATGCCGGCGACGTGCGTTGGCTGCTCCATGTTTCTGCATGACCTGGTTTACCGCGTCATGGTCGCTGGCCTGTGCCAGGACAGCGGTCGGGGAGAGCACAGGTAAGCAGGCGCCAGCAGGCTGCCCGATCCGTGCCGGATCAAGGGCGTGCACTACCCCATCCATCAGCGTACCTCGGCAAGCACCGCGCGCACCCGCAGGGCCAGCTCCTCCAGCGTGAACGGCTTGCCGATCAGGTGGACGCTAGGGTCCAGTACGCCGTCGTGCTCCAGTGCATTGCGGCTGTAGCCGGTGGTGAACAGCACTTTCAGATCCGGGCGCCGCTTCAGGGCCGCATCGGCCAGCTGCCGCCCGTTGACCTCGGGCATCACCACATCGGTGAACAGCAGCGCGATGTCGGGATGGCTGTCGAGCAGGGCAAGCGCGGTGGCGGCACCGTCGGCGGCGAGCACCGCGTAGCCCAGCTCGCTCAACGCATCGATGGAGAACTGGCGGACGCCGGGCTCGTCTTCCACGATCAGCACACGTTCGCGGCCCCCGCTCAGCGGAGCGGTACCGCTGGTTGCCGGCGAAGGCGCGGCGGCGATGTCGGCAATGAGGCGCGGCAGATACAGGGTCACCGTTGTTCCCTGCCCGACGGCAGAGCGGATCTTCACGTGACCGGCCGACTGTTTGACGAAGCCATACACCTGCGACAGTCCCAGTCCCGTGCCTTGCCCCACCTTCTTCGTGGTGAAGAACGGATCGAATGCTTTGGCGATCACCTCCGGCGGCATGCCGCTGCCGTTGTCGGCCACGGTGATCCGGACATACTCGCCGTCGGGAACGTCTTCCGCCGCCGTCCGGTGATCTGCGGTGATCGTGCAGTTGGCGGTCTCCACCATGAGGCGTCCCCCGCCGGGGAGCGCGTCACGTGCATTGACGGCCAGATTGAGGATCACGTTCTCCAGCTGGTTGGCATCGGCGAAGGTGCACCACACCTGCGCGGCCAACACCGTCTCCAAGCGGATGCTGCTGCCCAGCGAATGCACGAGCAGATCCGACATGCCGGCGATCAAGTGGTTCACATCCAATGGCACCGGCTGCAAGGGCTGCTGCCGCGAGAACGCGAGCAATCGCTGGGTGAGCTGTGCCGCCCGGGTGGCGCCGTCGATGGCCATGTCGATGTAGCGCTTGGCGCGCGGATCGCTGTCGCCCATGCGCATCGCCAGCAGATCCAGCGGGCCGATCACCGTGGCGAGCATGTTGTTGAAGTCGTGCGCGATGCCGCCAGTGAGCTGCCCCACTGCCTCCATTTTCTGGCTCTGCCGAAGGGCATCCTCCACGCGGGTGCGCTCAGCCACCTCGTCGAGAACGCGGCTTTCCAGATGTTCGTTCAATTCCTGCAGACGCGCGTCGGCCAGCTTGCGCGCAGTGATCTCGATCGCCACGCCCACCACGCGCACGCAGCGGTCCCCTTCGAAATGACCGCGCCCCTTGGCGGCCACCCAGCGCACGAGACCGTCTTCCTTGCCAACGGTGCGGTACTCCACGTCGTAGAGGGCGCGTTGAGCTGGATCGGCCGCAGCGGCGAAGGCCGTGGTGGTGGCCAGCCGATCCTCGGGGTGGATGCCATCGTAGAAGTCGCGCATCGACACCGCGACCTCGGGCGAGATCCCGAACATCGCCTTGGTCCGTGCCGGCCAGATCAGTGAATCGCGCACCAGATCGACATCCCAGAAGCCCATATCGCCGGCCTCCGTGGCCAAACGCAGGCGTTCTTCGCTCTTGGCGAGCGCTGCTTCGGCTTCCTGCCGGACCGTCAGGTCCAGCATCGCGCCGATCATCCGCAGCGGTTCGCCTATCCCGCCACGCAGCACGGTGCCGCGGTCGAGCACGGCGGCGTAGCTGCCATCGGCGCGGCGGAACCGGTATTCGTTGTTCCAGGTCGTGCCACCGCCTTCGATCACGGCATGGATGTCCGTATCCACGCGCGCGCGGTCATCAGGATGGATATGGTCCAGCCACCACTGCGCACTGGTCTCGCTCAGCGCATGGCCGAACAGGGCCGTCAGCGCTTCGTTCCAGATGACGTGGCCATCGGAGATGCGCCAGTCCCAGATCGCATCATTGGTGGCATGGGCCGCCAGCCGATAGCGCTCCTCCACTTCAACGTGGCGGGCTTCGGCGGCTTTGCGATCGGTGATGTCCAGCGAGGTGCCCACCACGCCCACCACGGTACCGTCGGCATCACGCAACGGCGATTTGGTGGATAGCCAGTAGGCGCGCCGGCCATCGGGAAAGCTCACTTCTTCTTCGAGCTGCTCGGTCTGTCCGCTGGCCATGACCCGTTCGTCGGTGGCCATGACCATGGCGGCCTGGACGGGGTCGCTGAGCAGCTCGGCATCGGTGCGCCCCACGTAGGCCTCGGGCGGCATGCCGATGAGTTCCGTGGTGCCGCGGTTGCCGATCAGGATCCGGCCCTGGCGGTCCTTGGCGTACACCACACCCGGTGCGGCCTCCACGAACGAACGCAGCAGGGTCTGCGCCTGGTCACGCTCCGCCTCCACCCGCCTGCGTTCATCGATGTCGATCAGCACGCCGGGAAACCCGATTGCATGTCCATCGGCGTCCAGGTCGACCCGACCGATGGCCTCGATCCAGCGATAGGCGCCATCGGTGCCACGGGTCCGGTACTGGTGGGCATAGCGACCACCACGACGCACGGCTTCGGCGATCGCCTCCGCCAGACCCGGGCGGTCCTCAGGGTGAACGGCAGACACCACCTGCTCCAGGCGCAGCCCGGTGCGTGCAAGCGCGGGGTCCAGTCCATGCGCCTGGGCGAGGGCATCGTCGACGGTGAGGCTGTCCTGGGCGACATCCCAGAACCAGGTGCCGATGATCGCGCCAGCGGCCAGGGCCAGCTTGACGCGCTCGGCATCTCGTTCGCCGTGGGTACCGGTGGATGGAGAAGAGCTCAAGCGGCACTCGGGGTCAGCGGGGGGGCGGCCGCCCTAGCGTATCGCTGCGGGGTATCGCTGTGGAACCCTCCCAGCGCTGTGCGGCAGCGCCTCAGGGAATCAACCGCGCTGCCCGCAACCGAGCGAACAGCTCGAAGAACGCATCGTCACTGGGCTGGTAATCCAGGAACCCCATCCGGCGGCTCTTGGACATGTCCGTCACCACCTCCAGCGGGCGCCCGAGATCGGCATCGGTGTGCCAGGGCGAGATCAGCTGGTGGATGTCAGACGCGGCCAGGCCGTGGGTGGCGGCCAGCGACGACCACAGCGCGGCATCATTGGCCATCTGCTCGGCGAGCGGACGGACCTGACCACTGAACGGCACGGCCTCGATATCGAACCACGCGGCGATCCGGCCCCACATCCAGCGCCAGCGGAACACATCGCCGTTGACCACGTTGAAGGCCTGGTTGGCGGCGGCCGGTGTCTGCGTTGCCCACAGCAGGTGCCGCGCGAGCAGCCCGGCATCGGTCATGTCGGTCAGCCCGTCGCACTGCGCGAGGGAGCCGGGGAACTGGAACGGGCGCCCGGTCTGCCGGCACAGCGTTGCGTGCACGGCCAGGGTGGTGCCCATGTTCATGGCATTGCCCACCGCCGCGCCGATCACGGTATGCGGGCGATGCACGCTCCAGTGGAAGCCATCGCGGGCGGCGGCGGCGAACACCTCGTCTTCCTGCGCGTAGTAGAAGTTGTCCACGGGCAGACGCGGTTGCTCCTCACGGAAGGGCGTCTGCGGCAGGTTGCCCTGCGCGTACGCCTCGAACGGCCCGAGGTAGTGTTTCAGGCCCGTGACCAGCGCCACATGCTGCACGCTGCCGGCCGGCTGCAGTGCATCCAGCAGATGGCGCACCATCGCGCCGTTGACCCGGATGTTCTCGGCCTCGTTGGCCTGCCGGGACCACGTGGTGATGAACACGTGCGTGGGGGCCAGTGCGGACAGCGCGGCACGCGTGGCCTGCGTATCGCGCAGGTCGGCGCAGACGCCGTGGGCGCCGGCGGGCAGCGAATCGGGCCGGCGGGCCAGGCCGTGGACGTCCCAGCCCTCCTGCAGCAGCCGTTGTATCAGTGCACTGCCCACGATGCCCGTTGCACCGACCACCAACGCTTTCTGCCTCACGATGTCGCCTCTTTCATGGCTTTACAGGCGCACACCTTAGGATATCGAGGTACGCCTCGAAAGAAGGCACCAAACGGTAACCACACATGAAAACGGGTACCCCCGAAGAGCACTGGCGAGAGGATTGCGCCCCCCGGCGGGTGCTGGAGCTGTTCAGCACCAAGTGGACCTCGATGGTGTTGCACACCCTGTCCGTGCGCCATGACGGCACCGCCCGCAGCAACGCGCTGCACCGCAGCCTGCCGGCCGTCTCCAAGAAGATGCTGATCCAGACGCTGCGTGACATGGAGCATGCCGGGATCGTGCTGCGCACCGAGTACCCCACCGTGCCGCCCTCGGTGGACTACACGCTGACTCCGCTGGGACGGCAACTGGTGGAACCGATCGAACTGATCTACGACTGGGCGCGCCGCAACGCAGGCGCCCTGGACGCGCTGCAGCCGCGCGCGACGTCGCGTCGGCGCTGAGCGGGACGTGCCAGCCGGATCGGGCAGCGTACGGCTTCCCTCCAGCGGATCGATGCGGTGACCCTCAGGTTCTGGCTCCTGCACGTGCTGGGTTGGTCGCTGTTCGCGCTGATCGCCTTCCTTGCGCGACCGAGTGAAGCGCCGGTGCCGGCGCGCCTTTGAAGAACGCGTCGGCCTCGCGGTCACAGGGAGCGATATATGACCTGCGGTCAGGGACCGGATCCAATGGCGGCCTGACCGGATGAGCGGTCAGTGCTACGCGGTGGCACGCAACCCACGCAGCAGCAGGTCCAGCGCAGCCACGCTCTGTGCGAGGCGGGTATCGCCATCGTCGCCATCGGCGATCCAGAACGCCGCCTCGGCGAGGCTGCCGTACACCAGGGAGGCGAGGGCCTGTGGATGGGCCGCGGCGACCAAGCCCTGCTCGATCAGATGTTCGAGCAGGCGCTGCATGGAATCGATGCAGTGGCGCTGCGATTCCGGCGAGGCGCCGCCGAGCACCGCCCGCGCATCGCGCAGGACGATGCGCTGGATGGTCGGCTCCAGTGCCATCTCCAGATACCCCATGCAGCGAAGACGAAAGCCCGCCCAGGGATCCTCGGCGGCGTCGGAGATCGCCTTGAGGCGGTCGTCCATCTCGGCGTCGATCTGATCGACGACAGCCGCGAGCAGGCCCTGCTTGTCACCGAAGTGGTGATACAGCGCGCCACGGGTGAGCCCGGCCTGCGCGGTGAGGTCGTCCATCGAGGTCCCGGCGTAGCCACGCTCGCTGAAGACCACGCGGGCCGTCGCCAGCAGCGTGGCGCGGGTCTGCTCCATCTCGGCGCGGGTGCGACGGACCATCGATATCTCCTTGGTGGTGGGGCGGATCTCTGTTTACATCCGGAGCGTATGTATATAGGATTTTAAACATACGTTGTGTATGTAAAGGTGGAAAGCCAGTGAAACGCGCTGTGACCGGTCCCTATCGAGAGTTGTTCGCTGCGCCCGGTACCACCGGGTTTGCCCTGGCGGGGCTGCTGGCGCGGCTGCCGTTGCCGATGACCGGCATCGGCATCATCACGCTGCTGGCCCAGGTGCGCGGCAGCTATGCACTGGCCGGCGCGGTGGCCGCGACGTTCGTGCTGACGTATGCGTTGCTGTCGCCGCAGGTATCCCGTCTGGTGGACCGGCATGGACAGCGCCGTGTCGTGCCGATGGCCACCGGCGTCAGCGTAATCGGCCTGCTGATGCTGCTGGCGGCCTCATGGTGGGAAGCGCCGGCTGCCGTGCTGTTCCTCGGGGCACTGCTGGCCGGGGCGATGCCCAGCATGTCGGCCATGGTGCGCGCGCGCTGGACCGCGATCTATCGCGGGCAGCCGCGCCTGCAGACCGCGTACGCGCTGGAAACCGTGTTCGATGAGGTCACCTTCATCGTCGGGCCGCCGTTATCGATCGGCCTGGCGGTCTCGCTGTTTCCGCAGGCGGGTGTCCTCGCCGCTACTGTGCTGCTGCCGATCGGCGCGCTTGCGTTGATCGCGCAGCGCAGGACCGAGCCCCCGATCGAGGCAGTGGTACCCAACGCCGCGCCTGCTGCGTCCGTCATCCGTCTGCCGGGCGTGCGGTGGCTGGCCGTGCTGATGGTCGCGATGGGCGTGATCGTGGGCACCGTCGATATCGTCAGCGTCGCCTTCGCCGCGCACGTGGGGCAGCCCGCCGCCGCCAGCGTCGTGCTGTGTGCGTATGCCGCCGGCTCCTGCCTGTCCGGGGTGCTGTTCGGTGCGCTCAAGCTGCAGACGCCACTGCCCCGCCTGTTGCTGCTGGGCGGGATCGCGACCGCATTGACCACCTTGCCGCTGCTGCTGGTGGGAAGCATCGCCGCACTCGCCGTCACGGTCTTCGCGGCGGGTGTGTTCTTCGCCCCGACGATGATCGTGGCGATGTCGTTGATCGAGCAACAGGTCCCGCCGGGCCAGCTCACCGAGGGCATGACCTGGCTGCTGGCGGCGCTGAATGTGGGCGTGGCGCTGGGCGCGGCGATCGCCGGCTACGGGGTGGATGCACACGGGCCGCGCGCCGGGTACCTGGTTGCCTTGTGTGCGGGAGGAGCGGTGCTGCTGGCGGCGGCGTTCGCGCACGGCGTGTTGCGTTCGCGTGAGCCACGCAACCCGGGGATCTGCTGATGCAGGCGCAATCCACACCGCGCCACCCGTGGTGGGCGGTCACCGCAGTCAGTCTGGCCACCTTCTCGGTCGTCACCACGGAGATGCTGCCGGTCGGCCTGCTGACCCCGATCGCCGAAGCGCTGGACACCAGCACCGGCGCTGCGGGGCTGATGATCTCGCTGCCCGCACTGCTGGCAGCGCTGTTCGCACCGCTGGTGGTGATCAGCGCCGGCAGCGTGGATCGACGCTCGTTGCTGTGCGGGCTGCTGGGCCTGCTGGTAATCGCGAATCTGGGTGCGGCCTTCGCCCCCACGTTGGGCTGGATGCTGGCGGCCCGCGTGCTGGTCGGGCTGTGCATGGGCGGCATCTGGGCCATTGCCGGCGGGCTGGCGGTGCGGCTGGTGGCAACGCGATCGGTCGGCCTGGCCACATCGCTCATCTTTGGCGGCGTGGCGGCTGCTTCCGTGCTGGGCGTTCCGCTTGGCGCGCTGATCGGGGAGCTGCTGGGATGGCGTTGGGCGTTCGGCAGCATGGCGCTGCTGGGGGCCGCCGTCCTTGCCCTGCACTTGGCCGTGATGCCCGGGCTGCCGCCGTCCGGCACGACCAGCGTGCGCCAGTTCGCTCAGCAACTGGGCAACCGCGGGCTGCAGCTTGGGTTGCTGCTGACCTTCCTGCTGGTCGCCGGGCACTTCATCGCCTTTACCTTCGTTCGGCCGCTGCTGATGTCGGTCTCGGGATTCGACGCGCGCTGGGTGGGGCTGTTGTTGTTCGGCTACGGCGCCGCGGGCATGGCCGGCAACTTCCTTGCCGGCATCGCGGCAGCACGACGTACCAGGCTGACGGTGTCGCTGATCGCGGCGGGTCTGGTGCTGGCGCCCTCGCTGTTCCTGACCATCGGGGAGTCGCGCCTGGGCGGTGCCATGGCGCTGCTGGCGTGGGGGCTGGCCTACGGCGGGGTATCGGTGGGCTTGATGACGTGGATGATGTAGGCCGTGCCCAGGGCGATGGAAATCGCCTCCGCACTCTATGTCGGTGCTTTCAATGTCGGGATCGCATCCGGGGCGTGGGTGGGCGGCCAAGCACTGGATCGGCTCGGTCCGACCGCCAATCTCTGGCTCACCGGTGCCTTCGCGGTCGCAGCAGGGGTGGTATGCCTTGCTGGCCGCCGGATGGAATGGACGGAGCGGGAGCCCGACAGGCTCAAGCGGGCAAGGCGATAGTGCTGCTGTCATACAAGACCGGCGTTGCGCCAGTTTTCCCTCCCGTGGCTTGCTCAGCGCACGTCAACGCACTGTGCATGGTTCAGCGCGCTACAGCGTGCTGGAGTCCACCACGTGGCGACCGGCCTGGGTCAAATCGATGTCGCCGTCTTCCGCCTGGGCCGCGTAGCCGGCCTTGACGGCCCAGTTGGCGGCTTCATCGCTGACCGGACGCGTGGCGTTGATGTCGCGCAGGATCTGCCGCTGTTCGTCGGTCAGGTGCGTTGCCGCGCTCGTACCGGTTCCGCCGCTCATGGCGCGCGGGCCTCGACGCTGACCACGCCCTGGGCCAGCCGCGCCCGCTTGGCGCGCCGATGGTTCACCCACCACACCAGCCCCGGCAGGCCGTACAGCAGTGCACCGGCGAGCAGAAAGATCTTGAAGGCGGCATTCATGGCGGTCTCTCTCCGTGCGGTATGGCGTCATGCATCGTGGTCGACCGGATGTGCGGTAACGCACCCCGGGTCCTGCAGCGGCCCCCGGCCGCGATCCCAGTCCTAGTTCAGCGCAGTCGCCGTGAAGGTGCTGTCCCGTCCTTCACTGTCGCACGTTCACGCGCCATGTGAGCACGGGGGCCCTGATCGTCATCCCTTCGTCGTCTGGCGCCGGTACAACGGGATCCATTGGCGAAGCTCTGGCCGCTCGCTGAGATCGGCCCTCAAGTTCAGCGTGATCCCGCCGATACCGATGCGTCCTTCCGCCTGGAGTACGTGATGTCGGTCGTCCCCCGCCGCCTGTCCTTGTTCGTCGCCCGTCTGGGCGATCGGTTCGGCTTCCGTCTCGCTCAGCCGCCCCGGCTGGCCGCGCTCGGTCGCCTCAGCGTGGCACAGAAACTCAGGGCCAGCCTGCTGATCTGCGGCCTGGGCCTGTTGGCGGTCGCCGTGGTCTACGGCTGGACGGGCCATGATACCGAGCGTGCAGCCCAAACCTTCGGCGCGCACCAGCAGGAGGCCGCACTGGCGGCCGCGCTGGCGACCGAGATCGCCGATGCGCGGCGCCTGCAGACCCGCTATGCCAGCACGTTCGATGGCAGCGATCGCGAGGCGTTGCAGGCCGCGCAGCAGCGCCTGCAGGCGACCCTGGCCGAGCTGCAGCGCGATCCCCACGACGCCGGTAGCGCCGGGGCACTACGCGAGCTGGCCGCCCGCGCGGGTGATTTCGCCGAGGGCATCACCGCATTGAATGCCCGGGTGGATGAGATGGGGCGTGGCGATGCCGGCCTGCGTGCGCAGCTGGAGGCGGCGGCTGCCACGCTGGAGGCCAGTGTCGAGGCCGGCGCGCGCCCGGTGTTGATCGCCCAGCTGCAGAAGATGCGGCGCGAGGAAAGCCTGCTGCTGCTCACCGGTGACGCGGCGCACACCGATCGTGCCAGCGAACAGAAGTTGCCGTTCGATCTGTCCCTGGCAGAGGCGCGCCTGGATGCAGAGACGCAGGAAGCACTGCGAACGCAGATGGAGGCATATCAAGGGGCGCTGCTGGCCTACACGGCCGCCCGCATCGGGCTGGATGTGGAAGCGCAGTCACTGGCCGAGAGCGCCGCGCAGATCGGCCCCGGGCTGCAGGCGCTGCAACAGGCGCAGGCGCAGGCATTGGCGGCGGCGCGCGAGCGACAGGCCGCGCGGGCCAGCACCATGGGCATCGTGTTCGCGCTGACCCTGCTGCTGGTGGCGGCCGTGCTGATCGCCACGCTGCTGCTGGTGCTGCGGGCGGTCCGCCAGCCGATCACCGATACGCTCCGCTTCGCCGAGGACATTGCCGAAGATCGACTGGACACCGTCCTGCCGCTCCATAACCCGCACGATGAAATCGGCCAGCTCGCCGCGCGCCTGCGCCACATGCAGCAACGGCTGCGCGAGCGGATCGAGGCCGAGCGCGCGGTGGCACGCGACAACACCCGCGCCCGCCAGGCATTGGACAGTGCGCAGACCGGCGTGATGGTGCTCGACGGTGAAGGGCGGATCGGCTTCCTCAACCACGCGCTGCTCACCGAACTGCAGCTCACGCACGCGGACTGGAGCGGCCAACCCGCGGCCGCCCTGCATCCGGCCTTCGCCAGTCTGTTGCCGATGCTGCAGCGCGGCCAGCGTGCCAGCCGGGAGATCGAGCACGCCGGCATCCGCTATCAGCTGGTGATCACCCCGATCGTGGAGCACGACCAGCTGCTGGGCGCGGCGGTGGAGTGGCGCAGCCGCGCGCTGGAAACCACTGTGGAGAACGAGGTGGCCGCGCTGGTCGATGCGGCCGCGCGGGGCGAACTGCATGGACGGATCGCGGTCGAGGACAAACAGGGCTTCGTAAAGACGCTCGCGCTCAGCATCAACCACCTGCTCGATACCTTCCAGAGCAACCTGTCCGGAGTGCAGGGGCTGCTCTCGGCGTTGTCGCAGGGCGATCTGCGCGTACGCATGCAGGGCGACTTCCACGGTGTGTTCGCGCGCCTGCGTGACGACGCCAACGCCACGGTGATGCAGCTGACCGACATCGTCGCGCGCATCCAGCAGGCGTCGCTGGCGATCAACCATGCCGCCGGCGAAATTGTCGCCGGCAACCACGATCTCTCCGACCGCACCGAGCGCCAGGCGGCGCATCTGGAAGAAACCGCCTCCTCGATGGAGGAACTGGCGGCCACGGTGCGGCAGAATGCGGACTCGGCGCAGCAGGCCAACCAGCTGGCGATCCGCGCGGCCGAGGTCGCGGCGCGGGGTGGAGAATCGGTGGCGCAGGTGGTGACCACCATGGCCGACATCGCGCTGTCGTCGCACCGGATCGGGGAGATCACCGGCGTCATCGACGGGATCGCGTTCCAGACCAACATCCTGGCGCTCAACGCCGCCGTCGAAGCCGCGCGCGCAGGCGAGCAGGGCCGCAGCTTCGCGGTAGTGGCCAGCGAAGTGCGCCTGCTGGCACAACGCAGTGCCGACGCCGCGCGCCAGATCAAGCAGCTGATCGAAGCCTCGGTCGAGCGCGTTGATGCGGGCACCCGGCAGGTCGACAGCGCGGGTGCGACGATGGGCGAGATCGTCGGCAGTGTGCAGCGGGTCACCGCGATCATGGCGAGCATCTCCGCGGCCTCGCAGCAGCAGACGGCGGGCATCGAGCAGGTGAGCCAGACGTTGCTGCAGATGGATGGCAGCACCCAGCAGAATGCGGCGCTGGTGGAGGAAGCGTCAGCCTCGGCGCGCGCACTGGATCGCCAGGCCTCGCTGCTGGGCGAGGCGGTGGATGCCTTCGTCGTCACTCCGCCGCCGTCGGCGCCGCGCGTGCGGGCCATGGCCTGACAGGCGCGTCAACGCCGCGCTCACCGGTCTTCACCGGCAATGAGCCGGCGCTGTGCTTCGCTATTGTTCATCTATGAACAAATCCACGCGCCGGCCGTCGCCCCCCACTGCTCCGGATGCCTTCGTGCGCGTTCGGGGCGCACGCGAACACAACCTCAAGAACGTGGATGTCGATATCCCCCGCGATGCGCTGGTGGTGTTCTCCGGCATCTCCGGCTCGGGCAAATCCTCGCTGGCGTTCGGTACGCTGTATGCCGAGGCGCAGCGGCGCTACCTGGAGTCATTGTCGCCGTATGCGCGCCGCTTGATCGATCAGGTCGGCGTGCCGGATGTGGATGCGATCGAAGGTCTCCCGCCGGCCGTGGCATTACAACAGCAGCGCGGCACCGCCAGCGTGCGTTCCAGCGTCGGCAGCGTGACCACGCTGTCCAGCCTGCTGCGGATGCTGTACTCGCGCGCAGGTACGTATCCGGCCAGACAGCCGATGCTGTATGCCGAGGATTTCTCACCGAATACACCGCAGGGCGCCTGCCCGAACTGCCATGGCCTGGGCTACGTGTATGAAGTGACCGAGCAGTCCATGGTGCCCGATCCCTCGCTGAGCATCCGCGAACGCGCCATCGCTGCGTGGCCGCCGGCGTGGCATGGACAGAACCAGCGCGACATTCTGGTCACGCTTGGCTACGACGTGGATATCCCCTGGCGCGATCTGCCCAGGAAACAGCGCGACTGGATCCTGTTCACCGAGGAGCAGCCGGTGGTGCCGGTCTACGCCGGTTTTACCCCGGCCGAAACCCGTGCCGCGCTGCGGCGCAAGGAGGAGCCGAGCTACATGGGCACCTTCAGCGGTGCCCGGCGCTATGTGCTGCACACCTTTGCGACCACGCAGAGCGCGATGATGAAGAAGCGGGTGGCGCGCTACATGATCGGCGCCGAATGTCCGGTCTGCGATGGCCGTCGATTGAAGCGCGAAGCGCTCTCGGTGACGTTTGCCGGCATGGATATCGGCACGTTGTCGCGGCTGCCGCTCAGTGCCATGGCGCAGGCGTTGCGTCCGGCGGCGGAAGGGCATTTCCAGGTAGCGGCCGCCACCGCCACACGCAGCCGCAGCGCCGGCCGCCAGGCCACGGCCAAGCGGGTGGCCGCCGGTGGCAACGCGCATGCGGGCGGCAGCGATGTGCGCCGCACGCCAGATCTTTCCGAGGAGAAACGCATCGCGGCCCAGCGCATCGCGCACGATCTGGTCGAACGGATCGGCACGCTGCAGTCGCTGGGCCTGGGCTATCTGTCGATGGACCGCGCGACCCCGACGCTGTCGCCAGGCGAACTGCAACGCCTGCGCCTGGCGACACAGATCCGCTCCAGCCTGTTCGGCGTCGTGTACGTACTGGACGAACCCACCGCCGGCCTGCATCCGGCCGATGGCGAGGCCCTGTACGACGCGCTCGCCCAGCTCAAGGCCGGCGGCAACACGTTGTTCGTGGTGGAGCATGATCTGGAAATGCTGCGCCGTGCGGACTGGCTGGTGGATGTCGGCCCGGGTGCGGGCCAGCACGGTGGCCGGGTGCTTTACAGCGGTCCGCCCGAGGGGCTGCGTACGGTGGAGGCCTCGGTCACCGCGCCGTATCTGTTCCAGAACGCTGACGGCCCGCGCCGCACGCCGCGCGCGCCGTCCGGCTGGCTGGGCCTGCAGGGCGTCCATCGCAACAATCTGCGTGGCGTGGACGCGCGCTTCCCGCTCGGCGCGTTCACGGCGGTGACCGGTGTCTCCGGCTCGGGCAAGTCCAGTCTGGTCAGCCAGGCGCTGGTTGAACTGGTCGGCGAGCATCTGGGGCAGGAGCCGGTGATCGAAGAGACCGACAGCGACCTGCCGCAGCCCAGCCGTATCGAACGCACCCGTGGCCGCTTGAACGGGGCCAAGGCGATCAAACGTCTGGTCAACGTGGATCAGAAGCCGATCGGGCGCACGCCGCGTTCCAACCTGGCCACCTACACCGGCCTGTTCGATCATGTGCGCCGTCTGTTTGCCGGCACGCGCTCGGCCAAGGCACGCCGCTACAGCGTGGGCCGTTTCTCCTTCAATGTCGCCGCCGGCCGCTGCGAGACCTGCGAAGGCGAGGGCTTCGTCCACGTCGAACTGTTGTTCATGCCCAGCGTCTACGCGCCATGCCCCACCTGCCATGGGCAGCGCTACAACGCCAAGACCTTGGAAGTGCAGTGGAACGGTCGCAACATCGCGCAGGTGCTGGCGATGACGGTGGAGGAGGCGTTGGCGTTCTTTGCCGACGAGCCGCCGGTGCAGCGGCCGCTGCAACTGCTGCGGGATATCGGCCTGGGCTATCTGCGCCTGGGCCAGCCGGCCACGGAACTGTCCGGCGGTGAGGCGCAGCGGATCAAGCTGGCGACAGAGCTGCAGCGCAGCCAGCACGGCAACAGCCTGTATGTGCTGGACGAGCCGACCACCGGCCTGCACCCGGCCGATGTGGACAAGCTGATGACGCAGCTGCACGGCCTGGTCGACGCCGGCAACACCGTGGTGGTGGTCGAGCATGACCTGCGGGTGGTGGCCGATGCGGACTGGGTGATCGATGTGGGACCGGGCGCGGGTGAGGAGGGTGGCAGGATCGTGGCCGAAGGCACGCCGGCCCAGGTCAGTCGCGCCAGGCACGGCGCCACCGCGCGCTATCTGCGCCGCTGGTTTCCCTGAGCGGCGCGGCGTTGCTCAGTACACGTCGCGGCGGTAGCGTCCGTCGTTGAGCAGGGCATCGACCGCATCGTTGCCCAGCACCTCGCGCAGCACGGCATCGACACCTTCGGCCATGCCATGCAGCGAGCCGCACACGTAGAGGCTGCCGCCCAGGTCCACCCACGCACGCAGTGCCTTCGGTGCGGTGCGCAGGCGGTCCTGCACATAGCCGCCGCCGTCCGGATCGCGCGAGAACGCCAGGTCGACACGGCTGAGGTGACCCTGCGCCTGCCACGCCTCGATCTCTTCGCGATAGAGGAAGTCGTGCGCGCGGGTGCGTTCGCCGAACACCAGCCAGTGACCGCGGTCGCCCTGCGCGTCGGCTTCACGCAGCAGGCTGCGCAGGCCGGCGATGCCGGTGCCGTTGCCGATCAGCAGCATCGGGGCGTGCTCGGGATGGCGATGGAAGCCGCTGTTGCGGCGCACGCGGGCATGAATGTTGTCTGCCTTGGTGGCATGCACGCACAGCCAGCCCGAGCCCAGTCCGTGGCGGCCATCGGGCAGATCGGTCAGGCGGATCACCAACTGCACGGCACCATCGCGGGGCACCGAGGCGATCGAGTATTCGCGATGCGGCAGCGCAGGCAGTCGCGCCAGCCAGCGGGCAGCATCGGGTGCTGCAGCGGCGTCCACCGCTTCCGCTGTCTCAGGCAGCACACGCGCGGCAGCCGCCTCGACCAATGCGGTGATGCGTCCATCGACCGTCACCGGCGCCTGCGGATCCAGACCGTTGCGGGCCAGCACCGACAGCACATGCGCACGCGCGTGGCGCGGCGCCATCTCCAGGATGTCGCCGGCCTGCCAGTGGGCGTGCGCCAGCGGCCGCAGTGACACCTGCCAGATCGCCCCGGCGGCACTGCCCGGATTGAGCTGCGCGCGCGCATCCAGCGCCCAGGGGTGCAGCTCAACGGGTGCCGGCAGGGGGGTGTGATCCTCTACCCCGGTCAGCACACCCAGCTGCTGCTGCCAGTGCGCCAGCGGCACGGCGTCGGTGCGGTCCACCTCGATGCTGGCGAACAGCCGCTGCGCCCCCTGCGCCGCCAGCCAGCTGTCCACCTGCCGCGAGAAACCGCAGAAGCGTGTGTACTCGCGGTCGCCGAGCCCAAGCACGGCGTACGCCAGGCCCTGCAGCGAGGTGGACTGCGCCAACACCCGTCGCCCGAACGTACGCGCCGCATCCGGCGCTTCGCCATCGCCGAAGGTGCTGATGACGAACAACGCCTTGTCTGTGGTGGTCAGCAGTGCCGCGTCCACCTGCGCGAGCGGACGCACCTGCACCGGCAGGCCGGCCGCCTGCAACTGGGCGGCAGCGCGCCAGGCCAGCTGCTCGGCAAACCCACTCTGGCTGGCGAACGCGACCAGCCACGGCTGTCCGGTGCCGATGGCCGCGGCGAGAGGCAGGCGTGAGGCACGCACCTCGCGCTTCTTGCGGCGGCGGTCCAGGTACAACATCCAGCCGGTGATGAAGAACACCAGCATGCCCAGGCTGGACAGCATCACGATGATCCGCCCGGGCAGGCCGAAGAAGCTGCCCGAGTGCAACGCGAACACACTGACGATGATCTTGCCGCCGGCGGTCTTGCTGCTGTAAGGCTCGTAGGAGAGCAGGGCGCCTGTGGACGGATCGAGCTGGAGGATGTCCTGCGCGCGGTCGTGCGCCGTGCTGCTTCCCTGCACGCGGCCGGTCAGCGCACGGCCTGGCTTGGCCGGGAAGCGCAGGTCGATGTAACCGCGTCGCACGCCCTCCAACCCGTACAGGGTGGCCTGCACCTTGCCCAGATCCAGAGGGCCGCCGCTGGTGCGCGGCTGGTTCTGCTCGGCGGCGGGGCCGCCCAGCAATGCAGTTGCGCCCTTGCGGTACCAGTCGAACGACCACCACAGCCCGGTCAACGCGATCATCAGGTACACCAGCAGCACCCAGGTGCCGACCACTGAATGCAGACTCCACAGGAAACTTCGCCCGCTGCGCGACCACTCCACCGCCAGCCAGGTGCGCCAGTGCCACCAGCGTCGCGGCCAACGCAGGTACAGCCCCGACAGACAGAAGAACACCAGCGCGATCGCGCAGCTGCCGGTGATCAGGCTGCCCCGCTCGCCGCTGACCAGGTGGCGGTGCAGGTCTTCGACGAAGGCGAAGAAATCCAGTCCGCTCAGTTCGGTGAGCACGTTGCCGGTGTACGGATCGAAGTAGCGCCAGTTCGCCTGGCCGCCTTCGAAACGCGCCACCGACAGGCGCTGCCCGGTCGCATCCACGCGCAGCCGCTGCAACGGCTTTGGCATGTCCTGCTGCAACCGCGGCAACAGCTCGGTGAGCGCCACTGGCTGCTCGCCGGCCGCATGGCGTTGCACGACCTGCGCAAGCGCAGGATTGGCCGCGCGCGTGATCTCGTCTTCAAAGGCCAGCGTGGCCCCGCTCAGGCCCACCACCGCCAGCACGGTGCCGGCAGTGATGCCCAGCAGCCAATGCAGCTGGAAAAGAACGGTCTTCAACATGCGGGCGGTTCCGGCGGCAAGGCGAAGCGGGCCCGGCAGTGGATGAGAATGGATCTCGTCATTGTTGGGTGCAGGGCTGGGGCGGTCAATAGCCCAGGTCGGGCCAGTACGGCCTCTCGATCAGACGGTCACCTCGGCCAAGCAGGCTCAGTGCGTTGCCCAGGCCTCGATCTCACCGGCCGCAAACGGCCCCAGCTTCTGTTTCACGATGCGCCCCTGCGCATCGACCAGTACTGAATACGGCAGCAGGCCCTGCGCATTGCCCAGACGCACGCTGGCGTCGGCCGGGCCGGGGGTATCGAGCACGATCGGGTAGGCGACCGGGATGCGGGTCAGGAAATCGCGCACGCCCTCGGGCGTATCCAGCGCCAGCCCGAGCACCTGCACGCCGGTAGCGCCCTGGGCATCGGCAAACGTGGTCAGCGCCGGCATTTCCTCCACGCACGGCCCGCACCAGCTGGCCCAGACGTTGATCAGCAGCGGACGCCCGTGGAAGCTGGCCAGGTGCTGCGGGTGCCCTTGCAGGTCCGGCAGGGTGATCGCGGGCATCGGATCACCCGGTTGGGCCGCGACCACCACCGGCCGTGGCGGTGGCGGGGCATTGGCCGGGCGCTCGTCATGCCCGGCCAACCAGACGCCGGCGCCAATCCCGAGCACGGCCGCGATCACGACCACCACGACCGTCCGCCGTGGTGGCCGCAGGCTCATCGCGCGGTCCGCAGCAGCGCTTCTTCCACCAGCGCCTGGGTCAGTACCGTCGGCAGCACGGTCGGCGGTGCGCCCGGGCCATAGACCACATACAGCGGCACACCGACGGCCTTGTGCTCATCCAGGAACGCGGTGATCTGCGGGTCGACATTGGTGTAGTCGCCGCGCATGTAGACCGCGTTGGTCCGGCGCAGGGTGTCCTGGAACGCGTTGGTGCCCAGCACGGCGCGTTCGTTGGCCTTGCAGGTCACGCACCAGTCGGCCGTCATGTTGACGAACACGACGCGGTTGTCCTGGCGCAGGCGATCAAGCATCTGCGGCGAGTACTCCACCACGTTGTCGCTGGCCGGCTGCGCGGCCTTGGCCGGCGGCGCCATGCGGGTCACGCCCCAGATCGGGTACAGCGCGCCAAGGACCAGCAGCAGGGCCAACAGGCCGCCCACACGCTGACTGCGCCAGCGGCTGCGCTCGAACCACCACAGCGCCAGCGACAGGATCACCAGGCCGCCCAGCACCAGCGCCATCGCATCCACGCCGCGCTGCTTGCCCAGTACCCACAGCAGCCAGATCGCGGTGCCGTACATCGGGAAGGCCAGCACCAGCTTGAGCGTTTCCATCCACGCGCCGGGGCGCGGCAGGCGGCGGGCCAGCGATGGCACGAATCCGATCAGCAGGAACGGCAGGGCCAGGCCCAGGCCGAGCGCCAGGAACACCAGCATCGCCTGCAGGCCGGGGGCAGCGAAGGCGTAGGCCAGCGCCGGGCCCATGAACGGGGCCACGCACGGGCTGGCCACCACGCAGGCGAGCACGCCGGTGAAGAAATCGCCGACCGGGCCGCTGCGCGAGGCCAGCGACTGGCCGACCCCGCCCATGCTGCCGCCCAGGGTGAACACGCCCGACAGGCTCAGGCCCACGGCAAACATCAGGTACACCAGCGCGGCGATGAACCACGGGTGCTGCAGCTGGAAGCCCCAGCCCGCGGCCTGGCCCGCCGCACGCAGCGCGATGACCAGTGCACCGATGGCGGCGAAGGCGACCAGTACGCCGGCGGTGTACCAGAGCGCATGGCTGCGCGCGCGCTGACGGCTCTCGCCGCTCTGCGCCACGCCCAGCACCTTCAGCGACAGGATCGGCAGCACGCAGGGCATCAGATTGAGGATCAGGCCACCGGCCACGGCGAACAGCAGCAGCACCAGCAGGTTGCCCGGTGCGGCGGCCGGGGCGACCGGCGGCGGGGTGCGCTGCGCGTTGTCCGCGCTGGCATCCGGGGTGGCGGCGGTGTCGCCCGGCACGGCCAGGGCGGGTTCGTTCGGGCGGATCAGCATCGGCTGGGTGCCGGTGCCGGCATCACCGCGGGCCTGTGCGCGTTTGTCGCGATTGGGCAGGGGCGCGATGACCTCGGTCTTCTGCGCGACGTCATTCGCCTTGGCGTTGATCGTGCCTGCCGGCAGCGCCAGCTTCACCCGGCGCGTCATCGGCGGGTAGCAGATGCCATCGGTCTGGCAGCCCTGGAAGGTGATCACCAGCGTCGCATCGGTTGCACTGGCCGTACTGCGGCGCAGCGGCAACGGCACGTCGATCTGGTCGAAATACACCGCCACATCGCCGAAGTGTTCATCGCGGTGCGATTTGGCGGCCGGCCATGTCGGCTTGTCCGCGCGGATGCCCGGCGCGCCTTCCAGCGCCAGCGAGGTGCGGTCGCGATACAGGTAGTAGCCCGGCGCCGGCGTGAAACGCAGCAGCACGGTGTTGCCATCGCCGACGATCGCATCGAAGCCGAACGCGCGCTCGGAGGGCAGCGGCAGCGCCTGGGTGTTGCTGGTGCCGGGCAGGCGCAGGCCACTGCCGGTGTTGCCGGCCAACGGGGTGTTGAACGGGGAAGCGGCAGCGCTGGCGGCGGGGGCGGGGGCGGTGCCAGCGCCGCTGCCACCGGCCGGCAGCTTCACCTGCAGCGTGCGCTTCTGCGGCGGGTAGCACACGCCCGCATCGGCGCATCCCTGGTAGCGCACTTCCAGCGTCACGGTGTCGGTGCCGTCGGCGGCCTTGCCCGGCAGTACGCCGGTCAGGCGTTCGCGGTAGGTCTCCACCTCGCCGAAGAAATCATCGTGATGCTTCTTGCCGGCCGGCAGCTGCAATGCCTCGGCATCGAAGCCGGCAGCGGCCTTGACCGTGGTGCGATGGCGATACAGGTAATAGCCCGGGGCGATCTTCCAGCTGATCTCCACGCGATCACGGTCGCGCGCCTGGGCAGTCAGCCCGAAGGCCTCATCGACCGGGAGCAGGTCTTTTTCGCTGACCGCCCAGGCCGGCAGGGAGACCACGAACAATGCGCACAGCGCGGCAACACGACGAAACAGCGTCATCAATCACTTTCCTCACGGGTCTGCGCCCGAATCCAATCCAGGTACGCCGGTAGGCCGGCGCGGGTTTCGACCGCGATGCACTCGGGGAGTTCATACGGATGCAGGGCCTGCACACGCGCGATCGCCGCGTCCAGGCGGCTGCCGGTGGTCTTGATCAGCAACTGGACCTCATGGTCCTCGGTGACCTCGCCCTGCCAGCGGTAGGTCGAATGCGCCCCGTCCAGGCGCGTCACGCACGCGGCCAGGCGTTCGTCCACCAGCGCGTGTGCCAGCCGCGCGGCGCAGGCCACGTCGGGGCAGGTGGTGAACAGCAGGAAGACGGGATCGGCAATCGACATGACCGCCGAGTATAGGACCGCCAGAGGCCAATGGTCCGACCGGCGCCGCGAGGGGGCGCCGGTCGGCCGGGCTCAGTTGGCCAGCTGGCAGGTGGCCGGCTTGGCCGAGGTGAACAGCGTCGGGGTGGCCCACTCCGGGTGGTCGATGAACGGATTGCGGTTGCCCTGGAAACTGAAGATCACCTCGTTGCGAGCGCGTTCCGCCGCGTCCGGCGGGTCGGACAGGTGCCAGTCGATCAGGGTCGAGAGCAGGCCCATGTAGGCCGGCGAGGCCGAGGTCTTGACGATCCTGCTGCGGTCGTCGGTCAGCTCCAGGTCCGGCTCGGACTGCCCGGTTTTGGCATCTTTACCGCCTTCATAACGGATCGCCATGTACATCACCGCACGTGCCATATCGCCCTTGCGGTGGCCCCACACTTCGAACGAGCCGCCATTGCCATCCGGCGTGCGCACCCAGTTGGAGGTGCCCGGGTAGCCACCACTGCCGCCGCCGAATCCGTTGTTGGCCTCGGTCGCGCGTTCACCGCAGTTGCTGTCGCATGTGGCAAAGGGCTTGTTGCCGCGGTCCGCATTCCACTGTGCATCGGTCAGATACAGCATGTGGGTGTCGGTGTAGGGCGCATACGGCAGGCCTTTGTCGCCGGTGGTGCTGGCAAAGCCCAGCGAGTTGGGCCAGGTGTGTTCGCGGTTGTAGGTCAGCCCGCTGCCGGTGCCCGCCCGCCCGCTGACCTTGGTGTAGCTGCGGTTGCGGTAGGCATCGAGGATCTTGCCGCTGTTGTTGGGATCTTCGTCGGCGATTTCCAGGATGGTCCAGGTGCTGGTGCCCGAGCCGCTGTAGGGATAGGCGGTGTGACCCTTGATGGTCTCGTGCAGCGAGCAGCGCAACTGGCTGGGGGTGGAGGTGTTGACCCGGGCGTAGTACTCCCCGGGCGTGCCGGGGTTGCCCGGATCGGGCGTGGTGGCGGTGGCCACGGTGAAGGCGATGCGTGTATCGGCGGCCGGGCGGGCGCCCTGGGCATCCTTCACGCGGGTGGCGCGGATGTCGAAGCGGCAGGCTTCCCCCGCCACCAGCGCGGTGTTGGTGGCCAGGGTGAAGCGGGTGCCGGTGGTCGGGTGGCTCAGCGCGACCGTGCCGGACTGGCCGCAGCTCAGCGCGAAGGCGCCGCTGGAGAGGGTGACCGGCTCACTGAAGGTGACGCTCAGGTCGGCGGCAGCCGGGAAGGTGCTGGCGCCCTGCTCGGGGGTGGTGGCAGTGACCGAGGGCGCGGTATTCGGGCCGGTCGGGCCGCCGCCGCTGAAGGTCTGGCCGTGGTTGCAGGCGCCGAAGGTCTGCGTGGCCGATTCGGCCCAGGTGAAATGGGCGTATTGGCTGCCGGTGCCGGTCAGCTGCAGGGAGGTGCCCGGGGCGGTGCCGTTGGTCTCGCTGACCGGGATGTTCTGGCTGGTCAGGCCCGCGGCGGGGCCGGCGGCGGCGGTGATGGTGCCCTCGTAGCTGAGGAACTGGACCACCTTGCCGCTGGCGTCGACCAGGGCAATGCCGTCGTTGGGACCGTTCTGGATCCCGTTGGTCGGGTAGCTGACCGTGGCCAGCCGGGCGCCGCCGCAACTGGCAGTGCCGGCCGGGACCGCGTTGTTGGCGTAGACCGCGGCGGCCGAGGGGTTGCTGCCGTTGTAGAGATAGAGCCGGTAGCCGGACAGGTCTTCACCGGCGGTGGCGATCACTTCGATGGCCTCGCCGACGTCTCCGGCGGGGGTGCTGTCGTCGTAATGCAGTTCATTGATGAATACATCGGCCCGGGCCGGGCTGGTGGCCAGCACCAGCAGGCAAGCCAAGGACAGCGGCGTCAGCAACCTCATCTACGGCTCCTTGTGATTGGTCAGTGCCGCTCGAATCTACGCAATCCAGATGACACATCGATTGGTCTGTCGGATTCGACCTTTCGCATTGAGAACTGCGTCAAACATTCACGCGCGGGCCCGGATCGGCAAAAAAAACCGGCCGCCTGCCCTTGAAAGGGGTGGGGCCAGCACCATCTCTGCTCTGTCCCGCACCGTCGGGTTTTTTCGTGAGCGTGGCTGGCAGTCGCCCTGTGCGAGTGCTAACATCGCCAGACTTTCCTAGACCAATCAACAACTTAAAAGGGTCTCACATGAGCATCAAGCCGCTTCATGACCGCGTCGTAGTCAAGCCGATCGAAGCCGACGAAATCTCGTCCGGCGGCATCGTGATTCCGGATTCCGCCAAGGAAAAGTCGACCAAGGGTGAAGTCGTGGCCGTCGGCCCGGGCAAGCCCCTGGACAACGGCAGCGTGCGCGCGCCGTCGCTGAAGGTCGGTGACAAGGTCATCTACGGCCAGTACGCCGGCAGCAGCTACAAGTCCGAAGGCGTCGAGTTCAAGGTCCTGCGCGAAGACGACATCCTCGCCATCGTCGGCTGAGTGATGCGGCCGGCCCCGTGCCGGCGCTTCCGCACTTCCTCCCGTTCAAGCAGCCGGGCATCGCCCGGCTCTACATAAAAAGGTAATCGCAATGGCTGCCAAAGATATTCGTTTCGGTGAAGACGCCCGCGCCCGCATGGTTCGCGGCGTCAACGTTCTCGCCAATGCCGTCAAGGCCACCCTGGGCCCGAAGGGCCGCAACGTCGTGCTCGAAAAGAGCTTCGGCGCGCCGACCATCACCAAGGACGGCGTGTCCGTCGCCAAGGAAATCGAACTGGCTGACAAGTTCGAGAACATGGGCGCGCAGATGGTGAAGGAAGTTGCTTCGCGCACCAACGATGACGCCGGCGACGGCACCACCACCGCCACCGTGCTGGCCCAGGCCCTGATCCGCGAAGGCGCCAAGGCCGTCGCTGCCGGCATGAACCCGATGGACCTCAAGCGCGGTATCGACAAGGCCGTGATCGCCGCCGTCGCCGAGCTGAAGAACATCTCCAAGCCGACCGCTGACGACAAGGCGATTGCCCAGGTCGGCACGATCTCGGCCAACTCGGACGAGTCGATCGGCAACATCATCGCCGAAGCGATGCGCCGCGTGACCAAGGAAGGCGTCATCACCGTTGAAGAAGGCTCGGGCCTGGATAACGAGCTGGACGTCGTCGAAGGCATGCAGTTCGACCGTGGCTACCTGTCCCCGTACTTCATCAACAACCAGCAGTCGCAGACCGCTGACCTGGATGATCCCTACGTGCTGCTGCACGACAAGAAGATCTCCAACGTGCGCGACCTGCTGCCCGTGCTGGAAGGCGTCGCCAAGGCCGGCAAGCCGCTGCTGATCATCGCCGAAGACATCGAAGGCGAAGCGCTGGCGACCCTGGTGGTCAACACCATCCGTGGCATCGTGAAGGTCGTGGCCGTCAAGGCACCGGGCTTCGGCGATCGTCGCAAGGCGATGCTGGAAGACATGGCCGTGCTGACCGGCGGCACCGTGATCTCCGAGGAAATCGGTCTGTCGCTGGAAAAGGCGACGATCAAGGACCTGGGCCGCGCCAAGAAGGTGCAGGTCTCCAAGGAAAACACCACGATCATCGATGGCGCCGGCGAGAAGGCCAACATCGAAGCGCGTGTCACCCAGATCAAGACCCAGATCGAAGACACCTCCTCGGATTACGACCGCGAGAAGCTGCAGGAACGCGTGGCCAAGCTGGCCGGCGGCGTTGCCGTGATCAAGGTCGGTGCCTCGACCGAAATCGAAATGAAGGAAAAGAAGGATCGCGTCGACGACGCCCTGCACGCGACCCGTGCAGCCGTTGAAGAAGGCGTGGTCCCGGGCGGCGGCGTTGCGCTGGTTCGTGCGGTCACCGCGCTGAGCGGCCTGAAGGGTGCCAACGAAGACCAGAACCACGGCATCCAGATCGCCCTGCGCGCGATGGAAGCCCCGCTGCGCGAAATCGTGGCCAATGCTGGCGAAGAGCCGTCCGTGATCGTCAACAAGGTCAAGGAAGGCACCGGCAGCTTCGGCTACAACGCCGCCACCGGCGAATTCGGCGACATGCTGGAATTCGGCATCCTGGACCCGACCAAGGTGACCCGTTCGGCGCTGCAGAACGCAGCCTCGATCGCTGGCCTGATGATCACCACCGAAGCGATGGTTGCCGAAGCCCCGAAGAAGGATGACGGCGCTGGCGCAGCTGGCGGCGGCATGGGCGGTATGGGTGGCATGGGCGGCATGGACTTCTGATGTAGATGCCGGCCTTCGGTCGGCACGCATCGGAGCGGTAGGTACCAACTGTTGGTCGGTACCCGCCATGCGCCAACGCAGTACGAAGAACCCCGCCGGAAGGCGGGGTTTTTTTGTGCGCGTATCACGGGCTCACAGCGCGCTGGTCGGCGCCTGGATCTCATCCTCCAGCCAGCGCAGGAATGCCGCGATGGCCGGGTTCTCCTCGGCGCCGGGCAGGGTGACGGCGTAGTACGCAAACTGCGTTGGCCACGGCTGATCCAGTACGACGGCCAGCCGCCCGCTGGCGACTTCGGATTCCACATACAGGTCACGCACCAGCGCGATGCCCTGGCCCGCTTCTGCGGCGCGGATCAGCAACACGTCATCATCGAACGCCGGGCCACGTTCGATGCGCGGATCGGGCGGCAGACCGAGCGCGCGGAACCACAGCGACCAGTCGCTGCGGTCGGAATCCTGCAGCAGCGGGTACTGCAGGCAGTCCATGGCCGAGTGGATCGGCCGGCCCTCGGCGAGCAGCGCCGGGCAGGCCACCGGCAACAGCACGGGTGCCGCCAGCGGGCGTGAGACCAGGCCGGGATACTCGCCGAGGCCGTGGCGGATGGCGATGTCGATGCGATCGCGACGCAGATTCGCCAGCGCCGATGAGGCCTCCACACGCACTTCGATCGCCGGGTGGCGTTCGGTGAACCGGCCCAGCCGCGGCACCAGCCAGGACGCGGCGAAGCTGGGCACGGTGCTGAGGGTGAGGGTCTGCCGCGCGTGGATGGCGTCCAGCGTGGCCATGCTGTCTTGGATCTGATCGAACGCGCGCAGCAGGGCCGGGTGCACCTGTGCGCCGGCCGGGGTCAGTGCGACCCCGTGAGGGGTGCGGGTAAACAGCACAACGCCGGTGCGCGCCTGCAGCAGTTTGAGCTGCTGGCTGATCGCCCCCGGGGTAACCCCCATGACCGCAGCAGCGGCCTTGAGGCTGCCATGACGACCGGTTTCGACGAAGGCGCGCAGCGCGAGCAGGGGAAGGACGGCACCCATGACCTTAGATTTTCTCTCTTGGCAGTGCAGGAAGAATCGTTCTACAGAGCGCGTTGGCCTGCGTAGCATCGTGATCATGTTGAATCGATGTCGTTTAGTCCAGCTGCATTGATCCAACACTGCTACGCGAACCCCGCCCGCTGTTCCGCCTGCCAAGGAGACCGCTGTGTCCCCCGTTTCGCTGCACCTGTACACCGACAGCTCGCCCAACGGCTTCAAGATCACCATCGCGCTGGAAGAACTCGGCATCCCTTACGTACTGCATCACGTACGTATCGACGAAGGTGAGCACCGCCATCCCGATTTCCTGCAACTGCATCCGCACGGCCGCATTCCGGTGCTGGTCGACGAGGCGACGGGTATCACCGTGTTCGAATCCGCCGCCATCCTGCTGTATCTGGCCGAGCAGAGCGGACGGCTGTTGCCCGACGCGCCACGCGCGCGCTGGGAGGCCATCACCTGGTTGATGTTCCACTCCGCCAGCGTCGGGCCGATCCTGGGGCAGCGTGTCCATGTCGAGATGTTCGCCGACGCGCCCTACGCACCCGCCATCGAACGCTACCGGCGCCTGAGCGCCGAGTTCTTCGCCACCCTGGACCAGCACCTCACAGGCCGCTCATGGCTGGCAGGCGAGGCGTATTCAATCGCCGATATCGCCGGCTATGGCTGGACCCATATCGCACGGCTCATCGGCTTCGATTTCAGCGCTTACCCGCACTTGAGTGCATGGCACCTGCGCATGTCACAGCGGCCCGCAGTGCAGCGCGGCGTGCAGCTCCCCGAACCGGCCACCGGCCCCTGACCCAGGAACGACCACGATGACCCTCTCGACCGATATCACTGCGGTGCAGGCGCCGCAGACCGGCGCATCCGCACCGGCGTTCGCCCGCCATGCCGGTTACCAGCGCATGTTCCGCGAGGGGACGCTGACGCTGGGTGTGTTCCTGCCCCTGCGTTTCTATCAAGGCGACATGCAGGTGCTGGCCGGGCAGGCGGATCTGGTGAGCCAGCTGGACCGTGACGGCTTCGCTGCGGCCCGGGTACGCGATGTACCGTTGTTCGACCCGTTGTTCGGCGACGCCGGGCAGGTGTTCGATCCGTTTACCTATCTGGCCTTCCTGGCGGCACGCACGAAGCGGCTGGCGCTGGCCACGGGCAGTGCGATCTTCTCGCTGCGCCACCCGATCGATCTGGCCAAGTCGGCCACCACCATCGACCAGCTGTCCGGTGGGCGGCTGGTGCTGGGCATCGCCTCCGGCGATCGTCCGGTCGAATTCCCGGCGTATGGCCTGGCGCATGCGGACCGCGGCGAGCGCTTCGCCGCATCGGTGGGCTATGTCCGCCAGTTGCTGCAGCACGGTCCCCTGCATATCGACTCGGCACTGGGCGCGCTGCAGGGCGTAGAGCTGCTGCCCAAGCCGGTGTCCGGCGCGATTCCCCTGCTGGTGACCGGCACCTCGCGCCAGACACTGGACTGGGTTGGGCAGCATGCCGATGGTTGGCTGACCTATCCCGAGGCAACCCATCACGCGGGCGGACCGCAGCGCCTGGCCGACAAGATCCAGGCATGGCGCCGTCTCATCCCCGACGGTGGCTTCCGCCCGCATGTCACCAACGAATGGCTGGATCTGGTCGAGGACCCGAACCATCCCCGCACGCCGCTCAATGGCGGCTACACGCTGAGAACCGGCCGCAACGGATTGATCGATCTGCTGGGCGAGTGGCAGCGTGCCGGCGTGAACCATGCTGCGCTCGGCATCCAGTTCTCGCAGCGCCCGGCGGCCGAGGTGCTGCAGGAACTGGCCGAGTACGTACTGCCGTTGTTTCCTTCGCATGACGGGGCGCTGCCGGCCGGCACGCGCTGGTAGGCATGCCCTCCGCTGCGCCATGAGGGACGGCGCGGCATTTGTCAGGCCGGAGAACGCACCGCGCGCCGACGCTCGCGCCAAGCGAGGCCGAGATGCGCCAGCAGGAAGGACAGTGCGCCGCCCACCAACATTCCCTGCGCGTACGCCATGGGCAGCCATATCGCTGCCGCCGCGCCCAGCGCCATGCCGACCAGGCTGACGGCAACGGCAACACGTTGCCGCGCCAGATGCTGTGCCTGCACTCGCTGACGTTGCTGGACGGCCACGCGCTTGTTGTCCGGCCGCAGGATGGCCTGGGCAATCGCGTCAGCTTGGGAAGGGGTCATCGACGCATCCTTGTGGGTGATCCTGGCCCGGATCTTCGCCTGTCCTCGGGGCGAGGTAAAGCGCGGCGGGGTGTCAGACAAGTCGCAGTAGCGGTATAATTAGCCGCCGTACTATTCCGGATCCGCCTGCATGCTGGAAATCAAACACCAGGCTTTCCTGACCGAGCTGGAACGTCGTGGCCAGCCGGATACGGGGGAATTGGCGCTGTGTTTCCAGGTGCTGTCGCTGGCCAGCGCGATCGACCAGGACTGCGCGAGTCGTCTGGCACCGCGGGGCCTGAGCGAAGGACGTTTCGTGCTGCTGTTCCTGCTGCGCGGCGCGGACACGGCACTGTCGCCGCACCAGTTGGCCGAGCGCGCCGGTGTCACCCGTGCCACCGTGACCGGCCTGCTGGATGGCCTGGAGCGCGAGCACCTGGTGAGCCGCCACAGTGATCCGGACGACAAACGCCGCATCCACGTGCGGCTGACCCCGGCTGGCCAAGCGCTTGCCGCGCAACTGTTCGACCAGCAGACCCACTGGATCGCCTCGCTGTTCGCCGATATCAGCCCCAGGGAACGGCGCACGCTCGGCACGCTGCTGCAACGCGTGTGGTCGCGCACTGACGCAGGACGTGCCGCATGAAACCGGCCGTCACCCGCGAGCGACGCGGACAGCTGGATCGCGGTGAAACCGAAGCCACGCACTTGGCCGAAGTGCTGGCCGTCGATTTCGCCAAGCTGATGGCCAATGTCGCACCCGGTTTGCCAGCCTCTGCGATCACCCCGATGCGCAACGCCGCCAAGCGCGGCATCACCCTGCGCATGCAGGGCGCGGCCACTCTGCTGCGCGTGCATGGTCACGGCGATCACGCGCAGTGGTCACGCCATGCCAGTGACACGGTGCGTGGCTGGGCCTGCTATCTGATCGGCAGCGACCCGGCGTTGTCACTGGAGCACAAGCTGGATGCGCTTCGCGCGTTGGCCGATGACGCGCACTTCGGCGTGCGCGAGTGGGCATGGCTGGGGGTGCGACCCCACGTCGTCGCCGAGCCGCTGCGCGTGCTCACGCACCTGCACGGCTGGACCACTGACGCTTCACCCAACGTACGCCGCTTCGCCTGCGAAGCACTGCGCCCGCGTGGCGTATGGGCCGCGCACATCGCGTTGTTCAAGCAGGAACCACACCACGCCCTGCCGCTGCTGCAGGCGCTGTGCCATGACGCCTCGCGCTACGTGCAGGATTCGGTCGGCAACTGGCTCAACGACGCCGGCAAAAGCCAGCCCGATTGGGTCCGCGCGCTGTGCAGCGAATGGCAGCAGCGGCATGCCGATGATCCGGCCAACACCTATATCCGCAAGCGCGCACTGCGCTCGCTCTGACCTCAAGGAATGCCATGTCGCACATGTTGATCGAGCTGTACACCGCCACCCCTGCCTGGACCGCGCTGGACCCGGTATCGCGCGGGGCGCTCTTCGCCCGCATCGGCGCGGGCATGCAGAACGTGGATCCCGCCCGCGTCACGCCCATAGCAATGGGCCGTATCGAGCAGGACGTGCCGCACACCACGGCCGAGCAGTTCTATGCGGTGTGGCAGTGCGCCGAACGGCTCGACGCCGATGCCTTGCTCGCCGCGATCGGGGCCACCGGCTGGCACGAGTACTTCACCACCACGCACGCGGTGGGCGCAGCGGGCACCCTGCAGCAGCACCTGGCTGAGCTGGCGGCGTTGCCGCGGGAGTGATGGTGCATGCCGGGTCGGCAGCGGCTGAATGGTCATCGCAGTTGCGAATGAAACAGTTGGCACCTCCAAACCCCTGTGTTATCAATACTCCCCAATGAACGCACGCCCCGCCAATTCCTACTTTTGGTATTACTTTCCGAAGCCACCGGCGGAGGAAGGCATGCGCTCACCCTGAAGAAAATTTCAGACGCATTCCCGAAAGCCGCCAGCGCACCTGGCGGCTTTTTTGTTGCCGCCGCGCTGGGGATCCCCACTGCCAAGGAGTTACCCCATGCCCCCCCATACCGACGACCTGCGCATCCGCAAGATTGAACCGTTGACCCCGCCGGCGCAGCTGCTGGCGATGCTGCCCTGCGACGACGAAGCCTCCGATACGGTCAGCGCCTCCCGCGCGGCCCTGCACGAGATCCTGCACGGCCGCGATGACCGCTTGGCGGTGGTGATCGGCCCGTGCTCGATCCACGACCCGGTGGCCGCCATCGAGTACGCCCAGCGCCTCAAGCCGCTGCGCGATGCCTACGCCGACGAGCTGGAAATCGTCATGCGCGTGTACTTCGAAAAGCCCCGCACCACGGTGGGCTGGAAAGGCCTGATCAACGATCCGGACCTGGATGGCAGCTTCAACATCAACAAGGGCCTGCGCGTGGCGCGCGGTCTGCTGCGCGACATCAACAAGCTGGGCCTGCCGGCCGGCGTCGAGTTCCTCGACGTGATCTCGCCGCAGTACATCGCCGATCTGGTCGCCTGGGGCGCCATCGGCGCGCGCACCACCGAAAGCCAGGTGCATCGCGAACTGGCCTCGGGGTTGTCGTGCCCGGTCGGGTTCAAGAACGGCACCGACGGCAACATCAAGATCGCCGCCGATGCGATCGGTGCGGCGTCCAACCCGCATCACTTCCTCTCGGTCACCAAGGAAGGCGGCACCGCCATCGTGGCCACCGCCGGCAACCCGGACTGCCACGTGATCCTGCGCGGCGGCAAGACGCCGAACTACGATGCCGACCACGTTGAAGCGACCAGCCAGACCCTGGCCAAGTCGCACCTGGCCGCACGCATCATGATCGATGCCAGCCACGCCAACAGCAGCAAGAATCCGGAAAACCAGCCCAAGGTCATCGCCGACATCAACGCCCAGCTGGCCAATGGCGAAGAGCGCATCGTCGGCGTCATGGTCGAGAGCCATCTGGTGGCCGGCCGGCAGGACCTGGTCGACGGCCAGCCGCTGACCTACGGCCAGAGCATCACCGATGGCTGCATCGGCTGGGACAGCTCGCTGGCGGTACTGGAAAGCCTCGCTGAAGCGGTGCGTGCGCGGCGGGCGGCGCGGATCAGCGAAGCGGCATGAATCTGCTTTGAGCCGGGGGTAGAGCCACCCCTTGGGTGGCTGCGCTGAGTACCGCAGCGCCGCAACACCATATGCAGAAGCAGCCACGAATGGCGTGGCTCTACCCCCGCAGTGCGTCGCGCACCCGCTGATCATGAGGCGCGCCGCAGCCTCGCCAACGCCAGATAGATCGCCGGCGTGGTGTACAGGGTCAGCCACTGGCTGACCAGCAGACCACCGACGATCGCGATGCCCAGCGGCTGGCGCATCTCCCAGCCTTCGCCGGTGGCCAGCATCAGCGGCAACGTGCCCAGCAACGCGGCCACGCTGGTCATCAGGATCGGGCGGAACCGCAGCCGCGCCGCCTCGCAGATCGCGTCATACGACGACTGCCCGCGCTCGCGTTCGGCCGACAGCGCGAAGTCGATGATCAGGATGGTGTTCTTCATGACCACGCCCACCAGCAGGAACAGGCCGAGCAGCGAGATCAGGTTCAACTCGTTGCCGAAGGCCATCAGCGCCAGCGAGGCGCCAACGCCGGCCGAGGGCAGGGTGGAGAGGATCGCCAGCGGTTGCACGAAGCTTTCATACAGCACGCCCAATACCAGATACACCGCCAGCATCGCGCCCACGATCAACCACAGCTGGCGCTCGCGCAGCTTCTCGAAGCCACCGGCCTCGCCACTCAGCCTGGCCTGCACGTGGGTGGGCAGCATGATCCCGGCCATCGCGCGGTCCACCGCCTTCACCGCCTGGTCCAGGGTCACGCCGGGCGCCAGCGCGAACTCGATCCAGACCGAGGCAAACTGCTGGCTGTGGTAAATGCGGTCCGGTGCCATGCCGTAGGACCAGCTGGCAATCGAGGACAGCGGCAAGCGCTGACCGTCCTTGCCGATCACATGGATCTGCTGCAGCGTGGAGGGATCCTGGGTGTAGCGCGGGTCCAGCTCCATCACCACGCGGTATTGGTTGAGGGTGTCGTACAGCGTAGCGACCTGGCGTTGGCTGAAGGCATTGTTGAGCACCGAGGCGATCATGCGCATGTCCACGCCCAGGCGGGCGGCGGCATCGCGGTCGATGTCGAGCACCACCTGGCGCATGCCTTCATCGCCCTTGGATTCCACATCGACCAGCTCGGGCAGGGCGCGCAGTGCATCGGCCACCTTGGGCGTCCAGTGCCGCAGCGGTTCCAGTTCGCCGGAGAGCAGCTGGAACTCGTACTGGCCGCTGTCACCGCTGCCTTCCAGCTTGATGTCCTGGTCCACCCACAGGAACATGCCGCCACCGGGAATCTTCGGCATGTTGGCGCGCAGGCGGTCGATCACCTGCTGGCTGGAGACCTTGCGCTCGGCCAGCGGCTTCATCTTGATCATGATGAAGGCGTTGTTGACCCCGCTGCGGCCGCCGATGTACCCGATGATGTCGCTGATCGCAGGGTCCGCCAGCAGCAGTTTGCGGTAGGCCTCGATCTTGGGCTGCATGACCTGGAACGAGAGGCCGTCGTCGCCGCGCGCGAAGCCACGCAGCTGCGCGGTGTCCTGCTTGGGCACGATGCCCTTGGGCACCTGCTGGAACAGCCACACATTCAGCGCGATCACGCCGGCGAACAGCAGCAGCGGCAGCGCGAGCCAGCGCAGCATCGTCTGCAGGCTGCCCACATAGGCCGCGCGCAGGCGTTCGAACAGGGCGGTCCCGGCGCGCTGCAGGCCATTGCCGGGGCCCGGCCGTGCCTGCCCGAGCAGGCGTGCGCACAGCATCGGGGTCAGGCTCAGCGAAACCAGCAGCGAGACGCCCATCGCCGCCACCAGGGTCAGCGAGAACTCGCGGAAGAGCTTCTCGACGAAGTCATCCAGGAACAGGATCGAGATGAACACCACGGCCAGCGCGATGTTCATCGACAGCAGCGTGGCACCGACTTCACCGGCGCCGCGCAGCGCGGCGGTCATCGGCGAAGCGCCCTCCTCACGATGGCGGGCGATGTTTTCCAGCACCACGATCGCATCGTCGACCACCAGCACCGCCGCCACGATCAGCGCCATCAGCGAGAGCGTGTTGAGCGAGAACCCGAGCAGGGCGATGATCGCCAGCGCGCCCAGCAGCGAGACCGGAATCGCCACGGTCGGCACCAGCGCCGCACGCCAGTGGCCCAGGAAGGCCAGGACCACCAGCACCACCAGGGCGATGGCCAGCAGCAGGGTCAGTTCGGCCTCGCGCAGGGTGGCGCGGATCACCGGCGAACGGTCCATCACCACCTGCATGTCGATGGTGGCCGGCAGCAGTGCCTGCAGTGTGTCCATCTGCGCCTGGATGGCGTCGACGGTCTCGATGATGTTGGCATCCGGCTGGCGGCTGACGATCAGCAGCACCGCCGGGCGCTCGTTGTGGAAGCCGCTGGCGTAGCGGTCTTCGACGCCTTCGCTGATCCCGGCCACGTCCTCCAGGTACACCGGCCGGCCATCGCGCATGGCCACGATCAGGCGGCGGTACTCGGCGGCGGTACGCAGCTGCAGGGTGGCTTCCAGCTGCCACTGCTGGGCCTGGCTGGCGACGGTGCCCAGTGGCTTGAGCGCGTTGGCGTTGCGGATCGCCGCGGCGATGTCGTCCAGCGCGATGCGGTGATGGTTGAGTGCATTGGGATCCAGCGAGACGCGCACCGCCGGCAGCGAACTGCCCCCCACCTGCACCTCGCCGACACCGGGAATCTGCGCCAGCTTCTGCGCGATCACGGTGGAGGCCACGTCGTAGATCTGGCCCGGCGCGAGGCTGTCCGAACTCAGCGCCAGCGCCATGATCGGCGCCTGCGAGGGATTCACCTTGCGGTACTGCGGCATGCCCGGCATGCCGCTGGGCAGCTGCGCGCGCGCGGCATTGATCGCGGCCTGCACATCGCGCGCGGCATCGTCCACGTTGCGGCCGAGTGCGAACTTCAGTTCGACCTGGGTCGAGCCCTGGGTGCTGGCCGAGTCGATCCCGGTCAGCCCCGGTATGGTGCCCAGCGCACGTTCCAGCGGCGTGGCGACGTTGGCCGCCATCGATTCCGGGCTCGCGCCGGGCAGGCTCGCGCTGACGTTGATCGCCGGGTAGTCGACCTGCGGCAACGGCGCGACCGGCAGCAGGCGCAGCCCGAGCAGGCCCGCCAGCACCACCGCCACCGCCAGCAGCACGGTGGCGACGGGATGCTGCACGAACCAGCCGATCGCCCGCGACAGCGGACTCACGCCAGCGCCTCGTCAGCCGCGTCGGCAGCCGGTGCGGGACGTTGGCGGAAGCGCTCGAAGAACAGGTAGATCACCGGCGTGGTGAACAGGGTCAGCACCTGGCTGACGATCAGCCCGCCCACCATCACCAGGCCCAGCGGCTGGCGCAGCTCCGCGCCCGAGCCACTGGCGAACATCAGCGGGATCGCGCCGAACAGCGCGGCCAGCGTGGTCATCAGGATCGGCCGGAAGCGCAGCAGGGCGGCCTGGTGTATCGCCTGACGTGGCGCCATGCCGTGCTCGCGCTCGGCCTCCAGCGCGAAGTCGATCATCATGATCGCGTTCTTCTTGACCAGCCCGATCAGCAGCACGATGCCGATCACCGCGATCAGGTCCAGGCTGCGCCCGCTGACCAGCAACGCAAGCAACGCGCCCACCGTGGCCGAGGGCAGGGTGGAGAGAATGGTGATCGGATGGATGAAGCTCTCATAGAGCACGCCCAGCACCAGGTACATCACCACCACCGCCGCCAGCACCAGCCACAACGTGCTGGACAGCGACGCGCGGAACGCATCGGCCGCCCCCTGCAGGCGAAGCTCTACGCTGGCCGGCAGGCCGATCGCGGCGCGTGCGCCTTCGATGGCCTGCACCGCTTCGCCCAGCGATGCCTGCGGGGCGAGGTTGAAGGAGAACGTCACCGCCGGGAACTGGCCGACATGGTTGATCAGCAGCTGCGCGGGGCGCTGTTCGATCCGGGCGATGCCGCCCAGCGGCACCTGCCGCCCGTCCGGCCCGGTGACGTGCAGGCGGGCGATCGCATCCGGGCCGAAAGCCACGTCGGGGCGCGCTTCCAGCACCACGCGGTACTGGTTGGCCTGGGTGAAGATGGTCGAGATCTGGCGCTGCCCGAACGCGTCGTACAGCGCATCGGCAATGGTCTCCACGCTGATCCCCAGCCGCGCCGCGGCGACCCGGTCGATCACCACATGCGCCTGCAGGCCTTGGTTCTGCAGATCACTGGCGACGTCGGCCAGTGCCGGTGCCTGCTGCAGATGCGCGAGCAGGCGCGGCGTCCACGTCTCCAGCTGCGCGATATCCGGGCTGGTCAGGGTGAACTGGTATTGGGTACGGCTGATCCGGTCTTCGATGCCCAGTTCCTGCACCGGTTGCAGATACAGTCTGATGCCCGGGACATGCGCCACGCGCTGCTGCAGCCGCGCGATGATCGCCTGCGCATCGGCATCGCGCTGTGCGTGCGGTTTCAATTCGATCAGAAGACGCCCGCTGTTGAGCGTGGCGTTGTTGCCGTCCACGCCGATGAACGAGGACAGGCTGGCCACGTCCTCATCCTCCAGCAACGCCGCCGACAACGCCTGCTGGCGCTGCGCCATCGCCTGGAAGGAGATCGACTGCGGTGCCTCGCTGATGCCCTGGATCAGCCCGGCATCCTGCACCGGGAAGAAGCCCTTGGGCACCCACACGTACAGCAGCGCCGTCAGCACCAGTGTGGCGACAGTGGCGGCCAGCATCAGCGGCTGGCGCTGCAGCACCCAGTGCAGCTGGCGATCGTAGACCGCCACCACGCGGTCGAACGGGTCGCCCTGCTGCGCCGATTCCTGCCCATCGGCATCGCGACGGGTGGCGTGGCCGGCCTTGAGCAGGCGCGCGCACATCATCGGCGTCAGCGTCAGCGAGACCAGCAGCGAGATGCCGATCGCCACCGCCAAGGTGATCGCGAATTCGTGGAACAGCTTGCCGACCACGTCGGCCATGAACAGCAGGGGGATCAGCACCGCGATCAGCGACAGGGTCAGCGAGATCAGGGTGAAGCCGATCTGCCTGGCGCCCTTCAGTGCTGCCTGCATCGGCGTGGCACCGCGCTCCAGATGACGGGCGATGTTCTCCAGCATCACGATCGCATCGTCCACCACGAAACCGGTGGCGATGGTCAGCGCCATCAGCGTGAGGTTGTTGAGCGAGAAGCCGGCCAGCAGCATCACCCCGAACGTGCCGACCAGCGACAGCGGGACCGCGATGCTGGGAATGATCGTGGCCGGGATGTTGCGCAGGAACAGGAAGGTGACCATCACCACCAGCGCGATCGCGATCAGCAGCTCGTGCTGCACGCCACGGATGGACGCGCGGATCGATTCGGTGCGATCGCTGAGGATGGCCACATCCACACCGGCCGGCAGCGAGGATTGCAGCTGCGGCAGCAGCGCACGCACCTGGTCGACCACGGCGATGACGTTCGCGCCGGGCTGGCGCTGGATGTTGATCAGCACGGCCGGGGTGGTGCCCGACCACGCGGCGAGCTGGCGGTTCTCGGCGCCGTCTTCGATGGTGGCCACGTCGCCCAGACGCAGCGGTGCGCCATCCTTCCAGGCCAGGATCAGGGCGCGGTACTCGGCCACCGAGCGCATCTGATCGTTGGCATCGAGCATGATCGCGCGGGTCGGCCCGTCGAAGCTGCCCTTGGGCAGGTTGACGTTGGCCGTGCCGATCGCGGTGCGGATGCTGGCCATGCTCAGCCCGTTGGCGGCCAGCGCGGACGGATTGACCTGGATGCGCACCGCCGGGCGCTGCCCACCAGCGAGGCTGACCAGCCCGACCCCAGGCAGCTGCGAGAGCCGCTGCGCCATGCGGGTATCGACCAGATCGTGCACCTGCGGGAGCGAGAGGCCCTGCGAGGTCACTGCCAGGGTCAGGATCGGGGTGTCAGCCGGGTTGACCTTGCGGTACACCGGCGGCACCGGCAGGTCGTCGGGCAGGAAGCTGTCGGCGGCGTTGATCGCGGCCTGCACTTCCTGCTCGGCCACGCCGAGCGCGACCTCCAGCGAGAACTGCAGGGTGATCACCGACGCGCCGCCGGAGCTGGTCGAGGACATCTGCTTCAGGCCGGGAATCTGCCCGAGCTGGCGTTCCAGCGGCGCGGTGACCGCGCTGGTGGTGACATCCGGGCTGGCGCCGGGATACAGCGTGGTGATCTGGATGATCGGGTAATCGACCTGCGGCAGTGCCGCGACCGGCAGCAGGCGGTAGGCCATCACGCCGGACAGCAGCAGCGCCACCATCAGCAGCGTGGTCGCGACCGGGCGCTCGATGAAGGGGCGCGAGAGGTTCATGCGCCGGTCCGTGGCGGGTCCTGCTCCACCACCTCGACCTTGGCGCCTTCGCGCAGCCCGTCGATGCCTTCCACCACCACGCGCTCGCCGGCCTTGAGGCCTTCGCGCACCGAGACGCGTTCGCCATCGGCCGGGCCGAGCACCACGGTGCGCAGCGACGCGGTGTCATCGGCCGCGATCACATAGACGTAGCTGCCCTTGCTGCCGAACTGCACGGCGGCATTGGGAATCACCACCGCATCGCTGCTGCTGACCTGCAGACGCACGTTGACGAACTGGTTGGGGAACAGTGATTCATCGGTATTGGCGAACTGCGCGCGCAGTTTCAGCGTGCCGGTGGCGGTATCGATGCGGTTGTCCAGGCTGGAGAGCACCCCGTCGCCCAGTGCAGTGCGCTCCTCGCGGTCCCAGGCTTCCACGGTCAGCCGGGGATTGGCGCGTGCGGCAGCCACCACCGCCGGCAGGTCCGGCTCGGGCACGGTGAACAGCACGCTGATCGGGGTGGTCTGGGTGATGGTGGCCAGCGGCTCGGTATCGCCACTGCGCACCAGGTTGCCGACATCGACGTTGCGCAGGCCCATGCGCCCGGCCACCGGTGCGGTGATGCGGGTGTACTGCAGCTGCAGGCGTGCTTCATCCACCGCCGCCTGGTCGGTCTGGCGGCGGCCCTGCAGCTGGCGGACCTTGCTCTGCTGATCACTGAGGTCCTGCGCGGAGACGAAGTGCTTGCTTTGCAGTTCGGCGAAGCGCTTGAGCTGGCTTTCGGCATTGTCCAACTCGGCCAGGTTCTGCTGCTGGGTACCCAGCGCACGCGAGAGCTGCACCTGGAACGGACGCGGATCGATCTCGGCGAGCAGCTCGCCGGCGGTGACGTGCTGGCCCTCGGAGAATGCCAGCCGCAGCAGCTCGCCATCCACGCGGCTGCGGATGCTCACCGTATGCAGCGGGGTCACCGTGCCCAGCGCTTTCAGGCGCACCACCAGGTCTTCCTGCGTCGCGGTGGCCACACGCACCGGGGTCGGCTGCGGACCCCCGGACGGGCCGGCAGCGGGGGCGGGCGAGAGCAGTTTCCATGCAGCGATGGCGGCCAGGCCGACACCGGCAGCGATCAACAGCGGTGTGGCGAAACGACGGCGAGACGACGGGGGCGTTGAAGCGGACATACGCATCCTGCGCACCCTCCACCGGAGCAGTGCGTCCATGGGGACCGGCCGACGGCGGCAGGTCAACGGGGGAGAGGGTGTCTGGCGGGGCAGCGGGTGGAACACCGCCGCGTGGCTGGATGCCGTTCGAATGGAACGGGAGCGCCATGATACAGGGCCGGGCCGCTCAAGCTCCCGTGACCTTGGTCATGCCCGCGGGTGCGTCAATGCACCTCGTCGCGGTACACGAACTTCGGCATTTCCCACTTGAAGTGGATGGCCAGCAGGCGGAACAGGAAGCCGCCGCCCAGGCACCACAGCGTGGCCGCGTTGAGCGACACGCCGAGTTCCAGCAGGGCCAGGTAGGCCGCGCCGGTGAGCAGGGTGATCACCGCATACAGTTCTTTCTGGAAGATCAGCGGCACCTCGTTGCACAACACATCGCGCAGCACGCCGCCGAACGCACCGGTCAGCATGCCGGCGATCAGGATGATCGGCACGGTGTGCCCGCCCTCGCGCGCGACCGCGCAGCCGATCAGGGTGAACGCGATCAGGCCCAGGCCATCGAGCACCAGGAAGGTGCGCCGGAAGTGATGCATCCAGCGCGCCACCCAGGTCGCGATCAGTGCCGCGCAGATGGTGAAGCCCAGGTACTCCGGGTGCTTCACCCAGCCCAGCGGGTAGTGGCCGAGCACGATGTCGCGCAGCGAGCCGCCGCCAAGCGCGGTGACGCAGGCGATGATGACCACGCCGAACAGGTCCATGCGGCGGCGACCGGCCGACAGCGCGCCGGTCATGGCTTCGGCCGAGATGGCGATGAGGTAGATCAGGGAGAGCAGCATGGGGGGCTCCGGGAAACACGTCAGGCGGGGACGGAAACGCGCACGCATCACGCCAGCGCCGCTGCACTGTCGTGGGGTGGGATTCCGTTGCCGCTCCCGCTGTCCTTTTGCCTGAGAGTTCGGTGGCCAAGGCCACGTGCCCCTTCGGCGGGTCATTGAAGACCTCTCTCCAGATCGGCGTGTCGGATGCATGGTTGGTGGCTGTGCAGCCACCGGCCTGAGCGATTATGGGAGCCTGCGCCTTCGGCGGGCGCCAGCGCGGCGCCTCTCTCCTGCATCCGGGGCGGATTCTAGCAGCCGCCGGGCCTGTGCCGGGGGATAATCCCGGTATGCCCGCTGAACCCGCCCTCTGGTACCTGTACCTGCTTGAATGCCGCAACGGCAGCTATTACGCCGGCATCAGCAACGACGTGGACGCACGCTTCCAGGCCCATCTCGCCGGCAAAGGGGCGAAATACACCCGGGCCAACCCACCGGTGAAGGTGCTGGCGATGCGCGCCTACCCGGACCGCGCGGCCGCGTCGAAGGCCGAGTGGCAGCTCAAGCGGCAACCGCGCGAGCGCAAGCTGGCGTGGCTGGCGCTGCCCGATCCCACGTAGCCCCGCGTGCGGGTTGTTCGGGCCTTCGTTGGCGGCATACCATCGACCCTCGTTCGTTGATCCGCTTGCCCAAGCCCTGGAGTGCCATGTCCCGCGATCTGTCGTTGTACCCGGAAGATGAGAATGGCGATGTGCTCTGGAACATGCTGCAGGACGGCGATGATCTGACGATTCCGCGCGAGGTGGATTTCGCATTGATCTTCCCGACCCAGGATGTGGCGATCGCCTTCGCCGTGCACCTGCTCAAGAACGACCAGAAGGTGTCCTTCGCCGCTTACGAGGGCAACGACGACTACCCGTGGCAGGTGGTGGTGCATCCGCTGATGCTGCCGACCCACCAGAACATCGCCGGCTTCGAAGGTCTGCTGGCCAGCGAGGCGGTCTCCTACAGCGGCCAGGTGGATGGCTGGGGATGTCTGTCGCAGGGATGATCAGGGCGTGGGCGGTCGTTTCGGGCGGCGATCCTCCTGTGCATCGCCGAAGATGATCCGCGCGCTGCGCTGGTAGCTCCAGTACGCCACCGCCCAGTTCAGCAGTACCACCACGCGGTTGCGGAAGCCGATCAGGAAGAACACGTGCGCGGCCAGCCAGAACCACCAGGCCAGCACGCCGGAGAGCTGCAGCCGGCCGAGGTGGACGATCGCCGCCATGCGGCCGATGGTCGCCAGGTTGCCGAAGTCCTGGTATTTGAACGCACCCGGCGCGGGCTTGCCGGCCAGGCGTGCCTGGACGGTGGTGGCCACGTGCTTGCCCATCTGCTTGGCCGCCGGCGCGACGCCGGGCACCGGCTTGCCGTCGGCCTGGGTCAGTGCCGCCAGGTCACCGGCAACGAATATCTCCGGGTGGCCCTCCAGGGTAAGGTCAGGCTGCACCGGCACGCGGCCGGCGCGGTCCAGTGGCACCTCCAACGTACGTGCCAGCGGTGAGGCGGCGACACCGGCGGCCCAGACCACGGTGCGGGCCTCGACGAAGCGCTCGCCAAGCTGGAAGCCTTCGGCATTGATGTCGCTGACGAGCGTGCCGGTGAGCACTTCCACGCCCAGCTTTTCCAGCTGCCGCCGCGCCTTGAGCGAGAGCACCTCGGGGAAGGTGGACAGCACGCGCGGGCCGGCTTCGACCAGGCGGACCTTGGCCGAGGCGGGATCGATATGGCGGAACTCATTGCGCAGCGTATGCCGTGCGATCTCGGCCAGGGTGCCGGCCAGTTCCACGCCGGTGGGGCCGCCACCGACCACGGCGAAACTCAGCCACGCCGCTTTGCGCGCGGGATCGGGTTCGGCCTCGGCGCGCTCGAAGGCGAGCAGCAGCTTGCGGCGCAGCGCGATGGCATCGTCCAGCGTCTTCAGGCCCGGCGCATCGGCGGCCCATTCGTCGTGGCCGAAGTAGGCATGGGTGGCGCCGGTGCACAGCATCAGGGTGTCGTACGTAATCTGCGTGCCATCGGCCAGCGTCGCGGTGCGCGCGGCCTTGTCGATGCCGGTCACTTCACCCAGGCGCACTTCGACATTGCGCTGGTGACCGAGGATGTGGCGCAGCGGCGCGGCGATATCCGGCGCGGACAGGCCTGCGGTGGCCACCTGGTAGAGCAGCGGCTGGAACAGATGATGGTTGCGACGGTCCACCAGGGTGATGCGCACGTGCGCCGAGGCGAGGGCACGGGTGGCCCAGAGGCCGGCAAAACCGCCACCGATGATGAGCAGGTGGGGCGTGGGATCGCGGGTCATGCTTCACTCCTTGGCGGGCGCCGGAGGGGGGCGGCGCAGGTCGTCTCGTGATGCGGCCCATGGTCGCACGTGAAGCGCGATGTTCACGTCGATGGCCGATACTGGGTTCAGGGGCCATCGCGCTTGCCCGATGGCCGATCCGATCCCGCCCAGGAGACCGAGATGTCCGAACCGGAAAAGCGCATCGCCCTGCTGATCGATGCCGACAACGCACCCTCTTCCAAGATCGATGCGGTGCTGGCTGAAGTCGCCCGCTACGGTGTGGCCAATGTCCGCCGTGCCTACGGCAACTGGAAGAGCCCGCGGCTGAAAGGGTGGGAGTCCGTGCTGCACGAGTACGCGATCCGCCCGATCCAGCAGTTCGCCTACAGCCGTGGCAAGAATGCCTCGGACATGGCGATGGTGATCGACGCGATGGACATGCTGTACGCACGCAATCTGGATGGCTTTGCGATCGTCTCCAGCGATGCGGATTTCACCCCGCTGGTGATGCGCCTGCTGACCGACGGGGTGAAGGTGTATGGCTTCGGCGAGAAGAAAACGCCCGAGCCGTTCGTCAACGCGTGCTCGAAGTTCACCTACATCGAGGCGCTGGGCCAACCCCATGCGGCCGATCAAGAGGTGGAGCAGGACAACGAGGAAACCCGCCCGCGCAAGAGCGGCCCGGAGCTGCGCAATGACACCCGGCTGGTGCAGATGCTGCGCCGCGCGGTGACCTCGGCCGAAGCCGAGGATGGTTGGTCGCATCTCGGCCCGGTCGGCAGCCAGATCGGCAACCAGGCCTCGTTCGATTCGCGCAATTACGGGTACAGCAAACTCAGCGATCTATTGGCCGCGACGGGCCTGTTCGAGATGAAAAAAGAGGGCAAGTCGACCTATGTGCGCGCACTGCCCAAGAAGAGTGCGGCGAAGGCGGCGAAGTAACCGCCGGCCTCAGCGCAGCAGCACGGCCAACGGGCGGGCCGTGCTGCCGTTGAAGCCATCGGAGAAGCCTCGCACGGCGTCAGGCAGCATGCCGCTGGCCAGCAGCAACAGCGCGGCGCTGAGCAGCAGATTGCGATGGTGGCGGCGATAACCGACCACGAGCGTGCCGATCCCGGCAATGAGCAACACGATTTCGAGTGCGTAGAGGATCATTGTTTTTCATCCATGACATGACGGTGGGCCCGCCGTTGGGCGTATCGTAGCGGCACCGCGCGACCCCGCTGCCGCGCATCGAACGATACGGGAATCCGATCATGCTGAACATCTGGGGCCGTCGCAATTCCAGCAACGTGCGCAAAGTGCTGTGGTGTGCCGAGGAGATCGGGGCGCCCTACGAGTCGATCGAGGTCGGCGGTGCCTTCGGTGGTACGCAGTCGCCGGAGTACCGCGCGATGAATCCGAACGGGCTGGTGCCGGTGATCGAGGACCAGGGCCTGCCGCTGTGGGAATCCAACACGATCGTGCGCTATCTCTGCGCGCGCTACGCGCTGGGCACGCTGTACCCGGAAGATGTGGTGGCGCGCGCGCAGTCGGAGAAGTGGATGGACTGGACCACCTCGACCTTCGCCGGCGTGTTCCGCGATCTGTTCTGGGGGACCCTGCGGACCCCGCCTGCTGATCGGGACGAGGCCCGCATCGCAGCGGCACTGGTGCGCTCCGGCGAGTTGCTGGCGATGGCCGATGAGGCTTTGTCGCGGCAGCCGTATCTGTCCGGTGAGCAGTTCGCGATGGGCGATATCCCGCTGGGTGCCTTCATCTATGCCTGGTTCGAGATGCCGATCCAGCGCCCGGACCTGCCGCATCTGGCCGCGTGGTACGAGCGGTTGAAACAGCGGCCGGCGTATCAGCGTGGGGTCATGACCGCGTTGACCTGAGCGGCCGTGCCGACCCACGGTCGGCACCTGCCGGCCTAATACAGATCCATCGGATCCACATCCAGCGACCAGCGCACCTTGCGTGCCTGCGGCAGCGCGGCGATCTGCGGCGTCACCTGATCCAGCACGCCGTGCAGCGGGCGTCGCGCGGGTGAGGACAGCAGCAGCTGGGTGCGCTGGTAGCCGGCGCGGCGGGGCATCGGTGCTGGCATCGGGCCATAGCGTTCCACTGCCGCGTCGTCGGGAATCAGCGCGCGCACGGCACTGAGCATCGCGTTGGCATGCTCCACCTGTTGCGCTTCGGCACGCAGCAGCGCCAGATGCGCGAAGGGCGGAAAACCGGCCGCCTCGCGCTGCTGCAGTTCCGCATCGGCAAAGGCGTGGTAGCCGCCGTTGACCAGCGTCTCCAGAAGGGGATGCCCCGGGTGGTGGGTCTGCAACCAGACCTCGCCGGCATCCACCGCACGCCCGGCGCGGCCGGCGACCTGGATCAGCTGCTGCGCGAGTTTTTCACTGGCGCGGAAGTCGGCCGAGAACAGGCCTTCATCGATGCCGACCACCACCACCAGGGTCAGCTTCGGCAGGTCGTGACCTTTGGCGAGGATCTGCGTGCCGACCAGAATCCCCGCGCGATCGCCGAGCTTGGCCAACTGGGTTTCCAGCGCATCACGCTTGCCGGTGGTGCCGCGGTCGATGCGGATCACCGGGAACTCCGGGAAGGCCTCGACCAGATGTTCTTCCAGCCGCTCGGTCCCGATGCCCTGCGGCTGCAGCGCCAGGCTGCCGCAGTCCGGGCACGCCAGCGGCGCGGACTGGCGTGCGCCACAGTGGTGGCACTGCAGGCGCCGGCCGCCGGCATGCACGGTCATCGGCGCATCGCAGCGCTGGCACGGCGCGGTCCAGCCGCAGTCATGGCAGAGCAGCACGGGCGCATAGCCGCGGCGGTTCTTGAACACCAGCACCTGGTGCCCGGCCTGCAGATGCTGGGTGATGCCGGCCAGTACTTCCGGCGAGAGCCCATCGCGCAGCGGGCGTTTACGCACATCAAGCACGCGCACCACCGGGGGACGCGCGGCGCCCGCGCGCTGCTTCAGGCGCAGGTGGGTGTAACGGCCGGCATGCGCGTTGTGCAGCGATTCCAGCGACGGCGTGGCGCTGCCGAGCACCACCGCCACGTCCAGTGCCTTGGCGCGTACCAGCGCGAAATCGCGTGCGTGATAGCGGATGCCGTCCTGCTGTTTGTAACTGCCGTCGTGCTCTTCGTCGATCACGATCAGGCCCGCATTCGGCAGCGGCGTGAACACCGCCGAGCGCGTGCCGACGATGACCTGTGCTTCGCCTCGCGCGGCGGCGGCCCACACGCGGGCGCGCTCGTTGTCGTTCAAGCCGGAGTGCAGCACATGCACCGGAATGCCCAAGCGGTTGCGGAAGCGCGACAGCGTCTGCGGGGTCAGCCCGATCTCCGGCACCAGCACCAGCGCCTGTTTGCCGCGCGCAAGGCACGCCACGATCGCCTGCAGGTAGACCTCGGTCTTGCCACTGCCGGTCACGCCATCGAGCAGATAGGCGGCAAACCCGTCGGCGGCGGTGATCGCGGCGATCGCCTCGGCCTGTTCGGCATTGGGCGCGGGGCCGCTGGCCGGCGAGGCGACGGCCGGTGCATGCGCCAGCGCGATCCGTTCGACCAGCTCGCGCTTGGCCAGCGACCGGGCAGCGCTGCGCCAGTCGTCCATCAAGGTATCCAGGCGGTCTTCGTTCACCACGCCCTCGGCCAGGCACGCTGCCAGGCGTTGCGGGCGGGTACCGCTGCGCAGTTTGGGCTGCGGGTCGTGGCCGGCCGGCGTCAGCTGCCAGCCCCACTGATGGGTGTCCGGCACGGCCTCACCCCGCCGCAGCGGACCGGGCAGGGCCGTACTGATCACTTCGCCCAGCGGGGCATGGGTGTAGCGCGCCAGCCACTGCAGCGAGCGCCACAGCTCACCGGTCACCAGGGGCGTGGTGTCGATCCACTCGATCGCGGCGCGCAGGCTGCCGGGGTCTTCGACCTGGCCTATCCCGGCCACCACGCCGACCAGCTCCCGGGAGCCGAACGGCACCCGTACCCGCTGCCCGGTCATCGCCGGGTCCGGGGCCGGCCCGTGCGGCGGGGCGTAGTCGAACAGTTGCGGCAGCGGCACCGGCAGGGCGACGCGCAGGGTCGAAGACGAGGAGGTCATCGGGGCAGTGTAGCGGGCAGGGGCGGAGCGGATCACGCCCATTCACCGTCTCAGCCGGGTACGCGCCGAATCATAAATCCCACCTAAATATCCGACTTGATTGGAGATTCAGGCTTATCCACATCTTCTGTGGATAAGTCTGTGTGCCACTGCGTATGTGACCGCCTTGCGTCAGGAACTTCCGACGTTCTGCTCAGGTTGGTCAAAAAATAGCCAAGCAACAATAAGCAATAAAAACAACAAGATAGCTGTGAAACAAAGTTGAAACAGACTTGACGCGGGGCTCACGTCTGGTTCCACCCCGGTTTTACGTGGTGCTGTGCACAACCTTTTGCGCCGGAAGGCTTTGCGCACCGTGGCCGCTCACAGGAAATGAACATCCGCGCGCCGCTGGAGTGACGCAATCGCTATCATTTCCACACAATGATGGAGTTGCTATGACGGCTGCGCCCGCCCCCGTTTCTTCTACCGCAGCCGGCGCGCTGTCGGCGTTTCTTCGTGGCGTTGAACGCCGCGCCCTGGTCGTGGCCGAGCTGCAGTGCGGTGATCCAACCGTCGCCGAACAGGCGCTGGTCGCCGTCATGCGTGCCTTCGCCGGAATCGCCAGCGATCTGCCCATGGCCCAGTGGCCGGAGCGGTTCTGGTCGCTGCTGGTCCACCGCGCGCCGTTGCGCGAGCCGGCCGCAGGCCGTTGGCCTGCCCCGTTGGAGCACCTGGCCGGGCTGGCCGCGCCGGCGCGGCTGGCGTTTGTGCTGCGGATCGGTGGCGGGCTGGATGAAGCCGCGGCCGCGCAGATCCTGGATCTGCCCATGGCCGACTACCAGCACGCACTGGCCGATGCCTGCCCGCGCGATGCCCATGGCAACCCCGATGCCGCAGGCTGGCGCGCGCTGGCCGAGCAGGTGCAGCTGCGTATCCGCGATCTGCCCGCCAACCGGCTGCAGCGCCTGCAGCAACCGGTGGCCGCCCCGGCCAGCCAGCAACCCGATGCCGCCTCCTGGCGTACCCCGGTCAAATCCGATGCCCCCGCCCAGCGCCGTCCCGTCAAGCGCCAGCGCGGCCGTCGTTTCCCGTGGAAGGGCGTGCTGATCGTGGCCGTCACTGCCGGCGTGCTGCTCGGCGGCGCGGCGTGGTGGAAACATGCCCGTCAGGGTGGCGAGCCCCTGGCCGATACCCCCGAAGGTGCCGTCGCCGATGCCGGCCCTGTCAAGGTCGAAGCGTTGCCGGCGGCTGACCTGCCGACCGTGGCGCCGACCGCCTCGCCCTACGCGGCCACGGACGCGGCGATGCTGGCCGATCCGGATCTGCCGACCGCCCGCGATGCCGATCTGTACGCCTGGTTTGCTGCTGGCGGTCCGGTACCGGTGGACGAATCGCAGGCCCAGCCGAGCCGCCCCGAACCCGCTACCGCCGGCCTGGAGACGGCTGCCGCCGATGAGTAAGCCTGCCTTCCTGCTGATCGCCCTCGGGCTCTCCAGTGCGGCCAACGCCGCCCCCAACCGGGTGGAGGTGCCGCTGGCGGTGCCGGCCCCGCCCAGCGCCACGGCGCCGGCGATCCCGACCACCCCCGCAGCGCTGGATCCGGCCCAGCTGCGCGCGCTACGCAGCCGCTACGCGGCCTGGCAGGCCATGAGCGAAAGCGAGCGTGCCCGTGTCCGTGCCGCGGCGGCGCGCGTGGCGGCGCTGCCGCCGGCGCAGCAGCAGGCGCTTCGCCAGCGCTTCGCCGAACAGGACCAGCGCTTCCGCGACGGCTGGCTGCTTGGCCCGCAGCTCGGCCACGAGTTCACCAAGCTGCAGGGCCTGTTCGGCTATCTGCCCGCCGAGCAGCGCCCGACCGCGCTGGCGGTGCTGCGCCAGCTCACGCCCTCCCAGCTCACCCAGCTGACCCTGGTTGCCCAGCGCACCCCACCGCAGGACCGCGACCGCGTGCGCGCCGAATTCCTGGGCGTGGCGCCGGCCGCACGGGACAGTTGGCTGCGCGAGAACGTGGGCCACTGACGGCTTCCGCCCGTTTACCTGAAAGCGCGGCTTTTCCCCGGCCGCGCGCGTAAGATGGCGGGCCGCAACCCGGTGCCTGTGCCCTCCGCGCGCGACCGTAGTTGACGTCTGTGACTCCCATGTCTACCGCTTCCTCCACGCCGCGCCTCTCCCGGGAAGTGCGCGCCACCGGTCTGCTCGCGCTGCCGCTGGTTCTGGGCCATGTCTCCACCGGCCTGATCTCCTTCGTCGACAACGTGATCGCCGGTCACCACGGTACCGACACCCTGGCGGCCGTCACCATCGGCACGGCACTGCTGTGGCTGCCGATGCTGATCCCGATCGGCACCCTGATCTCGCTGACCGCCTCGGTTTCGCAGCTGCACGGCGCTGGCCGCGAGCGCGAGATCGGTCCGCTGTTCCGCCAGGCGCTGTGGCTGGCGCTGGGGCTGGGGCTGATCATGTTCACCTTCCTCACGGTGGTGCCGCCGCTGCTGCCGGCGTTCGGCATCGCGCCGGATATCGTGCCCGGCGCGACCGCGTTCCTGCATGCGGTGCGCTGGGGTGGCCCGGCACTGACCCTGTACTTCTGCATGCGCTACCTCAGCGAGGGGATGCACTGGACGCTGCCGACGATGCTGCTCGGCTTTGGCGGCCTGTTGGTGCTGGCGCCGCTGGGCTACGTGCTCTGCTACGGCAAGCTCGGCTTCCCCGAGCTGGGCGCCGAAGGCCTGGGCATGGCCTCGGCGATCATGATGTGGCTGCAGGCGCTGTGCTTTGCCGGTTACCTGTGGAAGACCAAGCGCTTCGCCCACCTGCAGTTGTTCTCGCACTTCGAAGCGCCGCGCTGGAGCGCGATCTGGGAGCTGCTGCGGACCGGCCTGCCGATCGGCATCACCGTGCTGATGGAAGGCGGCTTGTTCATCGTTACCGCGCTGCTGATCGGCCGCCTCGGCGCCACTGAAGCGGCCTCGCACCAGATCGCGATCAATGTGGCCCAGCTGTGCTTCATGATCCCGATGGGCGTGGCCGAAGCCACCACGGTGCGGGTCGGCCATGCGGTCGGCAGCGGCAACGGGCTGGGTGTGCGCCGCGCGGCGATCGCCGGGCTGCTGATCATCCTGGGCACACAGACGCTGTCGGCGCTGGTGCTGCTGCTTGGCCATGACGCCATCGTCGGGGTCTACACGAACGATCTGGGCGTGGCTGCACTGGCCTCGACCCTGCTGCTGTATGCGGCCGCGTTCCAGTTCCCGGATGGCATCCAGGTGCTTTCGGCCGGCGCGTTGCGCGGCCTGAAGGACACCCGCGTGCCGATGTTCATCGCCATGTTCTCGTACTGGGGCCTGGGCATGCCGCTCGGCGCCGGGCTGGGACTGGGGTTGGGCATGGGCCCGCAGGGCATGTGGCTGGGCCTGATCCTGGGTCTGACCGCCGCCGCGATCCTCATGGCCTGGCGCCTGCGTGTGAGCAGCGCCCGCGCCGGCCTCCCATCGACACCCTGACTTGTGTCCGATGCCGGCGCGCCCGGCAACGGCTATTCTGGCACCACGGCAAGAAGCCACTCTGGAGTTACCCCCATGAACCAACCCGCGCGTCGCAATCCCGTCGCCAGCTTCTTCATCGGGCTGTGGGATGTGATGAACTTTACCCGCCGGCTCATCCTCAACCTGGTGTTCTTCGGCCTGCTGTTCCTGATCCTGATCCTGTTCATCGTCGCGATGGGCAAGAGCGCGACCTCGAAGGCGTCGCTGCAGGACCGCACCACCCTGGTCATCGCACCGGAAGGTCGGCTGGTCGAGCAGTTCAGCGCTGATCCGGTCAGCCGCGCGCTGGGCAAGGCCGTCGGTGACAAGGGCGCCGAAGAAATCCAGCTGCGTGATCTGATCCGCGCGCTGGAGGCGGCCAAGACCGACAAGAAGATCGAGCGTGTGGTGCTGGAGCTGGACAAGCTGCAGCCGAGCGGCTTCGCCTCGATGCGCGAAGTGACCGTTGCGCTGCAGGAACTGCGCGCTGCCGGCAAGCAGGTCGTGGCTTTCAGCGAGAACATGAGCCAGTCGCAGTACCTGCTCGCTTCGCAGGCCAACGAGGTCTATCTCGACCCGATGGGCGGCGTGGTGCTCGAGGGCCTGGGCCGCTATCGCCAGTACTTCCGCACCGGCCTGCAGGACAAGCTGGGCGTGGACGTGCACCTGTTCAAGGTGGGTGAGTACAAGTCGGCCGCCGAGCCGTATGTGCTCGATGCCGCTTCGCCGCAGGCCAAGGAAGCCGATCTGTTCTGGATGAACGATGTGTGGCAGCGCTACCTGGCCGATATCGCCAAGGCGCGCAAGCTCGACCCGGCACAGCTGGCCGCCGGCATCGACACCATGCCCGAAGGCATCGCCGCCGCCGGTGGCGACCTGGCCAAGTTCGCCCTGCAGCAGAAGCTGGTGGACGGCCTGAAGACGCGCGAGGAAGTGGACACCCTGCTGATCGAGCGCGGCATCGCCGACGACGACGCTGACGGTGGCTACCGCAACGTCGATCTGGATGCCTACCTGAGCGTGCTCGATGGCCGCCGTTCGCCGGTGGATTCGCGTCCGCAGGTGGCGGTGATCGTGGCATCCGGTGAAATCTCCGGTGGCGATCTGCCGGCCGGCCGCATCGGTGGCGAGTCGACCTCGGCCCTGCTGCGCGAAGCGCGCGACGACAAGGACGTGAAGGCCGTGGTGCTGCGCGTGAGCTCGCCGGGCGGTGAAGTGTTCGCCTCCGAGCAGATCCGCCGTGAAGTGGTCGCGCTGAAGGAAGCCGGCAAGCCGGTGGTGGTCTCGATGGGCGATCTGGCCGCCTCGGGCGGTTACTGGATCAGCATGAATGCTGATCGCATCTATGCTGACCCCTCCACGATCACCGGTTCGATCGGCATCTTCGGGATGATCCCGAACGTGGCCCGCTCGCTGGACAAGATCGGCGTGCATACCGATGGCGTGGGCACCACCCGCTTCGCCGGTGCGTTCGACATCACCCGCCCGATGGACCCGGCTGTGGGCCAGGTCATCCAGTCGGTGATCAACAAGGGCTACGCCGATTTCACCGGCAAGGTCGCCGCCGCGCGCAACAAGCCGGTGGAAGCGGTCGATGAAGTCGCCCGCGGCCGGGTGTGGAGCGGTGCGCAGGCCAAGGAACGTGGGCTGGTCGATGACTTCGGTGGCCTGAAGGCTGCGGTGGCTGACGCCGCCAGCCGCGCCAAGCTTGGTGAGGCCGGCAAGTTCCGCGTGCGTTACATCGAGAAGGCGGCCACGCCGTTCGCGCAGTTCCTCAGCGGCTTCGCCGGCAGCCATGCCGGTGCCTGGATGCTGGGCGAATCGGGCATGGCCCGTCTGATGCTGGCCCGTTCGATGCCGGAGCTGGACACCCAGCTGCGCTTCGTCGAAGACGCCGCACGCGACCCGCGCAACAGCGCCGCGCCGGTCAAGACGCTGGTGTACTGCTTCTGCGGCCTGTAAGCGGCCTCAGCGGTACTGTGTGACACCCGAACGCCCGGCCTGTGCCGGGCGTTCTGCCATCCGGCCGATGGGGTCAGGGGCTGGGCGGTGGCGTGTCACCGCTGGCGCGGTCGGCTTCGGCGGCGCGGGCATCGGCGGACTGCTGCAGGGTATCGCTGACCGCCTTGGCGCGGTCGATCGGTGTCTGGATCGCATCGCGCAGTTCAGTGGCCTGCGGTTCCGGTGGTGTGTCCGGTGCCGGGGGCACTGGCCGGTTGCAGGCGCTCAGCGCGATGATCGCGAGCAGCGGCAGGGCAGTACGGATCGTCATGGCAACCTCCCTCGGTGAGCCGGTAGCGGAACATCAGTGTCCCACCGCCCCGCGCATCGCGCGTGATGGCGTTCGGTAGGCCGGCGATCGCGCGTTATCCTATCCGGGCCGCACGTTCGGTGCCGCACCCCATGGATCACCGCAGGAGAAGCACGTGAGCGCGCAACGTTGGCGACTGGATGGACAGACCGCATTGATCACCGGTGCGAGCGCCGGCATCGGCTTGGCGATCGCGCGCGAACTGCTGGGCTTCGGTGCGGACCTGCTGATCGTCGGCCGCGATGCCGATGCGCTGGAGATGGCGCGCGATGAACTGGCCGATGCCTTCCCGGATCGTGAGATCCATGGCCTGGCGGCCGACGTCGCCGATGACGAGGACCGCCGCGAAATCCTGGACTGGGTGGAAGACCACAGCGATGGGCTGCACATCCTGGTCAACAACGCCGGTGGCAACATCAGCAAGCCGGCCACCGAATACACCGAAGACGAGTGGCGCGGGATCTTCGAGACCAACCTGTTCTCGGCGTTCGAGCTGTCGCGGTATGCGCACCCGCTACTGGCGCGGCACGCGGCCTCGGCGATCGTCAACGTCGGCAGCGTGTCCGGCCTGACCCACGTGCGCAGCGGCGCGGTGTACGGCATGACCAAGGCCGCGATGCACCAGATGACCCGCAACCTGGCGGTGGAGTGGGCAGAGGACGGCATCCGCGTCAACGCCGTGGCGCCGTGGTACATCCGCACCCGGCGCACGTCTGGCCCGTTGTCTGATCCGGACTACTACGAGCAGGTGATCGACCGCACGCCGATGCGCCGCATCGGCGAGCCGGAAGAAGTCGCTGCCGCCGTGGGCTTCCTGTGTCTGCCGGCCTCCAGCTATGTCACCGGCGAGTGCATCGCGGTGGACGGTGGGTTCCTGCGCTACGGGTTCTGAGCTGGCCAGCGGCCGGCACGACCGATCAGGGCACGCGTCACACGCGGTAATGGCGCTCGGTAACTCCAGTCGCGATCAGGGGAAAACCGGGTCACGGCACCGGGCAATCGCTGTCGGCCAACACCGCTTCCAAGCGCGCGCGCTCGGCGGTCGCCGCAGCCTGGTTCTCCGGCGCAGCGAAGCGCTCACGGCCGCGCGCATCGCGCAAGCGCTGCTGCCAACTGCTGCAGCGCTGTGCCTCCGCTACCGGCTCGCAGGCATCGCGCACCACTTCGCAGCTGGCCGCGTTGCTCGGCGCATGGCTGCCCCCCAGGCCGGTAAGGGCCAGCGATTCGCAGCGTGACGGGGCCGGCTCGCGCTCATGCAGGTAGCGACCGCCATCGGCAGAAACGCACTGGTAGATCTCCGGCAGCGGCGGTTTGGGTGGGCTGGCGTCGTCGGGCTCCTGCGCCGGGGCTGCCGGGCGCAGCGCTGCGCTGTCGAGCAGGCCGCTGTCTTCGTCGCCGTCCTGCGGCAGCGGTGGCATGCGGTAGTCAGGGGCGGGCGCAGCCGGCGCATTCTCCACGGCTGCCGGGGCACGCACCGGCGCGCTGATCCGCTGGATGCGCTGCTCGCTGCCAGCGGGACAGGCCACGCTCTGGATGGTCAGGCTGCCGCCGGCATCGGTGCAGCGGAAGAACACCGCTTCGTCCGCCGCAGCGGGCAGGGTCACAAGCAACAGGAGCAGCAGGAACCGTTTCATGCCCCGCCGCAGTCCTGGTCCAGGCGCGCGTCGATCCCGCGTTGCTCGCGGGTCAGCGCATCGCGCTCGCCCTGCAGCGCACTGTTGTAGCGGCGGATCAGGTCCCAGCGCCGGTCTTTCAGCCGCGAGCAGACTTCCTGCGCGGGCAGCGCATGGCATTCATCGCGCACCAGCACGTTGCCGGCCGGCACCACCACGCTGTTGCCCAGCCCGGGGTGCGGATACCCACCGCCCTGCCAGTGCGAGCTGCCGCCGCCGATGCTGATGCTGCCGCCCACCCGCGCGCCGCTGCCGGTCACCGAGACCGCACCGCCACGGCTGCTCACCGAACCGCTGCCCATCGGTGCGATCGGTGGCAGCGGACGCGACGGCCGATAGCCACCCGACGGCGGCCTCGGGCCTGGTGGATACGGCAGATAGGCTTCGGTCCAGATCGGCACCCAGCGTGGATTGCCTTCGTTGCTTTCGCTGACGTAGGTATCGCCGTCGCTGGTCGTGCACTCGTACATCGGCTGCGGCGGCTGCACGTGCACGTAGCGCACCTCGCGCTCGGGAGCGCGCGGGGCAGGCATCGGCTCCGGCGTGCGGTCGCTGCGCACCACCTGCGGGGCCGGGTCGCGCGGGCGCTGCAGGTCGCGGATTTCCTGCCGGCCTTCGCGGCATGGCGCGTCCTGCAGCGACACGGCGCCGTTGCTGCCCACGCAGCGGTAGACACGCACGTTGTCGCTCTGCGCGGCGGCGGGCACGGCAGGGCTCAGCAACGTGAGCAGGGACAACCACAGAGCAGGGCGCAGGGTCATGCGGCCAGTGTGCGGGTTTGCCCGCCTGCGCGCAAAAGGCGGCTCAGCTGCGCAATACCTGGCCGCTGAGCGCATCGCGGATCGGCGTGGGCTGTGCCAGGCCACCGGTCTGGCCATCGATCAGGCCATCGAGCAACGCCAGCAGGCGCGGGTCCAGGTCGGCGCGTGTGCGTGCCGGCGGCTCGCCGGCGAGGTTGGCACTGGTGGAGACCAGCGGGCCGCCCCAGGCGCGGCACAGCGCGGCGACCAGGGGGTGCGCGCTGATGCGCACCGCGATGCCGCTGTGTTCGCCGGTGATCCAGCGCGGCGCACGTTCGCCGGCGGGCAGGATCCAGGTGTTGGCACCGGGCCAGCTGGCCAGGACCTCGCCTTGGCGATCCAGCGGCAGGGCATCCATCCGCACCCAGCCCTCCAGCTGGGCTGGGTCGGCGGCGACCAGGATCATGCCCTTCTCAACCGGGCGCTGCTTGAGCTGCAGCAGCTTCATCACCGCGGCCTCGTGCGCGGGGTCGCAGCCCAACCCCCAGACCGCTTCGGTGGGATAGGCGATCACCCCGCCGGCGCGCAGCGCAGGCAGGGCAGTGTCCACAGTGAGTTCGTTCATGACAGGCGACCCGGGTGCATGGCCCGCATTATCCTCCCGCCGTGGCGGGAGGGGTCAACCAGGCTCAGCTGGCAGCGACCTTCTTGACGGCCTTCTTCACGGCTTTCTTGGCCACCTTCTTGGTGGCCTTCTTCGCCGTTGCTTTCTTGGCGACCTTCTTCACCGCCGCCTTCTTGGTGGCGGTCTTCTTGGTCGCTTCACCGGCAGCGGCTTTCTTGGCCGGTGCCTTCTTGGCCACGACCTTCTTGGCGGCCTTCTTGCCGAAGCCCTTGCGCACCGGCTTGCCGGTTTCTTCCATCAGCGTCTGGACTTCGGCCAGGGTCAACGAGGCGGGCTCGCGATCCTTCGGGATCTTGCCGTTCATCTTGCCGTCGCTGATGTACGGGCCGAAGCGACCGTTCAGCACCTGGATCTCGCTGCCCTCGAATTCCTTGATGATCCGGTTGCGCGCGATCTCTTCCTTCTCTTCGATCAGGAACACGGCGCGGGCCAGGTCGATGGTGTACGGGTCGTCTTCCTTCTTCAGCGAGGCATAGGTGCTGCCACGCTTGGCGAACGGACCGAAGCGACCGATGCCCACGCTGACGTCCTCCTCCTTGTCCTGGCCGAGCGCACGCGGCATCAGGAACAGCTCCAGCGCGTCTTCCAGGGAGATGGTGTGCATCGACTGGCCGGGGCGCAGCGAGGCGAACTTGGGCTTGTCCTCGGCGTCCTCGGCGGTGCTGCCGATCGCCGCGTAAGGCCCGAAGCGCCCCAGTCGCACGCTGACCGGCTTGCCGGTCTTGGGGTCGGTGCCGAGTTCGCGCGCGCCACTGGCTTCGGCGCGGTCGACCGATTCGTTCTTTTCGCCGACCAGCTTGTGGAACGGTTCCCAGAACCGCGCCATCAGCGGGATCCAGTCTTCCTCACCCCGCGACACCGCATCGAGCTCGTCTTCGAGCTTGGCGGTGAAGTCGTAATCCACGTACTGGGTGAAGTGGCTGGACAGGAACTTGGACACCGCGCGGCCGACATCGGACGGGCGGAAGCTGCGGCCTTCCATCTCCACGTACTTGCGGAACAGCAGGGTCTGGATGATCGAGGCATAGGTCGAGGGGCGGCCGATGCCGTACTCCTCGAGCGCCTTGACCAGCGCCGCTTCGGTGAAGCGCGGCGGCGGCTGGGTGAAGTGCTGTTCGGCCAGGATGCGCTCGAGCGGCACGCGCTCGCCGGGCTTCATCGCCGGCAGCTTGCGGCCTTCATCGTCGTCGTCAGCACTCTTGTTGTCCTTGCCTTCCTCGTACACGGCCAGGAAGCCGGGCACGACCACGGTGGTGCCGCTGGCGCGGAACACATGCTCGCTGCCGGCCGACAGGTCCACGCTGACGGTGTTGAGCGTGGCCGGGATCATCTGGCAGGCGACGGCGCGCTTCCAGATCAGCTCGTACAGCTTGCGCTCGTCATCGGTGAGGAAGCGCGCCACCTGGGCAGGCGTGCGCAGCGCCGAGGTCGGGCGCACGGCTTCGTGCGCTTCCTGGGCGTTCTTGGATTTGGTCTGGTAGGTGTTCGGCTGGTCCGGCAGCGAGCCGATGCCGTAATCGCGCGCGATCACGTCGCGGATCTCGGCCAGCGCGTCCTGCGAGAGGTTCACCGAGTCGGTACGCATGTACGAGATCAGGCCGACGGTGCCTTCCTCCTCACCGATCGCCATGCCTTCATACAGCTTCTGCGCGACCTGCATGGTCTTGCGCGTGGTGAAACCGAGCTTGCGCGAGGCTTCCTGCTGCAGCGTGGAGGTGGTGAACGGCGGCGCCGGGCGGCGCTTGCGCTCCTTGCTGACCACGTCGGTGACGTGCAGGGCGCCCTGGGCGGCCTGCTGGATGCGCATGCGCGCGGCCTCGGCAGTATCGCCGTCGGTCACGGTGAACTGTTCGAACTTCTGCCCGTCCAGCTTGATCAGGCGCGCATTGAAGTGCTGCGAGGGATGCGCGCACAGCGCATCGATGCTCCAGTACTCGCGGGCGATGAAGGCTTCGATCTCTTCTTCGCGTTCGACGATCATGCGCAGCGCCGGGCTCTGCACGCGGCCGGCGGACAGGCCGCGCTGGACCTTGCGCCACAGCACCGGGGACAGGTTGAAACCGACCAGGTAATCCAGCGCACGGCGTGCCTGCTGCGCATCGACCAGATCGGCAGCGATCTCACGCGGGTGGCCCATCGCTTCCTTGATGGCGCGCGGAGTGATCTCGGTGAAGACCACGCGCTGCATGGGTTTGTCCTTGACCAGCCCACGTTCCTTCAGGATCTCGGCGATGTGCCAGCTGATCGCTTCCCCCTCGCGATCCGGATCGGTCGCCAGGAAGATGTCGTCGGCGCCCTTGGCGGCCTTGACGATGGCATCGACGTGCTTTTCGTTCTTCTCGATGAGGTCGTAACGCATCGCGAAGTTGTTGTCGGGATCAACCGCGCCTTCCTTGGGCACCAGGTCACGCACATGCCCATACGAGGCCAGGACAGTGAAGTCCTTGCCGAGGTATTTGTTGATCGTCTTGGCCTTGGCGGGCGATTCGACGATGAGCAGGTGCTTGGGCATGGCGTCAGGATTCTATGGGCAGGGCCCCGGGGAGGGCCGCTAGGGTGGAGCAAATGGCCGCATTAGTGAAGCGGCGCGGGCGATATACATAAACCGAACGCCCGGGGGTGGGCCGGGCGTTCAGCTTTCTGCCTATTAGTGGAATCACGCCGGGGCCGCTTGTGTCAAGCGGCCCGGTGTGAGGATTGCTCAGATCAGGACATCGAGGCGATCACGCCGATCATCGCGATCATCACGCCGAACAGGGCCACCACGGCCAGTGCGGCGATCACCAGGATCACGATGGTGACCGTGCCCAGGCCGCGCTGCTGCAGTTCGGGGTGCTCGGTGAAGGCCCACTTGTCCACCACCAGGGTGTCGCACATCATGTCGTGCAATGCCTGCTTGCGCTCGGTGAAGGCGGCCATGATGAAGCCGATCATCAGGATCAGGCTGCTGACGATGGTCGCCAGGTAGCGGCAGAAGGCGCGCAGGAAGCTGATCCGCTCGCCATTGCCGCGCACGACCTTGATCCCGACGGCCATCTTGCCCAGCGTGGCGCCACCGCGCGAGGCGTGGAAGCCGGCGTAGTAGCCGATGCTGATCACCATGCTGAGCAGCATCACCACCAGCGTCAGCGCGACCTGCACGCCTTCGTTGCCCGCGCTGGCGCCCATCACGTTGATGATCATGCTCAGCGGCAGGGTGACCACGGTGAGCAGGATGTAATCGATGAAGTAGGCGGCGTAGCGCTTCCAGAAACCGGCATAGACCACGTCCTGGCCATTGACCACGGCCGTGTTGGCGTAGCCGGTGGCCGCGGCGGGCGCGGTGTACGGCGAGTAGGTGCCGCCACCGGTGCCCGGCAGTGGCGCGGTGCCATTGTCGATGGCGGTGTAATCGCCGCGCAGGTCGATGCCACTGCCGACCGTACTGGCCGCGCCGGCCAGATTCTGCAGCTGCAGCTCATCGACGGCCTCGGACAGCGGTGCCCACTGCGCGAACCCTTCCCGCCACACCAGCGTGGTCAGGGTGATGTCACCGCGCTGGAAGCGCTGGCGCATCTCCTCTGCGCTCAGCGGTCCCTGACGTTCCTGGCCATCGGCGAAATACCACTCAGTCATTGCTTCAATCCCCTGTTGGGTGCATCCATGGACGTGTGTCCGTTATCAGCCGCGGCAGTGCTGCGGCAGGTACTTGTCTTCCGGTTCGCCACTGCATTCCCAGTGCTGCTGCTCACCGTCGTAATCCAGCCACAGCAGCTTGCCGTCCAGCGAGGTGCTGCCGGGCACGGTCAGTTCGGCTTCCACGCCGCAGTGGCCATTGTCGAAACGACCGATCCGCACGGCGCCGACCGCACCGTCAGCGTAGCTTTCGGCCGGCTGGAAGCCCTCGTCATCGTTGACCGGGCAGCGGCCATGTTCGCTGGCGAATTCGGCCACGGCCGCCTTGATCGGTTCCAGTGCGGCAATCGCCTCGGTGGCTTTGGCGCGGGCGACATAATCGCGGTAGGCCGGCACGGCCAGCACCGCCAGTGCGCCGCCGATGATCAGCACCAGCACCGCGACCACGGCCGCGACGATACCCACGACCGCGCAGCCACTCAGACCCTGGCGGGGCGGTGGGGCGGCGGTGGGCGTGATGGGCGGGGCGGGATCGGCAGGCGCGGCCGACGCCGCAGGCGCAGCCGGGAGTGCGGGTGGCAGGGTCGGGCCGGGCGCGATCACTTCCACCGCTTCGGCAGCGGGAGCGATGTCCAGGCCGATCTCGGCGGCCACGGTTTCCAGCGGTTGCCACTGGGCCATGCCGTCGCGCCAGACCAGCGTATCCAGTGCGATGCGGCTGGAATGGTAGAGCGCGATCAGCTCGTCAGCAGGCAGCGGACCGCGCTGCTGACTGTTTCCTTCTGCAAAGAACCACTGGTCCACCGGCCCACTCCTGAATGCGCAAGGCGCTCAGTGTAAGGTCAGTGAAGCGGTTCCGGCTCGTCCACGAACATCTGGGTTTCCATCCAGGCGTACGCGGCCTCGGCCCCGGGCTGGTTGAACAGCACCATCAGCACGACCCACTTGAGGTCGTCCAGGTCCAGTTCGTCCTGGTCCAGCGCCATCGCACGGTCGAGCACCAGCTCACGCTGGCTGGCATCGAGGATGCCGTGCTGCTCCAGGAACATCAAAAAGCCACGGCCTTCCACGTCGAGCTTGTCCAGCTCGGGCCCATGGAAAATGCGCACCGGGCCATTGACGCGGCCCAGCACCACGGCCGGGCGCTGCTCGGCGAGCGCGTCCAGCCAGTCGAAGGCTTTGTTGATCTCGGTGGGGCTGAAGCCGGCCTGGATCAGGCCGTTCTGGAGGGAGTCGCGGTCGCGGATGAGGTCCGCGTCTTCGCTGAAATAGTGTTCGAACAGGTACAGCAGGACATCCAGAATGCTCTCTTTCATTGCCCCTCGGCCTGCGTCAACGACGCTGTGGAGGTGAAGAAACTAGGGTTTTCGACAGTAGCGACCATAGGCGGCCATTACCTTTCCATCCAGTTCCATGACCAGCAGCATGGCCGACAGCTGGGCCGCCGTCAATCCGCTGCGCTGGATCAATGAATCCATACCCGTTGGGTCGTGATCCAGGGCTTTCCACAAGCACTGGTAGTCCGGGTCGGTGTAGGAAGGGGCGCGCTCGGGCGCCGGTCGTGCCTGTTCAGTGGGGGCGTCCAAGCGGGTTCGCAAGGCCCCGGCCAGGGTCTGGGCGAGCGTGGCCAACCCGGCGGTTACCTCGGCCGGCGCCTCCACCAGCGCTGCGCCCTGCCGGATCAGCCGATGGCAGCCGCGGGCGCGGGGATTGCGGATCGAGCCGGGCAGGGCGAACACCTCGCGGCCCGCCTCGGCCGCACAGCGCGCGGTGATCAGGGCGCCGGAGCGCTCGGCGGCCTCGATCACCACGGTGCCCAGGCTGAGCCCGGCGATGATCCGGTTGCGTGCGGGGAAGTGCGCCTGGGTTGCCGGCATGCCCGGGGCGTACTCGCTGACCACCGCGCCGGTGCCGGCAATCCGTTCATGCAGCGCGGCATGCCGGGGCGGATAGGTCTGGTCCAGGCCGGTGGCGACCACGGCCACGGTCATGCCACCGGTGACCTGCAATGCGCCGTCATGGGCGTGGGCATCGACCCCGGCCGCCAGCCCGCTGATGACCGACCAGCCCTCGCCGGCCAGCGCGGTGGCGAAGGCATGCGCATGCTCGCGGCCGCCGGCCGTGGGCGAGCGGCTGCCGACCACCGCCACCGCCGGGTGCCAGAGCCGCGCCGGCTCTCCGTCCACGAACAACGCCACCGGGGGTTCCTCGATCTGGGTGAGCAGTGCCGGATAGTCCGGATCGGTCACGCCGAGCAGGTGATGGTGCTCCTCGGCCAGCCATGCCAGGGCATGTGCCAGGTAGCGTTCGTCCGGCAACGCCAGCCGGGCGCGTTGCGCCTGCGTACAGCCGGCAGCCCGCCAGGCGGTCGGGCCGGCCCGCAGGGCGGCCGCCGCATTGGAAAACTGGCGCAGCAGGCGCAGGCGAGGCGGCAGCGCGCCCCCGGCCAGGACCAGGGTGAGCAGGGCAGTGGATGAGGCAAGGCAGGGAATGGGCATCCCGATACCCTGGCCCGGAAATGACGACGGCGCCCTAGGGCGCCGTCGCATGGCAGGGTAGGACTCCGCCGCGTCTACTGCTTATCGGGATGCAGTGCCGAATAGCCGACCCTGACCGGCTTCACGCCTTCCATCACCAGCGCGTAGCTGACGTTCTCGAACGTGCGGAAGACCATCGCATGGGCGGCGTACTCGTCCGGCAGGGTGACCCGGCCGGCGCCGCTGGTCAGCGAATCGTCCATCCGCGACGAGTTCGGGTAATCCATGCGGTGGGCCACATGGCGGCCCTGGCGCCACAGCGAGAACACCGTGCCGTTGTCGACCCCGTTGGCACTACCGGCGGAGATCGCGATCACATCGCGCGGGCCGCCGGAGGTGAAGGTGTCGGCGATGGCCAGCACGCGCACGTCCAGATCGACGGCCTGCGGCGCGGGCACATGCGGCACGAACTGCAGGTCGTACGGGCGGGCCTCGACCGGAACCAGGCGGTCACCGGCGCGGACTTCACGGCCGTCCACCTGGCCCTGCAGCACCAGCGAGGTCACCTCGACACTGCCGCTCTGCACACGGCTCACCGTACCGACGTTGATCTGGGCCAGTTCGTAGCCCAGCGTCTGGTGCCGCTTGCTCGGCACGATGAACGTCTTCCAGAGGTTGCCGCTGCCGGGCGTGGTATCGCCGCGGGCATTGAGGTCTTCGGTCGGCTTGGGCAGGGCGTACTGCACCGTCGGGCGGACCACCGCGTAGCGCTGGCCGACCTGGGCATTCTCCAGGCCGCGCACATAGGCCGTCTGGCCGGTGGTCGCGCGCAGGCGGTTTTCTTCCAGATTGACCACGTACGGCAGCGACTTGACCTCGTCCACCACGCTCAGCTGCTTCAGGAAGGGCTCCACCTGCTCCAGCGGGACGCCGTTGATCGGGGCCTCCTGGCGCGGGCCGGGCTGGGCCACGACGCGGTCCAGATAGGCCAGGCTGAGCACGTCACCCGGGTAGATCAGGTGCGGATTCTTGACCTGCGGGTTGGCCTGCCAGATCTCCGGCCACAGCCAGGGCTTCTGCAGGAAACGCGCCGAGATGTCCCACAGCGTGTCCCCTTTGCGCACGACATAGGTATCCGGGTGCCCGCCATTCATTTCCACGGCGGTAGCATAGGTAGCGACGGTCAGCATCGCTACGGCGACGACCGTACGAGTTCGTTCAAACATAGATGTGGTGCCTGATTCCCCAACAGGTTCGCGCACTATAGTCCAGAAACCGGGGCGCGGGGCAAGCGTTGGCGATAGAATCGCCCTGTACGCCGCTTCGACCGGCGCCCCCTACCGGTATTTGCCATGGCCCTCCTGCCCATTCTCGAATTTCCCGATCCGCGCCTGCGTACCAAGGCTGCGTTGATCGATGCTGCCGACGTGACCACGCCGGCGTTCCAGACCCTGATCGATGACATGTTCCACACCATGTACGACGCCCCGGGCATCGGCCTGGCCGCCAGCCAGGTGGACGTGCACAAGCGCTTCATGGTGATCGACGTCAGTGAAGAGAAGGACACCCCGATGGTGTTCATCAATCCTGAGATCGTCGCCAACGAAGGCGGCCAGGTCTATCAGGAAGGCTGCCTGTCGGTGCCGGGCATCTTTGCCGACGTCACCCGCGCCAACCAGATCACCGTGCGTTACCTGGATCGCCACGGCGTGGCCCAGGAACTGACCACCGACGGCGTGCTCGCTGTCTGCGTGCAGCACGAGATGGACCACCTGGACGGCAAGCTGTTCATTGATTACCTCTCGCCGCTCAAGCGCGAGATGGTGCGCAAGAAGCTGGCCAAGCAGCGCAAGCACGTTGCCTGAGGTGATTGCAGCGACCGCCGCGCGGGATGACCGCGCGACGTGTCCTGTCGCGCGGCGCCGCACATCGGCGCCGTTTTACGTTCTGTTAGTGGGGTCACCATGAAGATTGTCTTTGCCGGTACGCCGGCGTTCGCCGTGTCCTCGCTGCGTGCCGCAGCCCGTCACCATGAAGTGGTCGCGGTGTACACGCAGCCCGATCGTCCCGCTGGCCGTGGCCGTGGCCTGGCCCCCTCGCCGGTCAAGCTGGACGCGATCGCACGTGGCATCCCGGTGTTCCAGCCGGAGAGCCTCAAGACCCCCGAAGCCCAGCAGCAGCTGCGCGACCTGGCGCCGGACCTGATGGTGGTGGTGGCCTATGGGCTGATCCTGCCCAAGCCGGTGCTGACCATTCCAACCCACGGCTGCTGGAACGTGCACGCCTCGCTGCTGCCGCGTTGGCGCGGTGCCGCGCCGATCCAGCGTGCGATCCAGGCCGGCGATACCGAAACCGGTGTGTGCCTGATGCAGATGGACGCCGGGCTGGATACCGGCCCGGTGCTGCTCAAGCAGCACATCGCGATCGGCCCCAACGATACCGGCGGTCAGCTGCACGATCGTTTGGCCGCCCTGGGTGAGCAGGTGCTGTCCGATGGCCTGGGCCTGCTGCGGGCCGGCATCAAGCCGATCGCGCAGCCGCAGCCGGAGGCCGGCGTGACCTATGCGCACAAGCTGGACAAGGCCGAAGCCCGTCTGGACTGGGCGCAGGACGCCCACGTGCTGGCACGCACCGTACGCGCGTTCAATCCGTGGCCGATCGCCGAGGCGATGCTGGCCGGCGAACGCGTCCGCATCCATGGCGCGATCGCGCTGGAGGACAACCAGGGCAAGGCCCCGGGCACGCTGCTGGGCGCCTCGCGCGACGGCATCGACATCGCCTGCGGGCAGGGTGCGCTGCGCCTGCGTGTGCTGCAGCGTGAGGGCGGCAAGGCGATCACCGCTGCCGACTACCTCAATGCCCGTCGCGATCTCGGCCTGGGTTCCTGAGATGACCAACGCGCGTTCCGGCAAGCCTGCAGGCCCCTACACCGCCCATACCGCCCCCGGCGTGCCCACCCGCGTGCTGGCCGCGCGCGTGCTGGCCCAGGTGATCGGCCGCGGCCGTTCGCTCAAGGCCGAACTGGCCACCGCCTTGCCGACCCTGGAAGACAGCCGCGACCGCGCGCTGCTGGAGGCGCTGTGCTTTGCCGTGCTGCGTCGCCGTGCCGCGTATGACGCTGCACTGGCGCAATGGATGCCGCGGCCGCTGAGCGTGCGCGAAGACGAACTGCGCGCGCTGCTGCTGGTCGGCTTCGCCCAGTTGGACGCACTGGAGCTGCCGGCGCACGCCGCGCTCTCGGCCACGGTCGACGCCGCGCGTGCGATGGGCCGTGATCGCCAGGCCGGCATGGTCAATGCACTGCTGCGCCGCGCCCAGCGCGAAGGCATTCCGCCGCTGCCTGCGCGCGATGCCTTCCCGCTGTGGATGGCCGAGAAGATCGAACAGGATTGGCCGGACGAGGCCGACGCGGTGTTCACCGCGAGCCTGCAGGCCGCGCCGCTGTGGCTGCGGGTCAACCGCCAGCACAGCAGTCGTGAGGCGATGCTGCAGCAGTTGGCGGCCGCCGGTATCGAGGCGGAGGCATCGAGCGTGGGTGCCGATGCGATCCGCCTGCCGGTGCCGGTCGCGGTCTCCGCGCTGCCCGGGTTCGCCGATGGCGCGCTGTCGGTGCAGGATCTGTCTGCCCAGCAGGTGGCCGATGCGCTGGCGCCGCGCCCGGGTTCGCGGGTGCTTGATGCCTGCGCCGCACCGGGCGGCAAGGCCGCCCATCTGCTGGAGCGCGATCCGACCCTGCAGCTGCTGGCGTTGGACATCGATGCGCGCCGGCTCAAGCGCATCAGCGAAACGTTCGCACGCACCGGCGTGGGCCAGAACGCGCAGGTGCTGGCGGGCGATGCGACCGATCCGGCCAGCTGGTGGGACGGGCAGCTGTTCGACACCATCCTGCTCGACGCCCCCTGTTCGGCCACCGGCATCATCCGCCGCCAGCCGGATGTGTTGGCGCATCGCCGCGCGACCGACATCGATGCACTCATCGCCCTGCAGGCGCGCCTGCTGGATGCGTGCTGGTCGATGCTCACCCCGGGCGGAACTCTGCTGTATGCGACATGCTCGATCCTGCGCGATGAAAACCAGTTCCAGGTCGAATCCTTCCTGCAGCGCACCCGGGATGCGGGCTTCCTGCCGCTGGGCGAGGCGTATGGCCACGACTCCTGGGCCGGGCGCCAGCGCCTGCCCGGTGAGGAAGGTGCTGACGGCTTCTTCTATGCGCGTCTGCTAAAGAAGGGTTGATCCGAACCCGGCTAGAATTCCGCCCCATGCTAAAAAACCGCGCATCCCGAGAGTTCTGGCTGCTTGCCCTGATGGCCCTGCTCGTTCTGGGGGCCGGCCTGGGCATGCGTGATCCGTGGCCGTCCGACGAGCCACGCTTTGCGCTGGTCGCCAAGCAGATGGTGGAGAGCGGCGACTGGCTGTTCCCGCATCGGGGCACCGAGCTGTATTCGGACAAGCCGCCGCTGCTGATGTGGTCGCAGGCCGCGCTGTACTCGCTGATCGGCGACTGGCGGGTGGCCTTCCTGCTGCCCTCGCTGCTGGCCGCGCTGGGCACACTGGCCTGCGTCTATGACCTGGGCCGCCGCCTGTGGACACGGCGGGTCGGGCTGTACGCCGCCTGGGCGCTGCTGTTCGCGCTGCACTTCACTTTCCAGTCCAAGAAAGCCCAGATCGATCCGCTGGTGGTGTTCTTCATCACCCTGGCCAACTACGGCCTGCTGCGGCATCTGCTCAGTGGCCCTGCGTGGCGCTGGTGGTGGCTGGGCTGGTTCGCTGCCGGGCTGGGGGTGATCACCAAGGGCGTGGGCGTGATCGCGCTGCTGATGATCGTGCCGGCCGCCGTGGCCTCTGTGCTGGGCTGGCCGCGGGTCAAGCTGCATGTCCGCGACTGGCGGTTCTGGGCCGGGCCGCTGGCGTTCGCGCTGGCGATCGCCCTGTGGCTGGTGCCGATGGTGCTGACTGCGCTGGGCAGTGGGTCGGCCGAGTATCGCGCCTACCTGGACGACATCCTGTTCCGGCAGACCGCCAAGCGCTACGCGCAATCCTGGGATCATCATCAGCCATGGTGGTATTTCCTGGGCACGATGCCGTCGATGTGGATCCCGGCCTTCCTGGCGATTCCCTGGGCGATCCCGGCCTGGCGCCGTCGCCTGCAGCGGCGTGATGCGCGCTACCTGCTGCCGCTGGTGTGGTGGTTGTTGATCGTGCTGTTCTTCTCGATCCCCAACGGCAAGCGTGACGTCTACATCCTGCCGGCGCTGCCGATGTTCTGCCTGGCGCTGGCACCGCTGCTGCCGGGGCTGCTGCGCAAGCGCGCCTTCCAGTGGCTGCTGGGCGGCTTCGTGGCGCTGCTGGCCGCCGGCCTGCTCGGCATCGGTATCTCGATGCTGGTCGGGCAGCCGGGGTTCGAGCGCAAACTGATCCTCGACCGCGGCATCGATACCGCCGTCACCTCCGGCCTGGGCTGGGTCGCGGTCGCGCTGGGCTGCTGGGCCGTGCTGACCCTGTGCATCGCCGGCGTGCGCCGCTTCCATCTGGCGGTGGTGGCGACGCTGACCATGGCCTGGGTGGCGTTCGGGCTGATCGGCTACCCGCTGTTCAACGACTCCAGCTCGGCACGCGGCCTGATGCTGCAGGTCGGTGAACGCATCGGCCCGAAGGCGGAACTCGGCTTGGTCGCGTGGAAGGAGCAGAACCTGCTGATGGCCGACCGTGAGGCCGCCACGTTCGGGTTCAACCGGCGCTGGGACCGGCAGCTCGCCGACGGGGTCGCCTGGCAGGCCGCCCAGCCCCAGCAGCGCTGGTTGCTGGTGCAGGAAGACGCGCTGCTGGCGTGCGTGGACCGCACCACTGCAGAGCTGGCCGGGGTCGCCAACCGCCGCCGTTGGTGGTTGGTAAGGCCCGGCGATATCCACGGTGCCTGCGTGGCCAGCGCCGAAGAACAGAAACGCGAACGCGCGCTGCACCGGATCGACGGCGATGAGTGAATTCTGTAATGCTGGCGGCCTGGTCGTGCAGGTGCGGCAGCTCCGTGGGCGCCGGTCGCGTCCAGTGCAATCACGGGCGTGCATGCCTGCGTGTGGCAATCGAGGTTGGCAATGACGTTCTCCGCTGCATCCGAGCCGGCCACGCCCGTTTCCCTGCCGCCGCTGCAGGGGCGTGCCGGTGTGGCCCATTGGATCGCCACCGTGGGCCTGTTCTGCATGCCCGCGCTGGTGCTGACCCTGCCCCAGAACCTGCTGCCCTACGGCATCCTGTTGCTGCTGAGCACGCTGCTGGCGCCGGATTACCTGTGGCGCGCGCGGGGCCTGGCCGGGCGGCCGGTGAAGGCCCTCACCTGGCTGGTGGTGGCCGCGATTGCCTTTGCACTGCTCTCGATTTATCTGTTCGAGCAGGGCCTGCGCGACATCGACAACCGCTCACGGTTCGTGGTGATCCCCTGGATCGCCCTGTGGGTCTGTGCACTGCGGCCGGACATCCGCTGGCTGTGGGGCGGGGCGCTGGCCGGCCTGCTCGGTACCATGGTGCTGGCGATCCTGCAGGTGGCCGGCGGCGCGCCACGCGCTGATCTGAGCACCAACGCGATCGTACTGGCCGACATCGTGCTGGTGCTGATGGTGCTGCTGGTGTTCTGCCGGCCACACAAACGTTGGACCTGGGTGATCGTGGGCATGGTCGCCGGTTGCGTGACCATCGTGCTCAGCGGCAGCCGTGGCGTCTGGCTGGCGCTGCTGGCACTGCTGGTGGTGATGGCGATGAGCCTGCGCTGGCGTACCGGGCCTGCGCGGCTGGGTGTGCTGCTGGCCCTGGTGGCGATCGCCGGTACCTTGATCCTGACCATCCCGAGCCTGCGCGAGCAGGTCCGCCTGACCGAACTCAAGCACGACGTGGTGCGGATGGAGCGCGGAGACAGCGACTCCTCGGCCGGCGCGCGCGTGGAGCGGTTGCAGGTGGCCTATGAGACCTTCCTCGATCATCCGCTGACCGGCGTGGGCATCGGCCATTTCGACAGCGCCATGCAGCGCCTGCCGGTGTGCCGGGATGATCCGGCCGAACAGCGCTGCCATCTGGGCCACGCGCACAATGACCTGGCCGAGTGGGCGGCGACGCAGGGCGTGCCGGGCCTGCTGTTGCTGCTGGCCATCTATGGTGTGCCGCTGTGGGTATTCACCGGCCTGCACCGGCGCAGCGGCGAACAGGCCTTCCGTGGCCCGGCCGCTGCCGGGATCATGGTGGTAGTGACCTATGTGCTGTGCGGGATCACCCAGTCGATGTTCGCGCACCAGATCACGGCCAGCTTCTACGTCACCATCGTCGGCCTGCTGGCCGGGCTGTCGATCGTCCAGGGCCATACCCGCCGGGTGGCGTTGGCACAGGCCAAAGCTCAGGCGCCTGGCTGATCCCGCGGCGGATCGGTCACCGGCTGCCCGTTCTGCAGCATCCACAACATGATGGTCTTCTGGCGCACGTAGTTGGCGCGCACATAGGCATAGACCAGGCCGTGCCAGCCATCGCGGAAGCCGCCGCGCAGCAGCAGCCCACGCCAGAACCGCCACGTCGGGGCCAGGATCAGCTTGGGCAGGGTGGCGCGCTTGCCCCGCGCGAACTCGTGCTCGGCCATCATCCGCGCGTAGCGCTGGGTCTTGAGCAGCTGCTGCTCCAGCGAACGGTAGGGGTAATGGATCAGGTCGCCGCGCAGGGTGCCCAGCGCGCCATCGACGCTGGCCGCCTCATGGATCTCACGCTTGCCGCGCCAGCCGCCATGGCGGCGGTCGAACAGGCGCAGGACCCGGTCCGGGTAGGCGTTGCCATGCTTGAGGAACTTGCCGAAGTACTCGGAAAGCCGTGCGAACCGGTAGCCGTGGTGGCCGGCGAAACCGTTGGCCTGGGCGGACAGGATCGCCTCGCGCAGGGTCCCGCTGATGCGCTCGTCGGCGTCCAGGCACAGCACCCAGTCATGCGCGGCCTGCTCGACGCAGAACGCCTTCTGGCTGCGGAAGCCATCGAACGGGCGTTGCAGCACCCGCGCCCCGGCGGCTGTCGCGATCGCCACGGTGGCATCGGTGGACTGCGAGTCCACCACGACGATCTCGTCGCAGAAGGCCAGCGAGGCCAGACAGTCGCCGATGCGGTCGGCTTCATTGAACGCGATAATGCAGGCCGAAATGCGAGGCCGTTCAGTGGGAGCGGTCGAGGAGGACATGATGGCCGAGTACCTGCTGTTTGCGACGGAGCGTTATGCGCTGCCCATTCTCGCCCCTCTGGCGCAGGCGTTGCACGCATCCGGTCAATCGGTGTCGGCCTGGTTCGCCGATGGCGCCGCTGGCGCGTCGCTGCCCGGCGTGCCCAATGCAGGCCTGAAAGACGCGCTGGCACTACGTCCGCGCGCGGTGTTCAGCGCCGCCAACTGGGTGCCGCCGTTCATTGCCGGGGCCAAGGTGCAGGTCTTCCACGGCTTCAACGTGCAGAAGCGCGACAGTGCCCGCGGCCACTTCCGGGTGCGCGGCCTGTTCGATCTGTATTGCACCCAGGGCCCGGCCACGACTACTCCGTTCCGCGAGCTGGCCGCGCGCGAGGGCCACTTCGCCGTGGCCGAGACCGGCTGGCCCAAGCTCGATCCGCTGTTCCGCGATGACGGCGGCCTGAGCGCGGGATTGCGCGTGCCGGCACAGGGCCGCCCGGTGATCCTGTTCGGCTCGACCTTCACCGAGCGGTTGAGCGCCGCGCCACACCTGTACGAGCAGATCGCGGCCGATATCGCCCGCGGTGAGCATTACTGGCTGCTGACCCTGCACCCCAAGTGCGCCCCGGCGCTGTTCGAGCGCTACCGCGCGCTGGCCGGCCCGCATGCGCGCTTCATCGAGCCCGAACAGGTGATGGCCGCGCAGCGCGCCGCCGATGTGCTGGTCTCGGATACTTCCTCGATCGTCTCCGAGTTCATCGTGCAACACAAACCGGTGGTGACCTTCCGCAACCGGGTCCCGCAGCCGCACATGATCGATTTCGACGATGCCACCCAGCTGCCGGCGATGCTGGCCCAGGCGTTGGATCCCGCCCCGGCGTTGATGGCCGAGATCCGGCGCTACGCCGATGCCATCCATCCGTTCCGCGATGGGTATTCGGCCGAGCGAGTGATCGCGGCGACCGAGGATTTCCTGTCCGGTGAACTCGGCACGCTCAAGCGCAAACCGTTCGGTGCGTGGACGCGTGGCCTGCAGATCCGCAAGGAGCTCGGCTATTGGGGGCCGGCGAAGCGATAAGCCAGCGTTTGCGCCACCAGGTAGATCCATGCCAGGCGTGGATGCGCTCCTACCAGCGCAGGCGACGCTTCGCCAACGCACGGCCCAACCGCTCGTACACCGCACGCGCCTCCGCTTCCGGCAGGTAGTGCAGCACCAGCGGCGTGCCCATGCCTGCGCCGGCGGTATCCAGCCACACGCTGGCCGTGCCCAGCCGGCGGTCCAGCGGCGAGCGGGTCAGGCGCAGCGCCTGCAGCTTGTCCAGCTCGGCAAAGCGCCACCAGCGCTGCCACCAGCCGCCACGCACCGCGATGTAGTCGTCATCCAGGTGATAGCCGATGCGGGCCATCTGCCGGTGCGCGCGGAACGCCGACCACGGCAGCCATAGCAGCACCAGCGCCCCCCACGGCCCGCCGTACCAGACCGCCGCCGCCGTCAGCAGCGGAACGAGCCACAGCGCGCCCAGGCACAGCCGCCACCAGCCCCGCATCTGCACCGGCTGCCAGCGCGCCGGCGGCCACTGCAGGTGCGGCAGCAGATGCTGGACCAGCCCATCGCAGACGGCCGGCGTCGCCAGCGGCGCCAGCTCACGCAGGTCGCGGCGCTCGCCTTCGCCGGGGTTGCCGGCAGCAATATCGATACGCAGTTGCCGGCGCTGGAACCAGCGCTGCAGCGCGCTCTCGCGCAGCGTCCACGCCTGGATCCGGCGCCGCGCCACGCTGGTGCGCATGCGGGTCAGAAGCCCACTGGCCACGGTCAGCCGGCGCTCGTGCTCGCTGAGCCGGAAGCCGTAGTAACGCAGCAGCGCGAGCACCACCGACAATACCCGCAGCATGACCCAGAAGCCCGCCACGGCGAGCGCCGCGGCAATCGCCCACAGCCACATCCCGGGGTGCAGGTGGCTGGCATAACCAAAGGCCTGGCGGCCGCCGGCTTCGATGACATCGGAGACGCTGCCACGCGGGAACAACTGCACCATCGCGCCCAGCACTGCCACCACCACCACCCAGCCGCGGTTGGAGAGCAGGCCGATACGGACCACCTCGCCCGGGCTCAGGGCGAGCAGCACATCCTCGGTTGGTTCGGCCGCAGCGGCGTCGCCCTCGGCCGTGGCCGGCACTGCCTGGCCACGCTGGCGTACCAGACGCTCCAGTGCGAGCGCCTGGTCGAGTTTGAGCACCCGCATTTCCGCTTCGGGGCGATGGCCACCGGCCGATTCCAGCTTCAGTTCGGCTACGCCGAACAGGCGGTGCAGCGGGTTCTGGTGGACCACCACGTTGTGGATGCGGGCGAAGGGAATCTCGCGGCGATTACGCGCGAAAACACCACTGCGCACCGTGATCGCGCTCGTGCCGATCCGGTAGCGATAGGTGAGGTACTGCAGCACCGAATACGCGACCAGCACGACCACGGCGATCACCGGGCCGAGTGACAGCCACAGCTCATCGCGGTCGCCGCGCTGGCCGAACACCACCAGCGCGATCAGCGGTACCAGGCCCTGGCGCAACTGCATCAGCAGCACGAACAGCCACGACCAGGGATGCAGCCGCTGCTCCGGCGCGGCATCAAGCGGCGGCGGGATACTCACAGCGCGTCGTCGTCCTGGTCCAGCTGGTGCGCCAGGGTGTCGCGCAGGCGCTCGGCATCGGCGCTGTCCAGCCCACTGAGCGTGACCGCACTGAAGCGGCTGCCGGCGGTATGCACGACCAGCGTGCTCAACCCGGCGCTGCGTTCGATCGGCCCGCGGCGCAGATCCAGGTGCTGCACGCGCGAGGTGGGGACACGGGTTTCGTTCTGCCAGAGCAGGTCGCGGCGCAAGCCCAGGCCTTGGGCATCCAGCCGCCAATAGGTGCGGCGCTGGCGGCGGAACGCGAGAGCCGCACCGATCAGCGCGCCGAGCGCGACCATGCCGGCCGCGCCCCACCAGCGGCCCGGCAGATCAAAGACCACCCAGAGCGTGCCGAACACGCCGCCGATCATCAGTGCGCCAGCGACCGCACCACCGAACGCGGCCAGCGAGGCCGAACGCAGCGGCATCGCCTGCCAGTCGGGGGCAGGCGGCAACGGCGGCAGGGGCGGCGGCACGGGAGTGTCGAGAAGATCGGACAAGGCAGGGCGCTCGGCTGGGGAACGGGCCGGGCGCATGCGTACAGGTGCAACCGCCCGTGGCGCAGACGGTAGCAGGTTGCCGTGGGCTATTGCGCGGCCTGGATCAGTGCGTCGACATCGAGCAGATGGCCGGCGCGTTCGGCCTTGGTGCGCAGGTACTGTTCGTTCTCCGCGGTGATGTCGCCGGTGACCGGTATGCAGTCCACCACGTCGATGCCGGCATTGCGCAGGCGCTGGGCCTTGGTCGGGTTGTTGCTGAGCAGCTGCACGCGGCTCACGCCCAGGCCCTGCAGCATCGCCACGGCACTGCCGTAGCGGCGCTCATCGGCACCGAAGCCGAGCTGGGCATCGGCGTCGATCGTGTCCAGGCCATCGTGCTGGTAACCGTAGGCGCGCATCTTCGCGGCGATGCCGGTGCCGCGGCCTTCCTGGTCCAGGTACAGCAGCACGCCGCCGCCGAGCTCTTTGAGCTTGCGCAGGCCGCGCCGCAGCTGGTCGCCGCAGTCGCACTTGAGTGAACCGAACAGATCGCCGGTCAGGCAGGAGGAATGCACGCGAACCGGCACCACGGCGGACAGATCCGGGGTGCCCACGATGATCGCGACCTGGTCACGCTGGGCCACGCCACCGCGGAACACCGCGAATTCGGTCATGCCGACCTCGCGCAGCGGCACCGGCGAGCGGGCCACCAGCTCATACGCATGCGCGGCCTGTTCGGCGCCCTGGCTGAGATCGCACAGCGAGACCTGCGCGCAGTCGTCGAAGCGGCGGTCATCGGCGGTCAACAGCACGCCGACCATCGCCGGCAACAGCAGGCCGAGGCGGGCGATTTCCACCGCGCCGTCGTCCAGCGCTTCGCCACCGGTCCAGCCCGGGGGCATCGCACCGGGGTCGCGCAGGTAGCTGAGCGAGGGCAGGGCATCGAAATCGATGCCGGCCAGCGGCACGCGCGCGCCACGGTCGGCACTCACCCCGAGCACGCGGGCGCGGGTGGCGGTGAGGAACAGGTAGTGCCGGTCTTCCGCGGCCGCGGCAAAGGCGCTGAAGCTGGTGCGGGTGCTGCTGTCCAGCGCGATGAAGGCCAGGCGCTGGCCGTAGCCATCGTCGATCACCACCGGGCGGCCGGCACGCAGTTCGGCCACCGCGCGCTCGCAGCGGATCGCGGCCGGATCGCCGAACAGGGAAGAAGCAGGGGACATGTCAGGGGCCGTGGGGGACATCGTGGTTTCACAGTGGGGACGGATCGCGGCGATTCAATCGCACCAAGGGCGCGACGCTGCGTCGCAGTCAGTGCGGATGGTCCTCGGTGGCATAGGGGTCGTCCTCGCCGCTCTGCGGTGGGCGCAGCGTATAGCGCTTGTAGGTCCACTGATACTGCGCCGGATCGCGCCGGGCGATGCGTTCGATGCCGGCATTGAGGGCGGTGGCCGCGGTGCGCGGGTCCGGATCGGCCACGGCCGGCGGGGTGGCCTCGATGTGCAGGGCGAACGCCATGCCCGGGCCGATCCGCTCGCACCAGCCGTACAGCACGGTCGCGCCGGTGCGCTCGGCCAGTCGGTTGACCAGGGTCATGGTCAGCGCCTCCACCCCGAAGAATGGCGCGAACACCCCGTCGCCGGCCTTGGGCTGCTGGTCGGGCAGGATGCCGGTGGCACCGCCGTCCTTGAGCACCTTGAACAACTGGCGCACGGCCGGGCCTTCGGCGCGGACCTGCTGGACGTTGTCGCCGCCGCGGACCAGCTGCAGGAAGGCATCGCCCACTGCTTCATCCGGGGCCTTGTAGACGATCGCGATCGGCCCGCGCGAGGCCAGCCACTGGTTGAGCAGCTCCCAGTTGCCGTAATGCGGGGCCGCCACGATCACGCCCTTGCCGGCGGCCAGGGCTGCGTCGTACAGCGCCTCGCCGTGGCGCTCGGTCAACCGCGCAAGATTGCGATCGCGTGGCTGGGTCCACAGGCGCAGGGTCTCGATGGCCTGCAGCGCGGTCGAGCGCAGCACCTCGCGGTGGAGCACGGTGCGCTCGGCCTCGTCCATTCCGGGGTAGGCCAGTTCGAGGTTGCGGCGGGTGACGCGGCTCTCACGGGCATTGAGACGGATCCACAGCCAGGCCAGGCCGCTGGCGAAGGCACGCAGCCAGGACCAGGGCAGGCGGGTGAACAGGGCAGCGGCGCGGTAGGCCAGGCGGGCGGTGGTGTGCGTTTTCATCACCGCAAAGTCTAGCCGCTGGCGACCAGCCTGTCGGCGCGCGGGCACGTTAAGGTAGTCCGCCTTCAGCTAGCGGAGCCTTGTCCATGCTTGTTCTGATCCAGCGCGTCAGCGAAGCCAGCGTCCGTGTCGATGAGGCCGTTGTCGGTCAGATCGGCCCCGGCCTGCTGGCCCTGGTGGGCATGGAGCCAGGTGATACCGAGGCCCAGATCGCCCGGATGGCCGATCGCCTGCTTGGTTATCGTGTCTTTGCCGATGAGACCGGAAAAATGAACCGGTCGCTGCGTGATACCGGCGGCGGAGTGCTGCTGGTCAGCCAATTCACCCTGGCGGCCGACACATCCAGCGGGATGCGGCCGGGCTTCAGTACCGCCGCGCCGCCGGCGGAGGCTGAACGCGGATTCAACCGACTGGTCGAGATCTGCAGGCAAAAACACGCCCCGGGGGTGGAAACCGGCCAGTTTGGTGCCCATATGGTTGTCAGCCTGGTCAACGATGGTCCCGTGACCTTCCTGCTCAGACCCTAGCCCCGGGACCACCGCCCGGGAACGCGGGGCGCCGGGCTGGTATAATGCTAGGTTCTATTCCCTCTCCCAGCCGGTGGCGCGAGCACTACATGGCCAACGAACGTCCTGCCCAGCAAAACGACATCAAGCTTCTGATCAGCAAGGGCCTGGAACAGGGCTACCTGACCTACGCCGAAGTCAATGACCATCTGCCCGACGACATCGTCGACCCGGAGCAGATCGAAGATATCATCGGCATGATCAACGGCATGGGCATTGATGTCCATGAAGTTGCGCCCGATGCAGAAACCCTGTTGCTCAACGATGGCAACACCGGCAACCGCGAAGTCGATGACACCGCGGCCGAAGAAGCTGCCGCCGCGCTGAGCGCGCTCGACACCGAAGGTGGCCGCACCACCGACCCGGTGCGCATGTACATGCGCGAAATGGGTACCGTCGAGCTGCTGACCCGCGAAGGCGAAATCGCCATCGCCAAGCGCATCGAAGAAGGTCTGGGCCAGGTCCAGGCCGCACTCGGTACCTTCCCGGTATCGGTGGAATCGCTGCTGGCCGACTACGACGCGCACAAGGAAGGCAAGAAGCGCCTGGCCGAAGTGATCGTCGGCTTCAACGACCTGGTCGAAGAAGTCCCGGCCCCGGCCGTGGCCGAAGACACCAGCGACGACGCTGACGATGACGCCGATGAAGAAGATGACGGCGACGACGTCGAGGAAGAGGCCGGCCCGACCGGTCCGGATCCGGAAGAAGTCGCACGCCGCATGCAGGCCCTGAGCGATGCGTACACCGCGTTCAAGAAGGCCGCTGCCAAGGGCGACCGCAAGCCGCTGGTCAAGCTGCGCGACGACATGGCTGCCGTGTTCGTGACCCTGAAGCTGCCGTTGCCGCTGACCGATGTGCTGGTCAAGCAGCTGCGCGACGTCATGGCCTCGATCAAGTCCCACGAACGCCGCGTGCTGAACCTGGCGACCGTGACCGCGCGCATGCCGCGCAAGGACTTCATCCGCTCGTGGGAAGGCAACCAGACCAACCTGGAGTGGGTGGAAGACGCACTGAAGCGCAAGCAGAAGTGGTCCTCGGCCCTGCGTGACGTGAAGGATCAGATCATCGCCGAACAGCAGGCGACGATCGACATCGAGAAAACCACCTGGCTGGAACTGGACGAGCTGAAGGAAATCAGCCGCGCCATGGCCTACGGTGAAGCGCGTGCACGCAAGGCCAAGAAGGAAATGGTCGAAGCGAACCTGCGCCTGGTCATCTCGATCGCCAAGAAGTACACCAACCGTGGCCTGCAGTTCCTCGATCTGATCCAGGAAGGCAACATCGGCCTGATGAAGGCCGTGGACAAGTTCGAATACCGCCGTGGTTACAAGTTCTCCACGTATGCGACCTGGTGGATCCGCCAGGCCATCACCCGTTCGATCGCCGATCAGGCGCGCACCATCCGTATTCCGGTGCACATGATCGAAACGATCAACAAGTTGAACCGCATTTCCCGCCAGATGCTCCAGCAGTACGGCCGCGAGGCTACGCCGGAGGAGCTGGCCAAGGAAATGGACATGCCGGAAGACAAGATCCGCAAGGTGATGAAGATCGCCAAGGAGCCGATCTCGATGGAAACCCCGATCGGCGACGACGAGGATTCCCATCTGGGCGACTTCATCGAGGACACCAACGTGGAGTCCCCGATCGAGAACACCACCAACATCAACTTGTCTGAAACCGTGCGCGACGTGCTGGCCGGCCTCACCCCGAGGGAAGCCAAGGTGCTGCGCATGCGCTTCGGCATCGACATGAACACTGACCACACCCTCGAGGAAGTGGGCAAGCAGTTCGACGTCACCCGCGAGCGTATCCGCCAGATCGAAGCGAAGGCGCTGCGCAAGCTGCGTCATCCGAGCCGGTCCGAGCAGCTGCGCAGCTTCCTGGATATCGATTGATCGATACCGGCGCATCGCGTTGAAACCCGACAGACCCCGCGCAAGCGGGGTTTGTTTTTTGGGGCGGGTGGCGGCGCGTGGTGTACTCGAACTGGGCGGCGGCACAGCGAATGGATCGGCTGTTCGACGGGGTTGGGATCGCTAGGCTGATTTGGTGATTTCGTTGCGTGTTTCGTAACTTAATTGCGGATTTTTTCTCGGTGTTCTCCGGGGTGATGTTATTTAAATCAATGGCTTATAATTTTAATAGGGTTGCGATTCGCCGAAGATTGGCGTATAGATTCGTAACTTAACTCGTCCCGAAACTCAGGCCATGGCCCGTCCCCGTACCGTCCAGCTCCAGACGCTGTTCGACAACCTGCCTGCTGGCGAGGTCGTCTCAGCTGCCGATCTCGTCGATCGCCTGGGGGTTACCCGGACAACGTTGAGTCGTCTGGTCGCCGAGGCCGGGGACCGCCTGGTGCGACTTGGCCGCACCCGCGCCACGGCCTATGCCGTCCGCCAGCAGACCGCCGCGGGCAGCGAGTGGCCGCTGTTCCGGCTGGGGCCGGACGCCACCCTTGAAGAACTGGGCACGGTCGTGGCACTCACGGGCGAGACCTTCCACGTGGCGACCACCGCCGCACGCCCCAATCTGACCCGTTCGCCAGACGAGACCGTCGATGGCCACTTCCCGGGGCTGCCGTGGTACCTGGACGACCTGCGGCCACAGGGTTTTCTCGGGCGTACGTTCGCGCATCGTCGCGGGCGTGACCTGGGCGTCCCCGACGACCTCAATCGCTGGCAATTGGGTGACACCCTACAGGCGCTGGTGCGTGCAGGCGGCACCGAGATCGGTGATCTCCTGCTGGGCGGCGATGCCGTGCAGATGGCGTTGCGCGCGCTCGACGCGCCTGGCGATCACGTCCTGGCCGGGCAGCGCGCGCGTCGTTATCCCGAGCGCGCCGCAGCGGCACTTGAAGGCGAAGACGTCGGATCGTCGCCCGGTGGCGAGCAACCGAAGTTCACTGCCACGGTGGAGCATGAGGGAGGGCGCTATGCGGCGCTGGTGAAGTTCGCGCAGCCCACCGCAGGCGAGGCCGCAGAACGCTGGGCGGACCTGTTGGTCTGCGAGCACCTCGCCCTGCAGTGCCTGCGCGACGCCGGCGTGCCGGCAGCGGTGTCCGAGATACTCCAGACCGACACGCATACGTTCCTGGAGGTGCAGCGCTTCGACCGCACCGTCGACGTGCTGGGCCGGCGCGGCTTCGTCTCGCTGCTGACGCTGTCCTCGGCCTTCGTCGGTGACGTGACCGTGGACTGGGGGACCGCCGCCGACGCGCTGCTGACGCAGGGCTGGGTCGATCGCGACACGCAGGCCGCGATGGGAAGGCTGCACGCGTTCGGCCGGCTGATCGGCAACAGCGACATGCATCAGGGCAATCTGGGTTTCCACCTGGTCGACCGCGGCCCGCTGCCGTTGGCGCCCGCGTATGACATGTTGCCGATGTCACTGGCACCCTCGCGCACAGGGGTGCTGCGTGCGGCTACGCCGCTCGCCTCCATCGCGCCGGAGCGCAGCGGCCAGCTCGCGCATCTGCACTGGGCAGCGCCGCTGGCGGAGGACTACTGGCAGCGCGTGGCGGGTTCGGCGCTGCTGCGCTCGGGCGTGCTGCGTGAGCTGGCGGCGGAGAATGCGCGTCGGGTGCAGGCGATGGGGCGGCGTTTCGGCTGATGTGACACCCTGCAGTGGAAAGCGCCTGCGGGCCTCCACTACACTGTGCGGCCGCAAGGGCCTATAGCTCAACGGTTAGAGCAGAGGACTCATAATCCTTTGGTTCCAGGTTCGAATCCTGGTGGGCCCACCATCGAATCAGGCACTTGGCATCAACCGCACTGCCGATTCGCAGGTGCGACAGCGTCTTCCATAGTCACGGCGACGCACTTCTTTTGTTGAGAAGGTGATTTGCGAGTTCCTTGCCGCGGCGCAATTGGGCGCCGTCCAGACCAGCTGCGGCATTGTTCAAGAACGAGGCGCCATAGCGACTTGAACCTGTGCGGAAGTATGCTTCCGCGTATGCATAGGCCATGACCGGGTCTTTCGAGGCCAATGTGCCGTTCTTGTAGATGTCGCTCAAACGCACATATGCGTTCGATTCGCCGGCCGCTCCCGCGGACTCGAGGAATCTAACGGTGTTCTGCTTGTAGTCACGGATCAGATCCGGATCCAGCGAGTTATGTTCGTCTTCAAAAATCCTCGAAGCGTATAGCGCGTAATCGAGCTGGGCGCGGATGTTTCCATGCTCGGCGGCATGGGTGATCGCGGTGAACACCTCTTCACGACTCAGCGGCTCAAGCCAAAGATCCTTGCAGAGCTCGTCGGTCGTACTCCTGACGTGACCCGTGGTGGCGGAGGCCTCGCGATCAATCTGACAACGCAGATTTGTTTCAACCAGTTCGTATGTCGTCGTGGCACTGGCATCGGCAGGATGCTCGCCGCCTGCCTTCGCCGAAGGCCTGGTCCTTTGGTTCATCAGACCTGGCGTTCTCGATGCTTCCTGATCTGATCGCGCAGCCGGGTCAGAGGCTTTAGATACTTCGTCAGCAGTGTTTGGCAAGGGCGTGGAATTTTGCCGGATAAGCGATAGTCCAGTGGTTCCTGACAACGCGACAACCATGACAGACGCCACTACAACTACCTTGCGTTTCATCGTGTATCCGGTCCCCTGAAAACCCAGCGTCGGCTGAGCTTAGATTTATAAGGCATCTGCTGCTCTCAGCATGCTGCGGCCAGGATCAGCTGCCAACACCCATGAGCCCGTGGGCAGTGCGTCATTGAAGGTTTCACCGGAAACTTCTGTCGCGACGTCCTGCACTGGGCATGAAATCGCATGGAATAGGAATATACAAAAATAGAAGCACGGCACATTTCGTTTTTGTTAAGTGTGTGTCAACTATCGTTCCGCCCCGGTTTGCGGCGCCAGTAATGGCTTCACCGATTCCGCGATTTAGTTTTTCGCATCGCTTCATGTGCGCTTGCCGGTAGTGCGGCGCAGTTTTCCATCGGCCACGTGTCGATGGCTTTCAGAGAGGTTGATTCATGAAGTTTCTCATTATCCCGGCAGCCCTTGCCGCGACATTACTTGTGTCCGGATGCACAACCAGCAGCTGGATCCAGGCGGCCGGTGGCGTGATGCAGGCAAAGGATGACTATGACAAGCAGGCGCGCAACCAGCGCATCCGCGACGCCAACGCGGCGGCAGCGCGTGCGCGCCGGCAGTGAGCGCCGCCCCCATGACCAAGGCGATCCTGCTGGCGTGTGGTGTCTGCGCGGGTCTGTCCGCATGCATGCCCAGCGTTCTTCAATATGACCGCGGCAATCCGGTCGTGATCAGTTCGCTGCAGCAGGGGGCGACCCGCGAGTCAGTCCTGAGCGCCGCGGGACGGCCGCTGGATGCAATGGTGGTGCCCGGCATCAACGGCGTCTGCTACAACTATCTCCTGCGCAACCGCGGCAACACCTCGCCCTACTATGTGGTCTTCAACGCGCAGGGGCGCGTCGTCAACGCAGGCTATATCGCCTGCGAGAAGGCTCTCGCCGCGGGGTACCTGGATTCCAGTGAGCCAATCAAGCCGCGCTACTGATTGAACGACAACGCGATGCGCACGCGCGTCATCGCAACAGCGATGGCGCCTGGTCGATACGCCACGCGCCATTCAACGCGAGCACCACCGCGAACTTTCCGCACAGCAACACGTCGGCCTCGTTGTTCTCGCGCAGGTAGCGATCCGCCCCCGGCAGCATGAGTACCTCCACCTCGCCGATGAAGTCATGCCGCTCGTGATGCCGGGCGCGCACCATCACGCGATACGGCCCGCGAAGTGTGCGCACTACCCGCCGGCTGCCTGCGGCCCGTGTCGCCTTGATCAGATCGATCACGTTCCCGCGCGGCATGCGCCAAACGATGCGCTCGGGTTGGCCGAACCACTCCAGCGCTTTCGCCTCGCGGGTGTGCAGTGCGCGCGTGGGTGGCATGCGACCTAATGCCAGTGCTGTGCGGCGGCTGCGCAACGCACTCCACAGCATGCTGCCCACGATGAACAGCGCGGCGGCCATCAGGTACACGAACACCAGCCCGAACCACGGTGAGCTGTTGGGGATACCGAACAGCATGGCAAAGAAGATGAGCAGCATCACCCCCGTGATCCACTCGACCGTGTTGTTTCTTGTCGCCATGCCGGATCCCTTGAGTCACCCCGCAACACCCGGGGAGCCGGCCATTCTGACCCGGCAGGGGGCGCTCGTCAGCGGTTGGGTGACTTCTTTCGCAGGCTGAGGACGACGATGGCGATCACCGCTGCGATGGCGACCGGGATGAGCATCAAGCCGCCGATGATGATCCAGTGGTAGATACTGAAACTGCCCATGCGTAAGACCTTCCGTTGGTTGCTTCAATCCTACTATCTTTGTCCGTAGGCGGCATCGGGAACTGGGTGCTGGCGCCCATAAGCCGGAAAGGACGCTCGCACAACGCCTTTGGACCCCTATGCCATCCGGCACGTGGCCGGCGCCGCATCTGCCTGCTAGAAAGGCTGTCACGGACTTCCCCGGGGGTGATGCATGAAGCAACGCGTGTTGTCGGCCTGCGTGATGGCCCTGATCCCGTTCTGCGCCCAGGCGCAGATCGATCTGGCAAACCTGGACAAGGGCATGGTCGGCCCACGCACCGACGTCCTCGTGCTGGGCAGCGTCCACCTCAGCGAGCACGAGGCCTTCGATCCCAAAGCACTGGATCCGCTGCTGGACAGGCTCGCAGCCTTCAAGCCCGGCTACATCACCATCGAAGCCATTAGCGGCGAGCAGTGTGACCTGGCCAAGCGCCATGCGGCGGTCTACGGCGATGACTACTGCGCCAGCACGGAGACCGCGAAGACCGCTACGGGGCTGGATGTGCCTGCCGCGATCGTGCAGGTCAACAAGACGTTCGCAACCTGGCCGGCGTCGCCCACGCCTGCGCAGCGTCGCCAACTGGCCGCCCTGTTCCTTGCCGCTGGCGAACGGGCGTCTGCGTACGTGCAGTGGCTGCAGCTGCCCGTGGCCGAGCGACGCGCGGGCGATGGCCTGGATGGCACCCTGGTCGAGCTGCTCAAGCAGATTCAAGCGCGCAAGAACGAGAGCTACCAGATCGCCGCGGTCCTGGCCGCGCGGCTCGGCCTGCAGCGCGTGTACGCGGTCGACGACCATACCGGTGACAATCATCAGATCGCGGACCGCAAGGCGTTCAGCGCGGCGCTCCAGCAGGCGTGGAGTGGGTATGGCCCCACGTTCGATGCCATGACGGAACGCGAAGCGGCCTTCATCGCGTCCAACGATCTGCTCTCGCTGTATCGCAGCGTCAATGAGCCCGCGGCGCTGCAGGTGCTCGCCGAGTCCAACGTGCGCCCGACGCTGGCCGCCGTGTCACCGCAGCACTACCCTCAGATCTGGGTGCAGGGCTGGGAGATCCGCAATCTGCGCATGGTCGCCAACATTCTCGAGGTCGTGCGCGACCACCCGGGCTCCCGCGTGCTCTCCATCGTCGGCGCTTCGCACAAGCCGTGGTTCGATGGTTGGCTGCGGCAGGTCTCGGGGGTGGATATCGTGGATGCACAGGACGTTCTCAAGGAGTAGGAGGGCACCGCCCGCGGCCCCCTCCACGCTGCCTCAGAACCGATAGCCGATTTGCGCACCGACGATGCGCGGGCGGTCGATGGGACCGTAGTAGTTGCCGTCACGGCCGAACGCCAGGTTGTCGAAGATCAACCCGTTGATGCGCCGCTTGTTGGTCAGGTTGTCGACGTACACGCGGGTGCTCCACGGCCCGGTTTCATAGCCGAGCTGCACGCCGAGGATGGCCACAGCCGGTTGATAGGCGCGGTTGCGCTCATCCAGTGCCATGCGCCCGTTGAACGAGGATTCCACGCGCGCGAACAGCCCGGAGCGATGCTGGTAGCGTGCGGCAAGGTAGGCCGTGTACTGCGGGGTGAGTTTGACGTCGTTGCCGGCCAGGCTTTCATTGGCGCCGACGAACAGCTTGCGGTACTCGGCGTCCACGTAGCCCGCGTTGGCGGTCAGCGTCAGGCCCGGCAGGACCTCCAGCGCGCCTTCCAGCTCCACACCGCGCGAGCGGATGGACGCATCCGAGCCGACATAGTCCGAGGAGATCGGACGGCCGTTGGCATCGGTCGCCAACTGGATCTCCTGCCAGTTGTCCGAGGTGATGTGGAACACCGCGCCACCGATATGCCCGCGCCCGTTGAGCACGTTCATCTTGAAGCCGAGCTCATGGCTCCACATCATTTCCGATTCGTAGCGCAGCACTTTGTCGTTGACGACGTCACTCTGCGCGGCCGCCAGATTGAAGCCGCCCGGAATGTAGCCCTTGGCGGATGCGGCGTAGAACGAGAGCGTGTCGCTGGCGTCGTAGCGCAGTGAGACGCGCGGGAGCGTGGCGGTGAACGTATGTGCGAGTTCGGCATCGCGATAGAACACCAGCCCGCCCGGGCCAAGGTCGAGCGTGCCTTCACGCTGGCGGGTGGAACGCTTGGCCTGCTCATGGCGCAGACCGAGGCTGGCGGTCAGTTTCGGCAGCGAGGGTGGGGTGTAGCTGGCGGTGCCGAACACGCTGTAGTCCTGGCCATCCGAGCCCTGCAGCGGTGCGAGGTCATAGCTGCCTAGGCCGCGCAACGGCGGGCCGACCAGCGTGCCCAGGATGGAGTCCTTGTGGTGCCGGTAGGTGGAGATGCCGGCGATGTAGGTCAGCGCTTGATCGCTGGGGGAGCTGAAACGCAGTTCGCCGTTCCAGCTGTGCTGCTTGTCGTAGATGCGGCCGGCCAGCGCGGGCGTCGCAGTCATGTCGAAATCGTAGCCGGCGGAGGTGTCTTCCTCCTGGCGATATGACAATGCCGCATCCAGGGTGCCGCGGGACAACTGCCATTGCGCGCTGGTCCCGGCGACGGTTTCGTTCTTTGTGGTGCGCTTGGGCGCATCGTTGATGTAGGTGAAGTCACCGGTACGACGGCCGCCGTTGTAGAGATCGCCGTAGGTACGGTTGTAAAGGCCGACATCCAGCGGCAGGTACTCGTACTCGAACATCCCGGGTGCACGCGTGCCCAGGTGGTAGGCGATCGCGTTGATGGCCAGCGTATCGGTCGGCTCCCAGCGCAGTTTGCCCTGCAGATAGGTCTCCTTGACCTTGCCGTTGACACCGTTGAAGGGCGTGAGGTTCTTGAGGTGGCTGTCTTCATCCGAGGCCATGAACGCCACCGAGCCGAACAACCGGTCGCTGTTGCCCAGCGCGCCGCCGAGGAAACCATCCACGCTGCTGCCGTGGCCGTTGCCGAACGAGGTGACGCCGACATTGACCTCGCCCTCGGTGGTTGCCGACGGTGCACGCGTGCGCACCAGTACCAGGCCGGATTCGCTGTTGGCGCCGTAGAGCGTGCCCTGCGGCCCGCGCAGGATCTCCACCGACTCCACATGGTTCAACACCGCGTTGCTCAGCTCGCGGAACGGAATGCCATCGATATAGACCGAGGCCCGGTTGACCAGAAACGGGTTGGACTCGATGCCGCGGATGGAGATGAACATATCGCTGAGCTGACCCATCACGTTGAACTTCACGTTGGGGGCCAGCTTATCCAGGTCGCGGAACTCGGTGACGTGCGCTTCTTTGAGTGCTTCGCGGTTGAGCACGGTGACCGACATGTCGCTCTTGAGGTACGGGGTATCGCGTTTGCTGCCGGTCACCATGATGCCGTCCAGCTCGGTGGCCTTGGCGGCCGGGGTGGATTGGGCCTCGGCGGGCGCACTGGGCAGCAACTGAAGCGCGGCGAGCACGGCGCCGGCAAGTACAGCGTGTTTCACGAGGAGCCTCTGGGGTGGTGGCGCGCACCACGGTGATGGGGAGGAATCGCGAATGTTATTGTGTAACAATTAGGTGCCGCTGCTCCATTTCCGGAGCGGCCGCTCCAGAACGGGACACCCGATGACCTGCGCCTTTTCCTCACCAACGACTGCCGTGGCTGCACGCGTGGCGTCCGAAAGTGGCGGTCCGCTGGACGCGTGCGTGGGCAATGCCGACGGCTCGGTGCTGATGCTCCGCCATACGTTCGCCGCGGCGCAGGGCGCGATGGGTGAGGGCAGTGCGTTGCGCATCGGGCTGCTCACTGCCGGCGGCGGCACCCTGTATCAGCGCACGGCGCTCGGACGCATCGCGCAGCCTTGGCGCGCAGGCGCGTTCAATGTGGTGTTGCCGGACTGCCCAGGCGAATTCCGCAGCCCAGCGCTGGCGCTGCTGGGCCTGGCCATCGACGCACGGCATCTGCAGGGGCACGACGTGCGCGCGGAGCAGCTGCATCGCGCAGCATCGGCGCTGCATGGGGACCCGGTGATCGCCTCGGTGATGGGGGCGTTGTGGCACTGCGCCGAAGCACATGCCGGTTCTGCCGCGTTCTTTGAGCACGGTGTCGACCTGGTGCTGAAGCGGTTGGCCGGGCTGCCGGTTGCGGCGCCCGCGACGCGACGCGCGCTTTCACCGACGCACCTCAAGCGCGTGCAGGAACTGATCGATGCCCATCTCGGCGACGATCTGGGCGTTGCCCGCATGGCGCAGGAAGTCGGGCAGGAGGCCAGCGGATTCAGCCGCGGCTTCCGGATCGCAACCGGCATGACGCCTTACGCGTACCTCACGTGGCGCCGGATGGAGGCGGCCAAGCCGATGCTGCTGGCCGGCCGCAGCGTCACCGAGGTCGCCTTGGCGATGGGCTATGCCAACCCCGGCAAGTTCGCCGCGGCGTTCCGGCGGGTGACCGGGCAGGCACCGTCGCGCTGGGCAGGCAACGCGCGAGGTGAACTGGCGGCCCGTGTTTGAGACCATCGGAGGACTGCGCTATCCTGCGCGCCGCTTCCGCTGCCCCGGCAGGACCCCTGTGATGACGCCACCCTGATACCGCGTTGACGACGCGCCGGCCTCTGCGCTGGCTCAGGGAGTGCTTTGTCTTCATCACACAACGCGCCGTGCGCATCGCCGGTGCGTGGAGTCTGTCCATGTCTGTGTCCTATCCGCTGCGCCAGCAATGGCTCGGCAATATCCGCGGTGATCTGCTGTCCGGCGCCGTGGTCGCCCTCGCGCTGATTCCCGAGGCGATCGCCTTTTCCATCATTGCCGGGGTCGACCCCAAGGTCGGCCTGTACGCCTCGTTCTGCATCGCGGTGGTCACCGCCATCGCCGGTGGCCGGCCGGGCATGATCTCCGCCGCCACCGGCGCGATGGCGCTGGTGATGGTCGATCTGGTCCGCGACCACGGCCTGCAGTATCTGCTGGCCGCCACCATCCTGGCCGGGCTGCTGCAGATCGTCGCCGGCGCGCTCAAGCTTGGCGCCCTGATGCGCTTCGTCTCGCGCTCGGTGATCACCGGCTTCGTCAACGCGTTGGCCATCCTGATTTTCCTGGCGCAGTTGCCCGAGCTGATCGGGATGCCATGGACGGTGTACGCCGTGTGCGCGGCCGGCCTGGCGATCATCTATCTGCTGCCGCTGCTGACCCGGGCGGTGCCCTCACCGCTGGTGGCGATCGTGGTGCTGACCGCGCTGTCGATCTGGCTGGGCCTGGACATCCGCACCGTCGGCGACATGGGTGCGCTGCCGGACAGCCTGCCGACCTTCCTGCTCCCCGATGTGCCGTTCACCTGGGAGACCCTGCGCATCCTGCTGCCGGTCTCGGCCACGCTGGCGGTAGTCGGTTTGCTGGAGTCGATGATGACCGCGCAGATTGTGGAAGACATGACCGATACGCCCAGCCAGCGCAACCGTGAGTGCGCTGGCCAGGGCCTGGCCAACATCACCGCTGGGCTGTTCGGCGGCATGGGCGGCTGCGCGATGATCGGGCAGTCGGTGATCAATGTGTCCTCCGGCGGACGTGGCCGGTTGTCCTGCCTGGTCGCGGGCGTGCTGTTGCTGCTGCTGGTGGTCTACGGCGCGGATTGGGTCCGGCAGATTCCGATGGCCGCGCTGGTCGCGGTGATGATCATGGTCAGCATCGGCACCTTCCACTGGCGCTCGTTCGCCGAGTTCCGGCTGCATCCGAAAAGCTCCTCGGTGGTGATGCTGGGCACGGTGGTCGTCACCGTGGCCACGCACGATCTGGCCAAGGGGGTGCTGACCGGCGTGCTGCTGTCGGCGCTGTTCTTCGCCCGCAAGGTGGGACGGATGCTGGACATCGCCGAGGCCGACACGGCCGACGGCACCCGTGTCTACACGGTCAGCGGGCAGGTGTTCTTCGCCTCGGCCGGGCAGTTCGCGGCGGCCTTCGACCTGCTGCAGGTGCCTGAGCGCGTGACCATCGATCTGAGCAGCGCGCACTTCTGGGACCTCAGCGCCGTGGGCGCGCTGGAACGGGTGACCGGCAAACTGCGCGCACGCGGGGCGCAGGTGGAGGTGATCGGACTCAACGCGGCCAGCCAGACGCTGGTGGAGCGGCTGGGACGTGGCGAGCGCGGCGCGGGCGTTCACTGAACACGGTCAGGAAGCCGCGCTAAACATCGCGCCCATGACGCCGTTATCCAGCTGAGTCCCTTCTCTGGGCCGGTGCCGTCACGGTGCGGGCAGGCGGCATCTCCACAGAGCAGGGCGGTGGCACCGTGGCGTACGACGCGGTGACCCCCAGCACAGGACCAGCCCTCCCGGGAGTGGCGGCGGGCTGCCTGTGCTGATCCGACGTTGCATCGATCCCTGCTGGCCGCGCCGTGATTGCACCGCGTGCGTGCCGGCCCGCAATGGACTGCGTGTTTCCGTGGCGGCGCGTGACTGCGTCCGCCGGTATGCCCTTTTTCCGGAACCGCCCCCATGCCCGTGTCCCGCCCCACTGCTTCCAAGCGCCCTGGCAGCATCGCCAACCGACTGATGCTGGGTACGGCGTTGATCGCCATGCTCTGCTTCGGTGTCACCGCTGCCATCAGCTATCGCGAAGCCAGCGCGTCGCTGGTGGATGCCTCCCGCCACACCATGCAGAGCGAGGCCCAGGCCGAAGCCCTGCGGGTAAGCGGTGATCTCTGCAGTGCTTTCGCCACCAGCCAGGCGCTCGCGCAGAACCTGCTGGTGCAGCGCGCTGCGGGAACGCTGTCGCGGGCGACGGTGTCTGCGGTGATCCACCAGCAGGTGCAGGTGCACCCGGAATGGGTGGGCTTCGGCACGTTGTGGGAACCCGACGCCTTCGATGGCAAGGATGCCGAGTTCGTTGGCGCCGAGGCACACGATGATACCGGCCGGTTCATGAGCTACTGGGCCTGGCACGACGGCGCGCCGATGCAGGATGCGCTGACCGGCTATGACGTGCCCGGCGATGGCGACTGGTATCTCAAGCCGAAGGCGCTCAAACGGCAGACCGTCGCCGAGCCCTACACCTACGAGATCGGCGGTCAGAAGGTGCTGATGACCACGCTGTCCACCCCGGTGATCGACCAAGGGACGTTTGTTGGTGCGGTGACGGTGGACTTCGCGCTGGCCGCATTGCAGAAGCACCTGGCCGCGCTGCGGCCCATGGAGGAAGGCCATGTGGAACTGATCTCGCCCGGCGGGATCGTGCTGGCCGCGAAGGACGCCAGCGAGATCGGCAAGCGCCGCGAGGATGCGCTGACCACGCAGGTACTGGCGGCGGTCAAGGCAGACAAGACCTTTGATGCCTTCGAACCGGATGCGGCAGGCAACGTGAAGACCTACGTGCCGCTGCGCATCGGCGGCAGCGAAGAGCATTTCGCGCTGGGTGTGATCGTGCCGCATGCGCTGATCACTGCGCAGGCACGTGCGCTGCTGTGGATCATCCTGGCCGTTGGTCTGGGTGCGGCACTGGTGCTCAGTGGCAGCGTGTACGTGTTGCTGCGCCGACAGGCGATCCGCCCGCTGGCCGATGCGGTCCGGCTCTCGGCCGACGTCGCCGAGGGACGTCTGGATACGCCGCTGCCGCCCGCGCGCAATGATGAGGTCGGCCGGCTGCTTGAATCGATGCAGCGCATGCGCAGCCAGCTGCGCGCAGTGATGGCCGCGCAGGGTGAAATGGCCCAGCGACACGAGGCGGGTGAGCTGAGCTACCGCATGGACGCGCAGACCTTCCCGGGCGAGTACGGCAAGATGGTGGAAGACACCAACCAGCTGGTGGGCGCCAACATCGCGGTCACGCGTCGCCTGGTCGAAGTGATGCAGCGCTACGCGGTCGGTGACCTGAGCCCGGACATGGACCGCCTGCCCGGCGAGCAGGCCGCCTTTACTGCTGCAATGGATACCACCAAGGCCAACCTGCGCGCCATCAATACCCAGATCGGGGATCTGGCCGGGGCGGCGGCGGTGGGGGATTTCAGCCAGCGTGGCGATGTGGTGCGCTTTGACCACGACTTCCGCGCGATGGTCGAAAACCTCAACACCATGATGCAGGTCAGCGATGACAACCTGCAGCAGATTTCCGCGCTGCTGCGTGCCATTGCCGCGGGTGATCTCACGGCGCGCATGCGCGGTGAGTTCCATGGCGTGTTCGCGCGGATGCGTGACGATGCCGATACCACGGTAGCGCAGTTGACCGACATCGTCGGCCGCATCCAGCAGGCCACCGGCAGCATCAACCTCGCCGCCGGCGAGATTGCCGCAGGCAACAGCGACCTGTCGCGCCGCACCGAGCAGCAGGCTGCCAGCCTGGAAGAGACCGCCGCATCGATGGAAGAACTCACCTCCACGGTTCGCCAGAATGCAGACCACGCGGTGCAGGCCAACCAGCTCGCCGCCGGCGCTGCCGAGGTGGCTTCGAAGGGAGGTGAGGTGGTCGGCAAGGTGGTGACCACCATGGCCGGGATCGAGGCGTCCTCCAAGCGTATCGCCGAGATCATCTCGGTGATCGACGGCATCGCATTCCAGACCAACATCCTGGCCTTGAACGCTGCGGTGGAAGCGGCGCGCGCGGGCGAGCAGGGGCGCGGTTTCGCGGTGGTGGCCACCGAAGTGCGCGCACTGGCGCAGCGCTCCGCCGGGGCGGCCAAGGAGATCAAGACCTTGATCGACGACTCGGTCACCCAGGTCAGCGC